>DATHQS010000301.1:0-6560 GCA_035482455.1 Candidatus Acidiferrales bacterium | reverse complement strand
CTTCGGCGCCTCCATCAAAAAATTTCCGGACATCTTTCCCGTGACCACCGTCACCCAGATCGGCGGACTGAGCCTGAACAGCAACCAGTTGATGGTGCTGGGCGTCACCTTGGTTCTGATGCTGGCGCTGCGGTTCATCGTTTTGAAAACGCGCATCGGCACGGCCATGCGTGCGGTGGCGTTCAACCCCGAGGCGGCGGCGCTGATGGGCGTGAACACGGATGTGGTGATCTCGTTCACTTTCGCGCTCGGCTCCGCGCTGGCGGCGGCGGCGGGCATCCTGTGGGCGATCAATTATCCGGCGATCGACCCGTTGATGGGCATCCTGCCGGGGCTGAAGGCGTTCATCGCGGCGGTGCTGGGCGGCATCGGCAACCTGCCCGGCGCGGCCCTCGGTGGATTTGTCATCGGCATCGTGGAGACGTTTGTGAAGGGCACGCGCTGGTCCACGTGGGCGGATGCGATCGCCTTCGCCATTTTGATCCTGATTCTGCTGGTGAAGCCGTCGGGGTTGCTGGGTAAAAAGGAGGTCGAGAAGGTATGAACATCCGCCACGCGAAAACCTTTTTGCTAGGCGCGCTGGCGCTGTGCTTTTTGATTTCGCTCGTAGCCGGCCGGATCAATCCGTACTGGCTCTTCATCCTGTACGACATCGGCATCAGCATCATCCTGGCGGTCAGCTTGAATCTCATCAACGGTTACACCGGGCAGTTTTCGCTGGGGCACGCCGGTTTCATGGCGGTGGGCGCGTACACGGCGGCGGTCATCAGCAACCAGTTTGGTACGCTGAACATTGTTGCGGCCAACGGGGTTTTCGTGCTGGCACTGTTCGCTGGCGGGCTGGCGGCGGCGGTGGCGGGGCTGCTGGTCGGCATCCCGACGCTGCGATTGCGCGGGGACTATCTGGCCATCGTCACGCTGGGGTTCGGCGAGATCATCCGCGTGGTGCTGCAGAACGTGCAATATGTCGGCGGCGCGCGCGGGCTGAGCGTGGCGCATGGCTGGACGAATTTTTTCTGGGCATTCGGGCTGGCGGCGGTGACGGTGTATGTGGTCGCTGCACTGGTGAATTCCACATACGGGCGCGGGTTTATCGCCGTGCGCGATGACGAGGTGGCCGCGGAGGCGATGGGCATCAACACCACGAAATACAAGGTCAGTGCGTTCGTGGTCGGCGCGTTTTTTGCGGGCATCGCGGGCGGGCTGTACGCGCACTCCAAGCAATTTCTCACACCCAGCGGGTTTGGTTTCATGCAGTCCATTACGTTCGTGGTCATGGTGATTCTGGGCGGCATGGGGAATAACATTGGGGTTATCATTGCGGCGGTGTTGCTCACGCTGCTGCCTGAAGGATTGCGAATGTTGGCTGGTATTCAGCATCTGCCGGGGCTCGCGGCTGAACGCCCGCTCGGTTGGATCGGTGACACTCGCATGATCATTTATTCGCTCTTGCTCATCGTGTTGATGCTTACGCGGCCGCAGGGGCTGTTTACCCTCAGAAAACCACCCAATTAAAAATTAAAAATTAAAAATGAAAAACACCGATCTCAGCCCGGGTGGTTCGGGCAAGCTTCCACCACAGGATATTGTTGAACGGGCCTTTAAGTTTGCCGTCCGTATTATTCAGGTTTGTGTGAAATTGGACGAGCGTCCCGGTGTCGGCCGTGTGATGATGAGCCAGATTCTTCGTGCGGGGACGAGCGTTCCGGCGAATGTCGAGGAAGCGCAGGCGGCGCAGAGCAAGGCTGATTTCAACAGCAAAATGTCCATCGCCCTGAAAGAGGCGCGCGAAACGCATCTGCGCCTGCGCCTGCTGGCAACCGCGGCGCTTTTTCCTGACAAACAATTGCAACCGCTTATTTTGGAAGCCGATGAAATCCGTCGCGTGATCGGTGCAATCATTGTATCCAGCAAGCGTAGCGGAGAGTCCTGATTTTTTAATTTTACATTTTTAATTTTTAATTCATGCCCTCGCTCCTCCAACTCGACAAGGCCACCATCCGCTTCGGCGGACTTACGGCGGTGTCGGAATTGGATCTGCAGATCGGGCGCAATGAACTGGTGGGGCTCATCGGACCGAATGGCGCAGGGAAGACAACGGCGTTCAATCTCATCACGGGCGTGTACCAGCCGACTTGCGGCGCAATCACCTTTGACGGCAAATCCATCGTGGGGAGCAAGCCGTATCTCATCACGGCACGGGGGATTGCGCGGACGTTTCAGAACATCCGGCTGTTTCCGTCGCTCTCGGTTTTTGACAATGTGCGCGCGGTGTTTCATCTGCATCTGAAGGGTGACATCCGCCATGCGCTGTGGCGCGGCAAGGGGTATCACGCGGAGGAGAAATCCATCGCGGACCGGGTGCTGGAACTGCTGGAGATCTTTCAGCTGGGAAAATACCGCGATGAGCCGGCGAAGAGCCTGAGCTACGGCGACCAGCGGCGGCTGGAGATTGTGCGGGCGCTGGCGGCGAAGCCGAAGCTGCTGCTGCTGGACGAGCCGGCCGCGGGCATGAATGCCACCGAGAAGGTCGAGTTGACGCGGCTTATACGATTCATCCGCGAGAAATTTCAGATCTCCATTTTGCTGGTGGAGCATGACATGCACCTGGTGATGGAAATTTGTGAGCGGCTGGCGGTGCTGGATTATGGCATCAAGATCGCCGACGGGCCGCCGGCGGAGGTGAGGAAGGATCCGAAGGTGATTGCGGCATATTTGGGTGAGGAGGCCGTGAAATGAAACGCAAAAGCTCCAACATCCAAGCTCCAAGCACCAGAGAAGCACCAAGCTCCAAACATCAATATCGCACCGCGCATGTTTTGGAGCTTGGCCATTGGAATTTCTCTGGTGCTTGGATGTTGGTGCTTGGATGTTTTTAACCGCCATGCTTGAGATTAAAAATCTGACGGTCTGCTACGGTGCCATCAGTGCGCTGCACGGCATTTCCTTGTCCGTGCCGTCGGGCAGCATCGTCACGCTCATCGGCAGCAACGGCGCAGGGAAGACGACGACGCTCAAGACGATTTCCGGCCTGCTCAAGCCGAAGTCGGGCGAGATCATCTATGACGGCAAGAACATCGCAGGGCTTCCGCCGCATGCGGTGGTGGCGCGCGGGCTCTCGCATGTGCCGGAAGGGCGGATGATCTTTGCGAACCTGACCGTGCGGGAAAATTTGCAGATGGGCGCGTACCTGGTGCGCGACAAAAAAATCGTGCGGCGCGACCTGGAATCCGTCTTTGCCACGTTTCCGCGCCTGAAGGAGCGCGAGCAGCAGGTCGCCGGGACGTTGAGCGGCGGCGAGCAGCAGATGCTGGCGATCGGGCGGGCGCTGATGTCGCAGCCGAAATTTCTGATGCTGGACGAGCCGTCGCTGGGCTTGGCGCCGTTGCTGGTGAAGGCGATCTTTGAAAAAGTGGTGGAGATCAACCGCGAGCGCGGATTGACGATCTTGCTGGTGGAGCAGAACGCGAACCGCGCGCTGGAGATCTCGAATTTTGGCTATGTGTTGGAGACGGGGAAAATCACGGTGCAAGGCGACTCGGCATCGCTAAGACAAAACCCACAGGTAAAGAGCGCATATCTGGGAGGATGATTGATTATGAACCGAAACCGTAACTTTGCGAGCGATAACGCTTCGGGGATCTGCCCGGAGGCCTGGGCGGCAATGGCCGAGGCGAATATTGGCCACGAAATTGCCTATGGCAACGACACCTGGACCCAGCGGGCGGCGGACCGGTTGCGGGAAATCTTCGAGACGGACTGCGAAGTATTCTTTGTCTTCAACGGCACGTCGGCGAATTCGCTGGCATTGGCGCATTTGAGCCAATCGTATCAAGGCATTCTTTGCCATGAGGTGGCGCATATCGAGACTTCCGAATGCGGCGCGCCGGAATTTTTTTCCGGCGGCAGCAAAATCATGCTGCTGAAAGGCGCGGGCGGAAAGATTGATCCGACCGATATTGCCCGGGCCATGCGCCGGCGCACGGATGTGCATTATCCGAAGCCGCGCGCACTGAGCCTGACGCAGGCGACGGAGACCGGCACGGTCTATTCGGTGGCGGAGGTCAGGACGTTGACGGAGGAGGCGAAGAAATTTGGGCTGCGGGTGCTGATGGACGGCGCGCGTTTTGCCAATGCGGTCGTGTCGCTGGGCGTTTCGCCCGCGGACATCACCTGGCGTGCGGGGGTGGATGTGTTGAGTTTTGGCGGCACGAAGAACGGCATCGCGGTGGGCGAGGCGGTGGTGTTTTTTAACCGCGAACTGGCGCATGATTTTGATTATCGCTGCAAGCAGGGCGGGCAACTGGCGTCGAAGATGCGATTCATCTCCGCGCCGTGGGTGGGGATGTTGAAGGACGGCGCGTGGTTGCGGCACGCGACGCATTCGAATGCCATGGCGCAGCGCCTTGAGGCCGGGCTGCGCGGCATCGCCGGGGTGGAGATCGCCTTCCCGGTGCAATCGAATGCGGTGCTGGCCAAGATCTCCAAGCCGGCGGAGGAACAGTTGCGCCAGCGTGGTTGGAGATTCAGCACCGGCGGCATCACGCCGGGAGATTCGCGTTTCATGTGCAGTTGGGACACAACGACGGAAGATATCGAGGCGTTGGTGGGGGATTTGCGGGAGGCGGTACGAACAGCGTAACGGTTTACAATTTTATTTCGAAATTGGGCGGCGTAAGAGAATAATGCCAATAAGTGCCAGTACGGGAATTGCAAAGCAGGCAAGCCAATGCATTTTCGCAAACACGTGTTCAAAATAAAAAGGGGTGTCAAAATCTTTTCTGAGCGCTAATTTCCCGGGGCCATCCCAATTTTGCCCATACCATTCAGCATAGTCGATAAGGGCGATGGATAGCTGGCTTTGGTCTTGGTACGAGGCCTCGTTTTGAACGCCGCTTATTGCGTCCCGAATATTCCATGGGCTGAGGTCGGAATCCCGCAGCCAGCGAAATGCATTCATGCGCAAGCTGCCATGCAAATAAACTGGAATATTAGTATAGATTGGGGAGTTGGTTGCGGGATGTGACAGCACGAGCAGGTTGATAATGTTATTGGTGGTCAATGGATCTCGCAAAACCAGACCGCGTTCAGCAAATCCTTCACGAATCCATTCAACTTGAGTCTTGTTCTGATTAGTTTGCCACCAAGCCAGCCAAGTTTCTGTGTTCTGTTCTAACTGATGATTGGTTATGTCGGCGAGGGCTTCACCCAAATGGCTGCTTTCACAACTGGCAATGTTTTGGCCGGGCTTGATGTGTTTGATGATCCAAGTTGCACATGCCTTGTCTCCCCATTCACCAATTTCAATGCCGACATCATGCGTGACGCCGATTCGGCCGACTGATTTTTGAGCCTCTTCCCATAAAGCGCGGTGTGAGTGCGATTTTATCCAGTCTATCGAATAAATGTGCCTAACGGGTGCCAGCCAGACGAACCAACCGAAAGCCAGCAGAGTGGAAAGAAATATCAGGACAGCACCCGTTAGCTTCAAAAATTTCCCATGCCGTTTCACAGCCTGATGCTGCTGGTGGTTACCTCGTCTGTCAAGCAAGCGGCTGAAATAGTCAGGCCATAAAGTTCACAACCACTTCTTAATCGTATCCTGAAACTTGTTGTAGACGAAACCGATGAGCAGCAGCGACACGCCCAGGGCCATGATGGTCAGCACGCGGTAGATGGTTTCCGCCTTCCACATGTCCACCGCCACCACTCGGCCGACGGAGGCGGCTAGCACAAAGAGGCCGAACCAGCGGTAGAAGCGTTCGCGCAAGAGCATCCCGGCCGTGAAGATCACCAGCGCGAATCCGGCCCAAGCCATGGTCAGGAACAGGTCGGCGGTGGGCACCCAGCAAGTGACAAACCGCCACAAACTCAGGCCGGCGATGATGGCGACCGCGCCGTGGATGCTTTCCGCGAGCGGCATCTTGGTAGCATTGCGGCGGAGAACCTGTTGCATGGCGAACAACGCCAGCAGCGCGAACAGATTTGGCCAGGTGACATCCATCACCAGGTAATCGCGCCACCACAGCATGGTGAGCGAGGCGGTGACATAAACCGTCGTGGCGACCAGGGCTTCCCGGTTACTGCGCCACAAAGCGAGGGCGAATACCACCACACCGGCGGCCATGTAGGCCCAAACGAGGTGGCGTTCCGGCACATAGTCCCAGATCCAGACGAGCGACATCAGGAGCGCGATCCAGCGGTAGGCGAGTGCGAGTTGCAGCAACGGTTCGCGCACCGCTTTGGTGGCGTCCGGCTTGCGCGTGAACCAGCCAACGGCGGCGAAGGAGAAGATTCCCAACGCGGCGATGGGCGCGAGCGGGAAGAACCATTCCGGTTTGACGTCAAAGGCCTGGCGGAAGAATTCGACGGCGC
The DNA here is from genome assembly GCA_035482455.1 of Candidatus Acidiferrales bacterium. Taxonomy (GTDB): domain Bacteria; phylum Verrucomicrobiota; class Verrucomicrobiia; order Limisphaerales; family UBA11358; genus UBA11358. The sequence continues at coordinate 185 of DATHQS010000301.1, read as the reverse complement.
TGACGGCGAGGAATATCTGGCCGCAAATTGCGAGTGTCCACGCCCGGGTGATGAGGCCATAGGCCGTCGTGGCGATGGCGAGCAGGCTGGTGAGCGCGAGCCAGGTCGGAGCCGTCACGAGCGGGTGCAACCACACGAGCGCGACGGCAACGGAGGCCAGCGCAAAGATGGTGGAGTAGCAGGTA
>DATHQS010000300.1:0-12463 GCA_035482455.1 Candidatus Acidiferrales bacterium | reverse complement strand
TGCCACACGAAGCGCATGATTTGCGCATACAACTGGTTGAATTAGGACTCGCTAAATTATTGCGGGAGCAGCCGAAAGAGCGATCACTGGAACTTGTAGAGAGGTTTCTCGGCCAAAAGCACATCACATCAGGGGAAATGTTCTCGGCAGAGAAGGTTTTCTCGCGTCTTGGTTTTCAAGACGTTGTTGCAAAACGAAATGCTGGGCGATGGCAGAGCGTGGAAGCCCTCAGGAATATTGACTGGCAAGCTGTGAGTGAATCTTATCGGTCAGTTTGCAGAATTATCTTGGCCGCCACAGGCAAGACGGAGACGAAAGTCGAGTCTCCGCCCGGCTTTATTCCGAAAGCGTTCGGAGATTTGTTTCAAGTTCTGGAACTTTGGGAGGCGCCTGCTGGAATTCTCACAGCAATGGGCTTCAACAAGGAGCGAGCATCAGCAATTGAAGTCGTGCGCGGTGCAATCATTGTCGGTGGTTTGAACAAATCTGACTTGGCCCGTGAAGCCAACATTCTTCTACTTTCGGACGATCCGTTTAAATTAATGTTTGGTGGCAACTGTCCAAAATCTGGTCCTGAGACAGATTGGAAGCTTGCCGCCGGTGCACAACTTGACAGTGCGCTGATCTCTCGTGCATTTCTCCACCCGTCCGACTGCATCCAGTGGACGGCAGCTAGGCTCATTTGGGGAGGTGTTGCGGTAAAAGAAACTCCCGAAATTATCCGCTCCCTGTTTTTTAAATGTGAAGGCAACTCTCTGCACTATATTTCGTCCATTGCTGGTGTTTTGTGGGGTGAAAAGGCGCAGGAAATTATAATTAGTCGGTTGCACAGCGGATCGCGACGGGGATTGAGGCATGTTTGCCGTGCGCTGGGGAGCCTCGTTGGACCAAAGAAGAACGAGGTGGTTCAACAGGAGCTTACATCGCTGCTTGTTGAAACTGACCTGGAGATCGCACTTGGTGCAGCAGAAGGATTGCGTGCCATGAAAATCAGCAGTTCGCCAGCATTCACCAGGGACATTGAACGAGCGTTTGCGCATTGGTATCGGGTTGAGATCAAGTGTGGCCGATGCAACGTATCAATCGAACAAACATCATGTCCTAAATGCCATGTTGTGCCACCTGCGCCGCATGGCGAAATTGTTCGGATCCTTGCGGCGATTGGGGCTGCAAGCATGGAGCGCCTGCTTGAGTTGTGCGAAGATGATTGGGGGTCTGTGCAAGATGCCGCAGTTGAAACGCTAACTGATTGGGGGAAAAGAGATGCGAATTTGCTACGTAAACTTCTTCGGCGGTTCGTTCGGGGAGGAGGCCCAACAAAACTGCTTGATGCACTTTTGAAATTGCCCAGTGACCTTCTTACGCAGGTTATTCCAGAGCTAACACTTCTGGCGCGATCAAGGGCGCGAGACGTGAGGATTCAATTTTTTGAGATGTTGCCTTCATTGCCGATTGCTAACACGGATTCGCGAGGTTTAGCTACCAAAGGTATCAATGATACAGAAGCTTCCGTTCGGAACGCCGCGGTGCGTTCTTTGCGAGTGCTTTCTTCCAACACGAAACAACCAAATACAGTTTCACGTGACCATTAACCTCCGCCTTCAACTCATCGTCGCCGCGCAACCCTAGCATGACCCTCCCTCCCGAACTCGCCTCCCTCCTGCGCACCGTTCCCGCGCTGGGCCGCGCTTATCTCGTCGGCGGTTGCGTGCGGGATGCCTTGCTCGGCATCGCCCACAAGGATTTTGACCTGGAGGTTTATGGCGTGGGTTATGAAACCTTGGCGCGCGGATTGAGCGCACACGGCCGTGTCGATCTCGTTGGCAAATCGTTTGGCGTGATTAAATTTTCGAGCCAGGGCGGTGGGCAATGGGATTTTAGTTTGCCGCGCCGGGATTCCAAGACGGCCGCCGGGCACACCGGTTTCCGCGTGGAGTTCGACCCGGACATCAGCCCCAAGGACGCGGCGTGCCGCCGTGATTTCACCATCAATGCCTTGATGTACGACCCGCGCACGGGCGAGTATTTGGATTTTTTTGGTGGCCGGGCGGATTTGGAAAAGAAGGTGTTGCGTCACACGAGCGCGGCGTTCGTGGAAGACCCGTTGCGCGTGCTGCGCGGGATGCAGTTCGCCGCGCGCTTCGACCTGACCCCGGCGCCGGAGACCGTCAAGTTGTGCCGGTCCATCGTGAATACTTTTCCCGAGCTGGCGGTCGAGCGCGTGGGCATGGAATGGTTCAAGTGGGCGGGGACATCGAAGCGTCCCTCGGCCGGATTGCGTTTTCTGAAGGACACTGGCTGGTTGAAACATTTTCCGGAGATCGCGGCGCTGGACGGCACGCCGCAGGATCCCGGCTGGCATCCGGAGGGCGATGTCTTCACGCACACCTGTCATTGCTGCGATGCGCTGGCGGAATTGCCCGAGTGGCAGGCGGCGGATGAGATGACGCGGCGCGTGCTGATGTTCGCGGTGCTGGCGCATGATTTCGCCAAGCCGCAGACCACCCACGAGGCCGAGCGCGAGGGCAAAATGCGCATCGTTTCGCCCGGTCACGAAGAGCAGGGCGGGCCGGTGGCGGAAGCCTTCCTGACGCGCATCAATTCACCGAACGAGATCAAGGAGCGCGTGGTGCCGCTGGTGATGCATCATCTGGCGCACTTGCAGGCGGCCAGCCCACGGTCGGTGCGGCGGCTCGCGAACGCCTTGAAGCCCGCCACCATCGCGGAACTGTGTCTGGTGATGATCGCGGACCAGTTTGGGCGTCCGCCGAAGCCGCGCGAGGTGCACGAGGGCGTGACCCGGTTGCGGACCGTGGCGGAAGAATTGGCCCTGCGCGATTCCGCGCCGAAGCCGCTGTTGCTCGGACGACACCTGATCGCCCGAGGCCTGCGTCCCGGTGCGCGTTTCGGGACGCTGCTGGATGAAGCGTTCGAGGCCCAGCTTGAGGGGAAGTTCACGGACATGGAAGGCGCGGAGAAGTGGCTGGATGGGCATGTGTGAATTTTGCATGAATTAAATCACCGTTCAGTAACTCATCCATTGCCCCGCGCTGGCTCACCCCTCCAGTACAACCTTCGCCTCAAATTGTTTGATCAGCTCCGCGTCGGCATGGATTCCCAGGTCCGGCGCGTCGATGTCATCCATGAAGATCACCAGCCACAGCTCCCCTTTGTGTCCGTTCGCCGTGATGGGGAACCGCAGCGCCCTGGTCTGTTCCGGCCGGGTCTCCTCCGCCACCCCCAGCACCTCGGCCGCCTCTTGCGCGCCAAAACCTTTGTCGACACATCCGGCCAGCGTTTTCAAGACCGGCTCAAGCTCTTCAAAATCCAGGTTCGTCGACCATTCTGCCAAACCTTTCGGCAACAGCTTCCGGTTTTTCACCAGATGAACGGGCGGGGGAGACTTGGCCACCACGCACCCCATCTTCTTCAAGGCCCGTTTGGCTTCCTGCCGGATTTCCGCATCCGGGTCGCGCAAATATTTTCTGACCTGCGGCTCAAATTGCTTTGCCTTGAGTTCGCCGAGGCTTCGCAATGCCATCCACGTCAGCCGGTCTTCATCCATCACTGCGGCGATCAATTCCGCCGCCCGGGGATGCTTCAGCTTGCCCAGCAGATAGATCATCCCGCTCCGGCTCGCGCCCAAACGCGGCTCTTGGATCAGCCGGACCACCTCATCGGCCAGCTCGCGCACGATGAGGTCGCCGTGATTCAGGAAAACCGTGTCGATGTCCTCCCGCACCCCCGGACTTTTCTCCAGCGCGAAACGCTCGAGCAGCCAGCGCGCCACGAACAACCGGTCTGCCTTGGGAATCTGGCCCTGCGTGAACTGCCAGTAAAGTGTGTGGCGATACGCAAAATGGGTTTGTTCGCACAACGCCATCAGCTCCGTCTGCGCCCGCCGGCTCAAAGTCACTTTATTCGCCTCCACATCCTTGGGCGTAACGCCATCGGGTTTCAGGATTTTGGTGATGCGCGCGTAAAGCGCCTTGTGTTCCGCCTCCGCCATGGCCCGGGGCCGTTTGTTGGCCGTGTGACGCAGGACTTCGGCCTGAATCTTTTTGCCGATCGCCACCTCCGCCACTTCAATCCCGAAAAGCTTTTCCGCCAGCACCGTGAGACGCACCTCCACCGGTTCATCCGCCAAAAAATAAGGACAGGTCACCGTCGCGGGCAGCTTCACCTTTTTGAAGAAAATCTGCCACCACAGTTCCTGGTACGCGTGCATGTCCACGCCGGCCGCCCCGAGGATCCACACCTCGTCCTTGTCGATTTTGACCTCAAAATTCATGGCGGGCTGAAAGTGTTCCCGGAACCATGTTTCTTGACGAGCAGAAAAGTTGTTTGCTTTCGGCCCCAAGAGGATGGCCGCATGGGCACCGTGTCACTTCCGTGTCGCCTCGAACAGGTTGCCGTACCGCGTATCCTGTGTGCCGTCGAATTTTCCGGCCAGCTTTTTCCCGTCCGCGCTCACGGCCAGCGTGAAATCCTGCCGCAAACCGTCGCCCCACGTGCGGGTGAACGTCACCGTATTGTCGCTGATGCCGCCCGCGACGGCGCCACCCGTCGTGTCATTTGCATCAAAGATCCGGCCGGTGATTTTTCCTCCGTCCTGTTGCAACGTCATCTCGCCCTTGAAATTCCCCTCGCAACAGGTCCAAGTCCATTGCCCCGCAAGATTCACCGGTGCCGCCGCGGTGGTGGCTGGAGTACGGCAGCCGGTCAGCAAAAATGACAGTGCCATCACGCACAAGGAGGAAAAGAGGCGGGCTTTCATATGCCGGCATCTTAAAGACGACCGGCGGACGGCGGCAATACCTCAAAAGGGTGAATTTTTCACCGGTGTTCCGCCCGCGCTCCAGAGAAATGGCCTGAAACCCGGACGGCCGCCGGGACGTCTGGTCGGGCAACCCGTGATTCCCTCAAAACCAAAAACCATCGTTATTTCCCTGTTCCGGCCGGCCATGCTGTGGGCTGTTAGCGGACTTTTTCTTTACTCCCGGCTGACGGCTGGCGCGGCCATTCCGGACACCAACGCGCCGCCGCCGGCCAGTTGGGTGGACCCGGACACCGGCCACCGCGTCATCCGGCTGACGCGCGAGCCCGGGTCGGACAGCTTTTATTTCAACGTCAACGGCTACACGCCTGATGGCAAAAGGATGGCCTACACCACGCCCAACGGCATCTCGGTGTTGAACCTGGAAACCTTGGAAGCCAAGCAGCTCGTTATCGGGAAGGCCCGGCCGATTGTCGTCGCCCACAAGTCGGCCAACCTCTACTACACCCGGGCCGGTACGAACCGCCTTTATTCCACACTGTGGTGCGTCAATCTCGACACCGGGGCGGACCGCAAGCTCGCCGATCTTCCGCGCCGCGCCAGCGTCAGCGCCATCAACGCCGATGAAACGCTCGGGGCCGGCACGTTCATCGAGGGCGATGCCGATGCCGGCGGCGCCTATGACGGCACCGCCACCCTGGGCAAGATGTCCGAGGTCAACCTTGGCGAGCCGGCCAACAAGGGTGAGATGATGAACAAGCGATTGGCCGCGAAACTGCCGATGACGCTGTTCACCATCGACCTGCGGACGGGCAAGGTGAAGACCCTGCTGGAGCATCGCACTGACTGGTTGAATCACCTGCAGTTTTCGCCCGCGGACCCGGCGCTGCTGATGTATTGCCACGAGGGTTCCTGGCAACTGGTGGACCGCATCTGGACCATCCGCACGGACGGCACGCAGAACCAGCTCATCCATCAGCGCATCATGGAGAACGAGATCGCCGGCCATGAATGGTGGGGGGCGGACGGCCAGACCGTTTTCTATCAGCTCCATTTTCCGCGCGGCGGACACGTCTCGTACATCGCCAGCTACAACGTCTCGACCAAGGAGCGGACCTGGCTGCAATACAACCCCGATCAATCGTCCATCCACGACAACTCGTCGCCCGACGGCACGCTCTACTGCGGCGACGGCGACAACCGTTCCCCGTGGATATTCCTGTTCCGTCCCGTGCTCCTCAACGACCGGCAGACGCTGGGCACGAATCTCATCAAGGGCGGCTACCTGGAATCCGAGAAGCTGGTCAACATGTCCCGACAGAACTATCGCCTCGAGCCGAATCCCAGTTTTACGCCCGACATGAAATTCATCGTTTTCCGTTCGAACATGTTTGGGCCGGATTATGCGTTTGCGGTGGAGATTGAGAAGGCCAAGTAAGCGCGGTGAAGCGGGGTGGTGCCTTAAATAGGTAGGGATGGCGCGCTGCGCCGTCTCCGTCGCCGAGCGTAGCGTCAGGTGACGGAAGCGTTCGAACGTAGTGCAGGCCACGCCACAACCATTCCGCCCTCAGCTTCGCTTTTCGGGCGGGGACATCGCAGCGCGATGTCCCTACCAAACCAAAATAAGGCATTACCCATTTAGCGCATGTGGCGCGGGCGGCCCGCCTGCGGTTAATACTATTGGACGGAATCTTTCCGTTTATCTAAAGTTCGCGCGTGAAAATCATACTGGGAATGTTGCTTGGGGTGGCCGTCATTCTGCTATCGGGTTGTGCCGTGGGGATCACGCGGACCGGTTACCAACTGCCGCCGGGGAAAGTCTCCAAGGATTTGCCGCTGGAAGCCGTCGCCATCCAGGCCAATGTCAGTTACAACACCAACGAGGTGGATGTGCTGGGCTCCATCCATGCCTATGACAACGGCCTGTCGACGGATTGCGACGAGGCCACGGTGCTCGAAATGTTTTGCCGGGAGGGACACATGCTCGGCGCCGACGTTATCGACATCACCGAGGAGAGCCAGCCAAATCCCTGGACGAGCAGCTGCTACCGGGCCAGGGCGACCTTTCTGCGCTACAAAGACCGGGAAAGGGCCAAGCGCCTGGTTTCCGATCTGCACTACGCACCCGCTTTGATCGTCGAACGGGCGAACGCCGCGACCCACCGGAACAATGTGGTCATGGGCGCGGCATTGACCGGCGGAATAGTCGGCATGGCCGTCGCCACCTCCGCCACCGCCCCGGCTCCGGCCCCCAAACCGGCCGCCACCAATTCAGTGCCGGTGCCGCCGGATGGGAAGAAGCAATAGGGCAGTTCTTCAAACGTCCTAAACCTTTGCGTGAAACGGCGGTACTAACGCGCCTCAATGCAGGTGAAAGCTCTTGGAACAATTAGTTATACGCTCGCCCTCACCCCGGCCCTCTCCCCCGGGGAGAGGGAGAATTGGTTCCAGCGTTTTGTCAAAAAAATGGCGTCTTGATTCAAGGGTGACTTTTTCGGGTTGTGCTGAAATGTGGAGGGATGGGAAATTGCTTACGGGATTTCATTCGCCGGGGCGTTTAATGTTGGCGCGGGCTTTTTGTTGCTGGGCGTTTTGCAGGCCCTTGATATAGGCCTCGTAGGCGGCCAAAAAAGCGCCTTTGGCGGTGTAGCGCCAGGCGGATTCCTGCAGGTCCAGAAATTTGGCCACGCCAAGGGAAACCATCTTTTCAGCACGTACGCGCCCCAAGTCTTCGAATTGATCCATGGCGTGCGATGGCGAAAACGGCCTTAACGACCCGGTTTCCCGCGCCAGCCGTCCGGCATGGCACACGGCCAGTTCTTCAAAGTTGGCGTTGTAAACCACCTCAAACGCGCGGATGCCGCTCAGATCCGTGATGCCGAACTGGTCGAGGGTCACGATTTCCCGGCCGTCGCTGGTGACGGAGATGAACAGGGTGCGTTTGTAATCGATCTTGGCCATCTTGCCGCCCCAGACCATGATCAGGGTGCACTGGTCAGCGGTCAGCCACAGCGAGATGCAGCATTTGTAGAGGGAGTTGTCCCGGATCTGGAGATAGTTGCCACAGTGCAGGAGCTGGCGTTGCGCCGCGGCCTCGTTCATGGCCAGGAAATAGCCAGAGGGCGGGGCGGCATCTTCAGGCGCGCCGGGCTGATGCTGGCGGAGGGGATATTTTTCCCAACACGCCGTCAAAAAGATGGTGACAAAAAAGAAAAGGACCAAGGCTGCCAGGAAAAGATAAAACCAATAATGGGCGGATGTAATGTACCCAAGCAGGTCTTGCAGTTCTTTCATGATTGGCCATCACGAAAGACCGGCGACGGGGGGGAAATCAAGGAAAAAGGCGGCGGGTTCTGCGTCAATACGGGTGCAAACTCTTAGATTGATTTGTTTTACGCTCGCCCTCACCCCGGCCCTCTCCCCCGGGGAGAGGGAGAAACGGTTGCCGCGTTTTGGCAAAAAGATGGCGTCTTGGTTCAAGGATGCAACGATGTTAATCAACTGGCGGGCGGGCCGGTGCGAGCCGCACTGGCACCACGCTCCGTTTGGCGATGGCGATTTCCGACGCCTGCTTTTCTAAATTTGCCAGTTCAATCCGGTGGCGCAACAAACGCTCCACCTCGGCTTCATCGGCATTGGGATTTTGGTGGCGAATTCCCGCGCGCGCCATATCGCAGGACAGTTCGTGCAGATCCAAAGCGATCTTCAACCGCTGCTCGCCCGTCATCTGGCGATAGCGTCTGATTTCTTCATCCAATGCCGTGGCTGCATTCACGACGCAAACATATACAAATTGTCTCAACCCTGAAAGTGGTTGAATCTCTGCGCAAAATAGCGATGCGCTCTCGCGACGTTCACAAATATGGGTCACGAAGTTTAATCTGCAGCATCAAAATCGTATGCGCTATTCATTAAGCCGGCAAATAATCCTTTGTTTTTCCGATATGAATCAGGGGTAACGCGAAACGTGTATGTCCTCCATTTGGTATCGTAGTCGAGCACTTCGACGCCTGCCTCATCCATTTTCTTTTCCAGTTCGTCAGACTGTGGAAGATAAACCGTAAGTTTTAGAAAATTTTTCTTTGGACGAAATTGGACAATGTTATTTGCACTGCCTGCATAGCTGACCCCAATGTAGTACTTATTGTATTTGAGATCATATTTCGAATCTATCGCCTTAAGTCCTGCAAACAATTCATCAATCATTTCAAGCATCTGTTTGGGATTTTCATTTTCCCAATCGGCGCGGGTATAGGTTCCTCTGGATGAGCCTGTCCCGGTGTCATCAGGCCCGAGATGCAGTTCATCAATTATCTTTGAGAATATGAGCGCAACACCTTCTTGGATTTGATAGGCCTCCATTTTGATTACGATAATGGGAATCGTGCCGTTTAATAAATTAATGACGTTAAGAAACCGGGAGGTGACATCCTCCGCAACGATGACTGCGCAATGTTCGTAATGCGGATAGCGCTTTTTTTCCAAGTCCCAATACTCAATGGCTCGAATAATGTGGCTCTCATCGCATTTTCCAAGCTGGATCTCTACTTCGTATCTTCTTTTCCGTTCAATGTCTTCCAAAAGTAAATCAAGTCGACCAGCCTTGGGCTGGGCGCGTTGCCTGTCTCTTACTTCCACTTCGCCCAAGCGGAGCAATGCTGGATTTTCAACAAGTTGCTGTTCGACCCAAGCCTCTTTTAAAGTTGGGTGGTCTTTTAGTGAGAGTAACGTAGGTTGGATCGCTTTTGGAGAAGGCATATTTGGTCCATTATTTAGTTTTGATTGGTAAAATCATGACTTCAACCCCGCATCCCTTGTTATTTGGGTCAACTCGCTCTCAAAACGGCGCGGGCCACCCATAAACCCGTTGAAAAAGCCGGCGCTTCAATTCGTCGGCGGGCAGTCCCGCTGGCAGCGAAGCCAGCACCATCGCACGGGCAGAATCAAACATCCGCGTGCCCATGACAAAACGCTCCGACCCGGAACGGGCCATCAGCCTTTGCCGGACGAGTTCGGCGATTTCTGGCGACGTGTCATTCATGCTGAAACTTCCTGCCACAAGCTACCGACACCGAGCTCTCGCGTCCACTGTTCAATATAGCCCCGGTCGCAACCGGTCGAAATCAGGTTCTTCACATCGCCCAATTGTGTCTCAGAACGCGAGTCTTTGGCCCAAAACAATTTTGAAAGGATCAAGTCTTCCTTGCTTACAATCCAGGTCTCGAAGTTTTCAATCGTGATTCGTTGGCGGCGTTTGAATTCAGTCAGCCGGTACTCGCTTTGTTTGCGAACGATGCAATCGACTTTGATGACGCTCTCGTTGTGGATCAGGTTGAACAGCGATTGGTGCGCGATGGAACTGTCCACCGCTTCACGTGAAACGTAGTAATCAGGGCTGAAAATCTCAACCATCCGTGCCGCATCTGTTGGCCGCAAGGCTACCACGACATCAATGTCGCGGGTCATGCGCGGTTGTGCGTAATAGTTCATCGCCATTGAACCGGTGAGCATGTAGCCGATGTTAGCCCCGTCGAGTCGGGCGGAAACATCCCGGACAATGTCGAGTTCGGTTTGCATTTACCGTCTCACAACTTCAAATCCGCATCCGTCACCGCGCCCAGTGAGGCGCTGGTCACGGTGTGCGCGTATTTGGCCAGCACGCCGCGGGGATAGCGCGGCGTGGGCTTCTTCCACGCTTTTTTGCGTTTTTTCAATTCCGCCGCGGGCACGTCGAGGTTGATGGCGCGTTTTTCGGCATCGATGACGATGCGGTCGCCGTTCTTCACGAGGGCGATGGTGCCGCCCACGTAGGCTTCCGGGGTGACGTGGCCGACCACGAAGCCGTGGCTGCCGCCGCTGAACCGTCCGTCCGTGATGAGCGCGACTTCCTTGCCCAGGCCTTTGCCCATGATGGCGCTGGTGGGCGAGAGCATCTCGCGCATGCCGGGTCCGCCCTTCGGCCCTTCGCTGCGGATGACGATGACGTGCCCGGCTTTCACGGTGCCGTTGAGGATGGCTTTCAACGCCTTTTCTTCGCCTTCGAACACGATGGCCTTGCCTTCAAAGTGCAGGCCTTCCTTGCCGGAAATCTTGCCGACCGCGCCTTCGCTGGCGAGGTTGCCGTAGAAGATGACGAGGTGGCTGTCTTTCTTGATGGGGTTAGCGAGCGGGCGGATGATGCCCTGGCCGTGCGGATAGGGCTTCACGTTCTGCAACGTCTCGGCCATGGTCTCGCCGGTGACGGTGAGGCAATCGCCATGGAGCAGGCCGGCGTCGAGCAAGGTCTTCATGAGCGGACGGATGCCGCCGATGGCCACGAGCGCGCTCATGCTGTACTTGCCGCTCGGCTTGAGATCGGCCAGCACGGGCACGCGTTTGCCGATGCGGGTGAAGTCGTCAATGGTCAGCTTCACTTCCGCCGCGCTTGCGATGCCGAGCAGGTGCAGGACGGCGTTGGTGGAGCCGCCGAGCGCGATGACCACCGTGATGGCGTTCTCAAACGCTTTCTTCGTGAGGATGTGGCGCGGCTTGATACCCAAGCGCAACATTTCCACCACGGCGGCACCGGCACGGCGACAATCATCCAGCTTCGCGGGACTCACCGCGTTCTGCGCCGAGCTGTTCGGCAGGCTCATGCCGAGCGCTTCGATGGCGCTGGCCATGGTGTTGGCGGTGTACATGCCGCCGCAGGAACCGGGGCCGGGAATGGCGCAGGTTTCCACCGCGTGCAATTCCTCGTCGCTGATCTTGCCGGCGGCGTGCTGGCCGACGGCTTCGAACACGGACACGACATCGAGTTCTTTGCCCACGTTCGGCGAACCGGCCGGCGCCGCGGCGGCGGTGAGGCAGCCGGGCAAAATGGTGCCGCCATAGACGAACACGGCGGGGCGGTTCATGCGGGCCATGACCATGAGGCAGCCGGGCATGTTCTTGTCGCAACCGCCGATGGCCACGTAGCCATCCATCCCGCCGCAACCTACCACAGTTTCGATGGAGTCGGCGATGACTTCGCGCGAAACGAGCGAATACTTCATGCCTTCGCTGCCCATGGAGATGCCGTCGGAGATGGTGATGGTGTTGAAGACGATGGCCTTGCCGCCGCTGGCGTTCGCGCCTTTCTCGGCCTCGAGGGCGAGCTTGTCGATGTGCATGTTGCACGGGGTGACGTTGCTCCAGGTGGAGGCGATGCCGATGATGGGCTTTTGGAAATCGGCATCGGTGAAGCCGACGGGGTAAAGCATGGCGCGGGCGGCGGCGCGTTCCGGGCCGTCGACCAGCAGGCTGGAGAATGGGCGCATTGGGCTCGGGGGACGTATTGAATTCGGATTTTTCGCGGACGATTGCTTTTTCATCGGACGGACAGGATACAAAAAAGCGGGCGGCGGGCAAGGTACTAGCGTACGGCCACAGGGAGGCAGGATGTCGCGCAAAGGGGGGCGAAGGAGGAGAAGGGAGAAGGGGAGTTTTTAGTTTTTAATGTTTAATTTTTAGTTGGGGTGCTTGCTTGCGGCCACCGTCACAGTGCTGATTGAAAATTGTTCAAAAGGCCAATGTTTTTGAAATTTTCTCACGATTTAGGCGGGGGTTGGAAGTTGTAAGTTATTTTTAATCAATCATTAGCGAAAGTGTTTTTGATTTTTTGGGTGAGAGGGTGTTCCCACTCCCTAAAAATGAAAATAAATGGCA
>DATHQS010000299.1:0-8819 GCA_035482455.1 Candidatus Acidiferrales bacterium | reverse complement strand
CTTTGAGAATGGGGTCACCGCCTGCGGCCTGGACCTGACCGGCTTTGTAAAATTTGGCGACGAGGAGAACGTCATCGCCGTGAAGGTGGACAACAGCAACGACTACGTGGAGGAAGCGACCGGCACGGGCTACGAATGGATGGGCCGCGCGTTCAACCCCAACTACGGCGGGCTCAACCATGACATCTGGTTGCGCCTCACCGGCAAGGTGTACCAAACCCTGCCGCTGTACGAAAATCTCCAGACGACGGGCACATACATCTACGGCGCGAATTTTGACATCAAAAACAAAACCTGCGACGTGAACCTGGAGGTGCAGGTGAAGAATGAAAGCGGCGACCAGCAATCCATCATCCTCTCGGCGGTGGTGGTGGATGCGAAGGGCAACGTCTGCGCCAAGTTTGCGAGCGACGCGCTGGACCTGGTCAACGGGCAGACGGAGGTGTTCACCGCGAACGGCAAGCTGGCGGATGCGAAATTCTGGAACGATGAGACGCCGAACCTTTATGACGTCTACACCCTGCTCACCGTGAACGACAAGGTCGTGGATGTGCAGAAGATCCGGACCGGTTTCCGCAAGGCGGAGTTCAAGGGTGGTGCGGGTACTGGCGGCGTGTGGATCAACGATAAATATGTCTGGCTCACGGGCTACTCGCAGCGCAGCAGCGACGACTGGGCGGGATTGGGCGAGGCGTATCCGGGCTGGATGCATGATTACAACGCGCAACTCGTCCGCAGCACGCACGCGAACTACATCCGCTGGATGCACATCTCGCCGCAGGCGGTGGATGTGCGGTCGTGCGACCAGGCGGGCATCGTCATCGTCTGCCCGGCGGGCGACAAGGAACTCGATGCCAAGGGCCGGCAATGGGAACAGCGCACGGAAGTGATGCGCGACTCCATGATCTATTTCCGCAACAACCCGAGCATCCTGTTTTGGGAAGCGGGCAACAATTCCATCACGCCCGACCACATGAAGGAGATGGTGGAGTTGCGCAAGCAATGGGACCCGAATGGCGGTCGCGCGATGGGCTGCCGGACGTTGAATGATGCCGGCAACACGCCGGTGGCGGAATATTTCGGGGTGATGATCGGGCAGGACCCGCGTACGGACAAGCTCACCAACAACACCGTGCTGTTCCGCGCCTACAGCGGTGAGCGCCGCGACCGCGCGCCGTTCGTGGAAACGGAAGATTTCCGCGACGAGGCCGCGCGCCGGTTCTGGGATGATTTCTCGCCGCCGCATTTCGAGTTCAAGAAAGGTCCGAACGACACTTACGACTGGAATTCAGAAACATTTTGCATCGCCGCCGCCGAGCGTTATTACGCGTATGTCAGCAATGAGATCTCCAACACGAACCCGGCGCATGCCAAGTGGGCGGCCTACGCCTCCATTTACTGGTCAGACTCGAACGCGGATGGCCGGCAGGCCAGCAGCGAGGTCTGTCGCGTGAGCGGCAAGGTAGATTCCGTGCGGCTGCCGAAACAGGCGTACTACACTTATCGCGTGATGCAAAGTACAACGTCGGACATCCACATCATCGGGCATTGGAATTATCCGACGAACACGGTGAAGACGATGTATGTGGCCGCGAGCCACTGCGACAGCGTGGAACTGTTGGTGAACGGGAAGTCGTTGGGTAAATCCAGCACGCCGACGAACGGATATATCTTTGAGTTTCCCAATGTGACATTTGCCGCCGGAAAAATTTCCGCCGTCGCCAAGGCCGGGGACAAGGTGGTGGCGAAAGACGAGATTGAAACCGCGGGCGAGGCGAAGAAGATCAAGCTGACGCCGCATGTCGGACCGGCCGGGCTGCAGGCGGATGGTTCGGATGTGGCGTTCTTTGACGTGGAAGTCGTGGATGCGCAGGGCCGCCGCTGCCCGACCGACGAGGCGCGGGTGGATTTCAAGCTGGACGGCCCGGCCATCTGGCGCGGCGGCTATAACAGCGGGAAACTGAATTCCGTGAACAACACCTGGCTCGACACCGAGTGCGGCATCAACCGCGTGGCGATCCGTTCGACGCTCAAGGCGGGGGCCATCACGCTCACGGCCACGCGGGAGGGGCTGGAGCCGGCGACGGTCAAATTGGACTCCAAGTTGGTTGACATCCGGGACGGGCTTGCGCAACCCTGACGTTGATGAACTGGTTTACGTGGGCTTTATTATCCGCGTTTTTTGCCGGCCTGACCGCGATTCTGGCCAAGGTGGGCGTGGCCGGAATGGATTCCAATCTGGCCACCGCCATCCGCACGACCGTGGTGCTCGTCTTCAGTTGGGGCATCGCGCTCGCCACCACCAACATGACGGTGCTGCGCACCCTGCCCCAGCGCACCTGGCTGTTCCTGGTGCTTTCCGGCCTGGCCACCGGTCTTTCCTGGCTCTGCTACTTTCGCGCGTTGCAACTTGGCGAGGCATCACGCGTCGCGCCGGTGGACAAGCTCAGCGTTGTTTTTGCGATCGTGCTCGCGGTCATCTTCCTGCGGGAACAGCTCACCTGGCAACAGTGGGCGGGCGGCGCCCTGATCGTGGCGGGAGCGGTGGTCTTGGCATGGAAATGAACCATGCGCTTGCGATAGGCAGAAATATTTTTGGTTGCATTGCGGCGGGCAGTCGCCAGATAATCTGGGCGGTAATGGAGTTTGCCATCCCGCATGGGAAAACCGCCTGATGTTCAGCGCTGATGACTCCTACGAATAAACATACGTTCGCAGGATACTTATGAACATCGCATATCTGTGGGTCGCAATCGGCGGGGCAGTGGGCAGCGTGAGCCGTTACTGGCTTTCCGGCCTGGTGGCATCGCGGTTCGGTGAAACATTTCCTTGGGGCACCCTCGTCATCAACGTCACGGGCTCGTTCATCATCGGTGTTGCCGCCGCGCTGGTTAGCTCGGAAGGCCGGATGGATTCGCAGTCACGCGCCTTCACCACGCAGTTCTTGATGTATGGCATTTGCGGCGGCTACACGACTTTTTCCTCCTTCAGCCTGGCAACGCTAAAACATCTGCAAGAACGCCAGTGGCTTTATGCCGGTGGCAACATCCTGTTATCCGTCGTACTGTGCATGGTGGCCGTGTGGCTGGGCTATTTACTCGGCTCAATGTTCAATTCGATGAAAGGAAATTGATATGCAAATCCCGACTGATGCCGTCCTGCTACGGATTTTTCTCGGCGAAAGCGACCGCTGGGAGCACAAGCCGCTCTACGAAGCCATCGTGCTGGCCGCGCGCGAGGCGCATCTGGCAGGCGCGACGGTACTGCGCGGGCCGATGGGTTTTGGCAAGGCCAGCCGGCTGCACACGGCCAAGATTTTGCGCCTCTCCATGGACCTGCCGCTGGTCATCGAAATCGTCGATAGCGAAGAAAAGATAAATGCCTTCCTGCCCACCTTGGATAAAATGATGGGCGGTGGGCTGGTGACGTTGGAAAAAGTGAAGGTGTTGCAGTATCGTGCGGGCGAAACAAAACCATCAAACAGCTAAGCACATGGGGGCAAGCATCACAGCTTATATCGAGATCGATGACAATACTCAGCCAGGCGAGCTGCCATTCACATACGATCCTTCCGTTTGGGATCTTTCATCAAATTACGTACTTGCTGGTGGCAAGCATTATGAATTTTATGCGGCCATATGTGGCGTGCGCAACAAAAGTGGGATACCCCCATTATTCCCGTGCCGCGGTCTCCCACCAAGGCCCACACCATTTAAATACAGATTCGATGCGGATGACCCGAATGTAAGCTGGCTGACTTTATCCGAAATCCGCAGCGCCCTCGAACACATGCGGGTTAACATTGCATCATTGGACAAGTCCGTGCAGTTGGTATTGCGCACAATGCAGACTATAGAAGATTTGTACGGACGTGATCGAGTCCGTCTTGTCTTTGAGGTATCTGATTGATGCCTGCTAAATTTGAGAGGCGGTTTACAAATTTCCTTTTAGCATCATTGAATAATTTATGAATCAATCTGAACTGGAGCAAATATTACACGACACGCTCGCGAAGTTTAATTCTGAAACCGGCACCATCCACAAGCTGCATGAACCGACGCAATTGCTGCGCCTGCTGGCGCAGGTGGGGTTGCCACCGCAATTGATGGACATGGTGACCATGATCCCGGTCGGCAAGGGTATCGCAGGCGAATCAGCGCAGAAGAACCAGCCGGTGACCATCTGCAACCTGCAAACGGATACCAGCGGCGTGGCCAAGCCGGCGGCGAAACAGACCGGCGTGGGCGGCGCGTTGTGTGTGCCCATCCGTGCGGGCGACAAGGTCTTGGGCACGCTGGGCATCGGCACCAAGCGCGAACACGAATATTCCGCGGCGGAGATCAACGCGTTGCAGGACATCGCCAACTCGCTGGCGGGGCAACTGACTTGAAGCGTGAGTCCAACCATGTTCCAAAGCGGCGGTAAACCGCACGCACTCCAGACGCTCCGCGAATGCCATGCGTCTTTCAAATCGCGCGAAGCGTCTGGAGTGCGGCCGCTTCAGCGCCGCTTTGACCGTTGCGGGCTTTAACCGATGAGTCGGCTAGGAAAAATCTCTGAATTTCTCGCGCTACGGCGCAATACTTCGCTGCTGCTGGTCGCCCTTGTGCTTGCAGGCACGGGCGAAAAGCTCTGGCTCGGCTTCGCCCCCAAATACATCGAAGTCCTCTCGCAAGGCATCCTCACGGCGGCGCAGATCGTCCTCGTCATCGGGCTGTTTGACGCGCTGCAAACTTTTCTTGGTGCGGTGTATGCGTATCCCGGCGGCTGGCTGACAGATCATTGGGGGCAACGAAAGTCCCTGCTGCTGTTCAGCCTCATTTCCATCGCGGGCTACGTGCTGGTTTTGGTCTGGCACCATTGGCTGGCGTTGCTGGTCGGTTCATTTTTGTTTTTGGCGTGGAGCGCACTTTCGTTGCCGGCGACGTTCTCGGTCGTGGCCACGTCGCTGGACAAGAGCCGGCACACGATGGGCATCGGCGTGCAGTCCATGGTGCGGCGGGTGCCGATGATGCTGGGGCCGCTCATCGGCGGCTGGCTGCTCACGCGGTTCGGCTGGGCGGACGGTGTGCGGTACGCGCTGCTGCTGTGCATCACGATGAGCCTGCTCACGGCGGCGTTTCAATGGCTGATGTTTGAGCCGGATGACAAGGCGGCGAAGGCGGCGGCGAAACCGGTGGTGAATATGAGTTTTGTCCAGGTCGCCCGGTCATTCACCCCGGCCCTGCGCGAACTGCTGGTCAGCGACATCCTGATCCGGTTCTGCGAACGGATTCCGTATGCGTTCGTCATCCTGTGGGCGATGGATCATGGCGGCGTCACGGCGCAACAATACGGGTATCTGGTGGCGTTCGAGATGGTTGCTGCGATGGTCTGCTACGTCCCGGTGGCGTATCTGGCGGACAAGTACGGCCGCCGGCCGTTCGTGCTGATCACGTTCGGGTTCTTCACGCTGTTCCCGCTGACGCTGATGATTGCGCACAGCTTTGGCTGGCTGGCGCTGGCGTTCGTGGTGCGCGGGTTCAAGGAATTTGGCGAACCGGCGCGCAAGGCGCTGATCATCGGCGAGGCGACGCCGGAACTGCGCGCGCGGACATATGGCGCGTATTATCTCATCCGCGACTGCGTGGTGACGAGCGGGTCGTTCCTCGGCGCGTGGCTGTGGCACCTCGGACCGCAGGTGAATTTTCTGGGCGCGGCCATCTGTGGCGCGCTGGGTACGGTGTGGTTTTGGTGGTTTATTTACCGGAAGGAAAATTAGGCGCTCCGCTCACCCTGGCAACAACGGATTGAATCCGGCGATGCGAAAATGTTTGTCCGTCGCCAGCGCATCGGTGAGCCGAAGCTCCTTCATGACGACAAAGCTCGCGCAATCAGTGAACGAAAATTCCTGATCAAGATGCTTCAACATAAAATTACGCGCCGTCGCAAAACGATCTGGCGTCATCCATTCAATGCTCAAGGCATGCGATGTCTCCGTAAGCCGCAGGAACTCCTTCAACTGCTTCGTCAGTCCACGGGCACGCAGCAGCGTGGCCGTTTCATCCAAAATGTAATCCGTAGTGACCGCCCGGCGGCGTGTGCGGCGGGCTTCTTCCATGATGGTAACCGCTTCCTTGTGCGCCGCGCTTTCTGCCGACACCAAGGCGTAGAAGCCACCGCTGTCAACGAAGAGCGGTTCAGCCGCCATAAACGAGGCGGTCAATGTCCCGGTCAGTCAGTGGCTGGGCGAGCTTGTCCGCATGGCGATGAAAACGGTAAAGCGGATCGTCGGCACCGATGCCATTTTTCGACTTCAGGGGCCAGATGCTCGCGAGTTTATGACCACGATAGGTAAGCGACACGGCCTTGCCGCCCTCCAGCGTGCGCACGAGCGAACGCGTCCGGGAACGAAGCTGCGTCGTTGAAATCGTTTTCATGGCAGTAGTTTAACACGGACCATGCCCGTCTGCCAAGTGGCGAGCGCGCCGGGGACGGTTTGGTTTTGGGGCTTATTTGCCGAAAGCGGGCGGCGTGAAAACCTTTTAATCCAAACACCTTGCTTGTAACTTATATGACCTGTTTCCGTCCAAATTGGGACATTCACCCGCAACGGAATTAATATCATGACCCGCCGAAAATTCATCAAGTCCGCCACGCTGGCTGCCGCGGCTTCACCATTGCTGGCCAAGACGGCGCGGGCCGAGTCCGGCACGCCGGCCAAACTCAAGGGCAACATCAATCACAGCGTGTGCCGGTGGTGTTACGGCAAAATCAAGCTGGACGACCTCTGCATCGCCGGCAAGGAGATGGGGCTGGTGGCGATCGACCTGCTGAATCCGCCGGAGTTTGAGACGGTCAAGAAATACGGGCTGGTCTGCTCAATGGTCAGTTTTCCGGTGATCGACGGGCTGGGCGGAATCACGAAGGCGTTCAACCGCGTGGAGCATCACGACAAACTGACGCAGGCGTATACGCAGCGGCTCCAAGAAACGGCGGATGCGGGCTATGAACGGCTGATCTGTTTTTCCGGGAACCGCGCGGGGCTGGATGATGAGACCGGGTTGAAGAATTGCGAGGCGGGTATCAAACGCCTCCTGCCGCTGGCGGAGAAATTGAAGGTGACGCTCTGCATGGAACTGCTGAACAGCAAGGTCAACCACAAGGATTACCAGTGCGACCATACCGCGTGGGGCGTGGAACTGGTGAAGCGCATCAGCTCGGAGCGGTTCAAGCTGCTCTACGACATCTATCACATGCAGATCATGGATGGCGACATCTGCGACACCATCAAGGAGAACCACCAATATTTTGACCACTACCACACCGGCGGCGTGCCGGGGCGGAATGAGATCGATGAGACACAGGAGCTGCACTATCCACGCGTGATGCGGGCGATTTTGGACACGGGTTACAAAGGGTATGTGGCGCAGGAGTTCGTGCCGAAACGGAAGGACCCGATCGCGTCGTTGCGGCAGGGGGTGCAGATTTGCGACGTGTGAGCGGTGGGGCGGATTGCTTTCACGGTGTATCTGATGGTAATTCAATACTTGGCCTCCTCTCCCTGCCCCTCTCCTCGTTGAGGAGAGGGAGACCATAGCGCGTTGCGAGTGGTTTGATTGCCGTCTTTGCAATATGCGCCGCAACCGGATTTCAGGGACAATCACGGGTTTTCAAAATTGAATTGTCCCCTGCTCTGTTTCTCGGCAAGCTGGATGCTTGATTATGCAGCAGGTCCACCTTGGAATCATCGGCGGGGGCACGGTCGGCAGCGGCGTGTTTGAGGCGCTTCAGCGCAACGGCGCGCTGCTGGCGTCGCGCCTGGGCGCATCCGTGAAGGTCGAGCGCGTCGCGGTGCGCGACCTCAAAAAAGTTCGCGCCGCGAAAATCCCGAAGGCCCTGCTCACAACGGACTGGCGCGAAGTGGTTTTTGATCCGCAGGTGGAACTCGTCGCGGAACTCATCGGCGGTACGACCATTGCGCGCGAGGCCATCCTGGCCGCGTTGAAGCTGGGCAAGCCGGTCATCACGGCGAACAAGGCGCTGCTTTCCGCCCACGGCGAAGAACTGTTTGCGGCGGCGAAGAAATACGGCACCAATCTTTATTACGAGGCCAGCGTCTGCGGCGGCATTCCCATCATCAAGGCGCTGCGCGAAGGATTTGTGGGCAACCGCATCAACGCGCTGTACGGCATCGTGAACGGCACGTGCAATTACATCCTCACGCGCATGAAGCACGAAGGCGCGGATTTTGGCGCGGTGCTGGCGGATGCGCAGCGACTTGGATATGCCGAGACGCCGCCGGACTTGGACATCGACGGGCATGATGCGGCGCACAAGACCGGCATCCTCGCCTCGCTGGCGCATGGTTTCTGGATCAAGCCGAAGAAAGTCCACGTCGAGGGCATCCGCCACGTCAGCGCGCTGGACATCAAGTTTGCGGGCGAACTCGGCTATACCATCAAGCTGCTGGGCACGGTGAAAAAACTGGATGCGGGCTGCCGCGTGCAGGTTTCCGTGTATCCGACGCTGGTGCCGAACAACCATGTGCTCGCGAGCGTGAACGGCGTGTTCAACGCCGTGTTCGTGCGCGGCGATGTGGTGGGCGATTCGCTTTTCTACGGGCGCGGTGCGGGCAAGGACGCCACGGCCAGCGCGGTGCTGAGCGACATCGGTGACGCGGTGCTGGACCTGAAATCCGGCACGAAGAACCGGCTACCGGCGTTTGTGCCGCACGAATGTGCCGGGGCGGTGGCACCGATTGAGGAAGTCGTCTCGCAGTATTTCGTGCGGCTCAACGTGGTGGACAAGCCCGGCGTGCTCGCGAGGATCGCGACCAT
>DATHQS010000298.1:0-3933 GCA_035482455.1 Candidatus Acidiferrales bacterium | reverse complement strand
CTAAATTTATTATCCAATGCCATAAAATACTCGTCCAACAATAAAAGTCCTGAAATTAAAATAAGCTCAGAGAAAAAAAATGACGCGCTGATCTACTCTATATCTGACAACGGCGTAGGGTTTGACATGAAATATGCAAACAAATTGTTTGGGGTTTTTCAACGATTGCATAACGGCAACGAGTTCGAAGGCATCGGGATCGGGCTGGCAAATGTGCGGCGCATCATCCACCGGCATGGCGGGCGCGCCTGGGCGGAAGGCGAGCCGGATGGTGGCGCGACCTTTTATTTCACAATCCCAAAACTAAAAAAGAAGGAGGGAATATGACCAAACCAAGATGGATTCTGCTGGCCGAAGACAACCCGAACGACGCGGATCTCACGGTACGCGCGCTTTCAGCCAGTCAACCACCCAATGAAATTGTCCTGGCATGCGATGGCTCGGAGGTGCTGGACTGCCTTAACCGGCGTGGCGTTTTTCAAACACGCAACGGCGACCCGCCGGCGGTCATACTGCTTGATTTAAAAATGCCCAAGGTCGACGGGTTGGAAGTGCTGCGGCAGATCAAAAGCGACCCCGCGCTAAAAAGCATCCCCGTGGTCGTATTTACTTCGTCCAAAGAGCGGATCGACCTGGTCCGGACCTATCAACTTGGGGCCAATGCATACGTCGTCAAACCGGTCGGATACCGGGAGTTTGTCTCCGCGCTGAAGGAAGTAAAAAAATTCTGGCTCGACATCAATGAGCCACCACCAACCGCAGATCTAATGGAAACCGCAGTCATGGCAGCCCGGCAAACAATAACCCAAGCTTCACAACTGGCGCACGCCGCCTAAATTGATTGAATGATGAAATACGCATCCTGCTACTTGAAGACAGCCCGACGGACGCCGACCTGGTCCGTCACGCGCTGCGGATGGGCGGTTTAGTTTTCCGCCTGGAGCACGTTGACAACCGGGCCGCTTTCATCCGGCGGCTAGGAATTTATTGTCCAGACCTGATTCTTTCAGATTTTTCCCTGCCGACGCTCGACGGCTATACCGCGCTTGAGATTTCCCGTGAAAAATGCCCCGAGGCACCGTTCATTTTTGTCACCGGAACATTGGGCGAGGAGGTGGCGATTGAAACATTAAAAAAGGGTGCGACGGATTATGTCCTAAAACAGCGGCTTTCCCGGCTGGTGCCCTCCGTCCACCGCGCCCTGCGCGAAGCGGAGGAGCGAAGGGAGCGCATCACGGCGGAGGAGCGGTTAAGGCAGTCCCACGCCCAACTCCGCGCACTGTCCATCCATCTGCAATCCGTGCGTGAAGAGGAGCGCATCCGCATCGCGCGCGAGGTTCACGATGAATTGGGGCAGTCGTTGACGGGGTTGAAACTGCAACTGACCTGGCTGGCCGGGCGGCTGCCGGAAAACTTAAAGCTGCTTCATACCAAGGCGCATACCATGGCTGACGGCATTGACGGGATCATCCAGGCCGTCCGCCGCATTGCCACAGAATTGCGGCCCGGGCTGCTCGACACCGCCGGTTTGCCGGCGGCGCTGGAATGGCAGACCAATGAATTCCAGAAGCAAACGGGCATCCAGTGCCGGGTGACGGTGGCCATCCGCGACACAATGTTAAGCCAGGATTTAAACACGGCCTTCTTCCGCATATTTCAGGAGACGCTCACCAACATCATCCGCCATGCCAATGCCACCAAGGTTGAAGTGCGGCTGATCGAATCGACGGAACATTACATTCTCGAGGTGAAAGACAACGGACGTGGCATTTCAGAAAGCGAAATCCAAAACACCAAATCAATCGGGTTGATCGGCATGACCGAACGCGCCGCGCTGCTGGGCGGCGAAGTGCGCTGGCGCGGCGAGCCGGGCAGGGGGACAACCGTCAGCATACGCATTCCGCGGCCGTATAAAAATTCCGGGAACAACAAACTGAACTCGCATGAAAATTCTTCTGACAGACGACCACGCCGTCGTACGGCAGGGGCTGAGACTGATTCTCGCTGATCATTTTAAGAAGGCGCAATTTGGGGAGGCCCGTAACTCCGCGGAGGCGCTGAACCGTGTCACCAAGGAAAACTGGGACGTGATGATCCTCGATATCACCATGCCCGGGCGTAGCGGCCTGGAAACCCTGCGTGATGTGAAACGGCTGCGGCCCAAACTGCCGGTACTTGTCCTGAGCATGCATCCGGAGGACCAATTTGCCGTGCGCATGTTGAAGACCGGTGCGGCAGGGTACCTGACCAAGGAGAGCGCAGACGAGGAGCTCGTGGGGGCGATCAAAAAAGTGGTTAATGGCGGACGATACATCAGCCCATCACTGGCCGAGCGCATGGCGTCGTATCTGACCATTGACGTTCAAAAGGCGCCGCACGAACGGTTGTCTGACCGGGAATTTCTCGTTTTGCGGATGATCGCATCCGGCAAGAGCGTCAGCCAGATCGGCAAGGAACTTTCCTTGAGCGTAAAGACCATCAGCACCTACCGCGCACGGCTGCTGGAAAAGATGGACATGAAGAACAACGCCGAGCTGACGCACTACGCCGTCCAGAAAAATCTCGTCGACTGACTGGGGTATACACCCACCGGCTTTGAGGTCTTGACCCACTAGCAGGGCCGCGGTTGCGGCATTAGATTCCAAATTGAAAGTGACGCAAACCCCATTGGTTACATGAATGACGAATCTCAGGCCGGCAAGAGTCCAGTAACATCGGCGACAGCGGGCATTGTGCCGGCCACAAGCGGAGTCCATGCCCGCAACGGGGCGGCGGAGGGAAAGGCTGCTGATTTCTTGCCGCTATTGGAGGCGGTTCTGCGGCAGTGGCGTTGGCTGGTTGCCGGTGGTGCGGTGCTGGGAGTTTTGGGTTTTATTGCCGGGTTTGCCTTCTGGAAATCTTCTTATACCGCCCCGGCACAGTTGATGCGGTACGAGTCGCCCAACGCGGTTGAAGTTTTTGGCGTGCGCCAGGCCGCCCCGCAGACGTTGCCGAGCATTTTGCACTCGCCGGAGCTGTTGCAACGGGTGGGAACGAAAGCAAGCCCGCCGGTGTCTGCCGATGTGCTTGCGGCGAACCTGCGCATCATGCCGGAACATGACAGCGACATCATTGTCGTCACCGTTACAGGGCTGAACCCGCAGAAGACGTTAGATTTGGCCAATCTTTATGCGCGCGAGGCTGTCCGCTATACACAGGAAATGCAGGCGAAAGCCGCAGGCGAAATCATCCAGTTCACCAAGCAGCAGCTTGAGCGGACTGAATCAGAAATCGCCGCCGTGAACCGGCAGGAACAAATCCCGCCGTCATCGGCATCGACCACGATGGCACCGCAGGCTTCCACACTGGTCGTAAAAATCCAGTCTGCCCGAGACGATCTGGCCGGATTGCTCGCACGCTACACGGATGCGCATCCGTTGGTGCAGGCCAAGCGAGCGGAGATTGCCGCGTTGGAAAATGAATTGCCATCGCAAGCATCATCAGGCGGCGAGACAAACACCGCCGCTTTTGCAAGCAGTGACCCGGAAGTCATCCGCAGCAAGCTGGCATCGCTTGAAAGCGCGCGGCTTACGTTGATAGGCCGCGGGCAGGAGGCGGAATCGCTCGTCGCCAATCCGCCGGGCTATTGTCAACTACTCGCGCCAGCCACGGAGAAAGACCTCGTCAAGCACGGACGTCGCGCGAAAATCCTGATTCTTGCGGCATTCATGGGAATGCTCGGGCTGGTGGCCGTGGCGGCCGTAATATTGCTGATTGAAATTTCAGATGACCGCTTGAAGAGCGCCGCGGATGTAAAACGTGTCGCGCGCCTGCCCGTGCTCGCCACGGCGGGGGACTTTGCGCACATGACCAAGGCACAAATGGCGAATTGGGCGTTCCGCACCTGGACGAATCTGCAAGGGCGCCTAAGCGCATCACCGAACCACGGCCTGG
>DATHQS010000297.1:0-12455 GCA_035482455.1 Candidatus Acidiferrales bacterium | reverse complement strand
AGGAGAGGACGTTTCCGCGCGCGCCGCCGCCCTCCGGCCTGCAGGCCGGAGGGCGGCCCCAGCTTGGCTGGCTTTCGCAAGCCTGCCAAGCAGGACGATTTAGAAGATACAAGGAGAGGGCCGGGGTGAGGACGGTCGTTCAACCAACTTTCAGGTGTCGGCTTTCCCATTTTTAACAATGACCCGAAGATTTTCCAAAAGTCCCTGCTGGACAGGCCTAAAACTCCGATTTAAGGTCAAGTCCAGTGAAAGGGATAAACTTCAAAACCGTAACTCAATATATCTGTTAGCCGGCTGGACTTATGAGCAAACTTAGATTTATTGAAATCGTTACCGTATGCGTGTTGACGAGTGCTGTGATTTGGTTATTCCTCCCGGTTGGCGTTCCCAAAACCGACCCTGCAAAATACGCAAGATGGAAGCAAACGAGCCACCTGGTTGGGAGGACGATTTGGTGGGAAAGATGCCTTCCGCAGAGTCTCGTCCGGCTATTCCATCTTTCGGCGCTTGACCAGAAGTATATGGATGACCACGAGAGGCTGGGTGATGCTTTGGTTACGTCCGGCTATTTGACAAACGTTACGATTGTGGTCGCGAGTGTGCCGACAAATTATGTGCAACGGGCTCAAATAGCTGACCGCCTTCGGAAGGCGTTTCAAGGCCGTGATGAGTGGGAATTTGGTGTTTATGGTCATAGTAATGCAATCGTGGTCACGTGCCGTCCGCAGGATGAGGTTTTATCCAGGCACGCAGTTCAGGAATGAGCATACACTTGTCAGAGCCGGCTAACCTGCCGTGAGTCCGTGTGAAAACTATTTGATTGGAACTAAGCGGGCCGTCGTTACGCGGCCAGAACATCCCCATGAACCTCGACTTTCTCATCCGCTTGCTCTGGAGCGGCTGGTTCGCCTTCGGTGTGGTTTGGATGCTCACCGCGTTCGTTGTGGCGTGGCGCCGGAAAAAGTTGGCGCTTGGGCAGGTCCTCGTTTCATTGCTGCTCGTGCCGATATTTTCTGTCGGGACGGTCACCGTCTGGTTTCGCCCATCGCAGCCGCCGAATCTCATTGATGGCATGTTGGCGATGTTTGTCCTCGCGGGCGTGGCCGGCCTGATTGCGAAGGCATGGATAAGACGAAAACCATAGTCGTGGAGCGCCCAACCAACCTGTCGTCGGAGCCAATCCAGACATTCCGCTTTAAATCTAGTTCAAGGCCCCGGCTATTGCCTTGGCATCCTGATCATCCGGGTGCCGCTTCAAGACCGTTTCCAGACACGCTTTCGCCATATCTTTGCTTCCCGGTGCGCCGGTCAATGCGTCATAGATCGCCAGGTTCAAATTTAAACAGCGCCATTCAGACTCGCTTTCTTTGCTGTAAGGGGCCTTCTCAAAAATCTTCTCGAACTGGGCCAGGTGTGTGCCCGCCTTTGCCATGGCATCCGGATCGTTGCTCTGCGTCAGCGCCAGTGCCGCCAGCTCAAGTTGCGCCACGAGATTATCCGGTTCAAGCTTGAGCGCAGCCTCTATTTCTTCCCCTGCTTTATCCCACTTTTTCAGATATTGAAATGCCCGGGCCAGCAACAGGTGATTCCAGGCGGAATTCCTGGCCTTCAACCGGGCTTCACATACCGCAACTTTTTCTTCCGGCGAACCGGATTCCGCCAGCGCGACCAGCAACATGTCCCATGAACTCTCACGCGCCGGGTCAAGCGCCACCGCCCGGCGCAGGTCCGTCTGGGCCGCTGAAGTATTTTTTAAAAAAATGCTGAGCATCCCATGATGTTCCAGGGCCCCGGCCGCAATCTTCTTGTCCGGATCTTCGGACAGCTGTTCCAGGCGTGCCATGGCCCCATGCACATAGTCACGCGTCGTATCCGGCAAGGCATCCGCAGCGGTGTTTGCACCGTCTAATCTTAATATCGCGCTGTTTGCACCGTTTAATCGTAATATCGCGCTGTACCACACATAGTAGGTGGCCAGACTGATGTATTGGTAGTTTTTCGGGCTCAATTCCGCCGCCTTCTGCAGGTCAGCTATTGTTTTTTGCGACCAGAAAGCCAATAGCCAGGTCTTGGAATCAATCGCTTCCTTGTCCCGATAATGCCGGATGAGACAATCGACCATGTTTGATGAGCAGGCGTACCCGGCGCGTTGCAAATACAATTCAGGTTCCCCCGGAGCCAGCGCCACGGCACGCTCATAACAGCGGGCGGCTTCGTTGGCCTTGGCTTCCAATTGTTTCAGGGCCTCCGCGGGCGGGCGGTAACCCGAATCTTCTTGCGATGACATCAAGGCTTGAAAGATTTCCTGGCCGCGCGGTTCGTTTGCGAACAATGATCCGTAATCTTCTGCCAGGTAATTCCCCAGGCTCGCCCAGCACCTCCATTCATTGGATGACACCAGCGTGGCCCGGCGATAAACGCTTTCCGCCTCTTCTTTTTTGATTAGCCCTTGAAGTGCTGCGCCGAGGTCGATCATCGTCAGGCCATCCTGCGGACTGGTTGCCAGCTTTTTCCGGCAGAGTTGCTCGGCCTTCTGATAGCAGGCCTGTGATTCGTTGGTTTCATCGTTCTTGTCCAGCGCGTATGCCAGGTTCAAAATGCGCTTGATATCGCCGGGCTGTTGTTTTGCCTCTTCGCGCAGTTGGGATATTTTTTCGGTCAGGTTCACGTTTTCATTGATGACCCATTGGATCCCCTCGGGGCTCATCCCGAAATTAAAATTCAGGTTCATCTCCGGGAAAACCACCAGCTCACGCAACCGGTCATCACCGCGCGGCGGGGCGGCGGCCTGCACGGCGAACGTCGCCGCCAGCATGACGGCGACCAGGAAGCCTTTCATTCGTATGACCCTCGTTTGCATTCGCATTCTTCCACAACAAAAGTGATTTGCTGCGTTGATTGATAATTAAGCAAAAGCCGGAAATAAAACAACTGTAACGCATCTGTCACCTGTTCATTCCGGCCCGCCAGTTATCCAAATAATTTGAGCGTTTGTCCCCTCCCTGCTGTCTCTTTGTCTGAATCGTGTGGAACCAAATGCCGCTTCGGGAGTCTTAAAGCTTGTGTTCCGCCGTATGATTGCCAGCTTGTTACACCGAAACCAGTTACCTTTGGACATTACTTGACGTCATTCTAACCACAACCGCCAAAATACCATGAAACATATCAAATCCCTCCTCCTCGTCGGCGCCCTCGTTCTCAGCGCCCTGCCCGTCATGGCCCAGCAAAAGCGCGTCAGCCCGCACGAGACCGTCAGCGCGGTCATCGATAAAAACCGCGTCACCATCACTTACGGCCGGCCGTACACCAAAGATCCGAAGTCCGGCGAAGCCCGCGAGATCTGGGGCACGCTCGTCCCCTACGACAAGGTCTGGCGCACCGGCGCCGATGAAGCCACCATTCTCATCACCCAGAAACCCATCGTCTTGGGCGACGTCACCGTTCCTGCTGGCGCTTACACGCTCTGGACGCTGCCCAAGGGTGACGGCACCGCCAAGCTCATCATCAACAAACAGATCGGCCAATGGGGCGTCGGTTCCGGCTCCTACGACGAAAGCCAGGACCTCGCCCGCGTGGATTTGAAAAAGGACGTGACCGACAAGACCGCAGACCAGTTCACTATCGCCATCACCAAGAACGCGGCCGGCAACGGCGGCGGCACCATCAAGTTGATCTGGGCCAACACCCAGTACACCGCGGATTTCACCGTCCAAAAGTGATCCGCTCATCCGGCACTTTCACCCACGCATCATGAAAACGAATACCGTCCTCCTCGCCTGCGCCCTTGCGCTGGGCTTTGCCGCCACGACCTTTGCCCAGGCTCCCAAGCTGGAATTTCCTTCGCCCAGCCCCGCCTGCACCATCAAGCAGCGCGTCGGCCTCACGGACATTGAGATTGTTTATTCACGCCCTGGCATGAAAGGCCGCCAGATCTTCGGTGCCCTTGTGCCTTTCGGCGAGGTCTGGCGCACCGGTGCCAACAACGCCACCAAGATCACGTTCAGCACCCCGGTCAAGCTCAACGGCCAGGATGTCGCCGCCGGCAGCTACGCCCTCTACACCATCCCCGGCGAGGACGAGTGGACCATCATCCTCAACAAGGGCGTCGGCAAGTCCGGCACCCAATACGATGAAAAGGAGGACGTTCTCCGCTTCAAGACCACGCCCGTGCACTTGGCGGACACGTCGATTGAAACCTTCACCATCGAATTCAATCGCGTCCTCGACGATTCGGCGGTCATTAATATTGTCTGGGACAAAACCGTCGCGCCCATCAAGCTGCAACTCGACCTCGTCAGTAGTCTCTTGTCGCAGATCGACACTGTCATGGCCTCTGATTCCAAGAATAAACCCTACTTCCAGGCGGCCGCGTTCTATTACGACCATGGCCAGGACCTGAAAAAGGCCAGTGAATGGGTGGACGCCGCCATCAAGCAGCGCGAGGCGTATTACATCGTCAATCTCAAGGCCAGGATCCTCGCCAAGCTGGGCGACAAGGAAGGTGCCATCGCCGCCGCCAAGCATTCCAGCGAACTGGCGGTCCAGGCCAAGGAACCCAGTTACGTGAAGGTGAACGACGACCTCATTTCGAGCCTGAAATGATCTCGCCACATCTTGCCAAACCGGCGGCGGAGTGCGCCCGTCCCCGGGCGCAGCAACGTACGCATAACGAGGGCATGCAAAGCGTCCCGCACGCCCTGCGTTATCCGGAACCATACAGTCCAGAATTAACGCAAAGGCGCAAAGGCGCAAAGGTGCCACGTAAACCGGGCGATTCGTCCGGCTTGGCCGTGGCCATCGCCTGGCACCAAACGGTGAACACTGCCATCACCACCCCCAACAACAAAACCTTTGCGCCTTTGCGTCTTTGCGCCTTTGCGTTAAAAATCTTCCTCTGCGCCGCCGCCTTTTGCGCCGTGCAATCCGCCGGTGCCCAGTCCGTTCCCGGCCCCGCGATTCTCCAGGAACTCCGCGCCTTCGACCAGATGGGCAGCGTCCTCTACGTCGCCGCCCATCCGGACGACGAAAACACGCAGCTCATCACCTATTTCGCCCGTGGACGCAATTACCGCACCGCCTATCTGTCGCTCACCCGCGGCGATGGTGGCCAGAACGTCCTCGGCGGCGAATTCGGCTCGGAGCTGGGCTACATCCGCACCGAAGAACTGCTCGCCGCCCGCCGCCTTGATGGTGGCCAACAATTTTTCACCCGCGCCATGGATTTCGGTTTCTCCAAGGACTACCGCGAAACACTGAACATCTGGGACAAAGACCAGGTCGTCGCCGATATCGTCCGCGTCATCCGCACCTTCCGGCCCGATGTGGTGGTCACGCGCTTTTCCACCGTGCCCGGCGGCACCCACGGCCACCACACCGCCTCGGCAGTTCTCGCGCTGGAAGCCTTCAAGCTCGCGGGCGACCCCAAGGCCTTCCCCGAACAGCTCACCGAACTTCAGCCATGGCAGCCCAAACGCATTTTCGTGAACGGACGCGGCGAAGCCGGCGGCTTGCAGATGGACATCTCCGGCAACGACCCCGTGTCTGGCGAATCCTTCGGCGCCATCGCCGGGCGCAGCCGCTCGATGCACAAGTCGCAGGGCTTCGGCAATTTTGCCGGCGGCGGCGGTGGTGGCCGGCCGGAATCGTTCAACCTCCTCGCCGGTGAACCCGCCACCAACGACATCCTCGACGGCGTGGACACCACCTGGACCCGCGTCCCCGGCGGCGCGGACATCGGCAAGCAGGCCGATGACATCATCGCCAAATTTGACACCAACAATCCCGAGGCCAGCGTTCCCGCGCTGCTGAAATTAAAAAGCGCCCTCGCCACCCTGCCCGCCGACCGCATCGTGGATGAAAAAAAGAAGCAACTCGACCACATCCTCCAAACCTGCCTCGGTCTCGAAGTGGCCACCACCATGCCCACGGCCGAAGTCGTGCCCGGCGAGGAGTTAAAGCTGCACCACACCGTCACCGTGCTTTCCAGTGTTCCCGTGCGTTGGGTTGCCACACGACATCCAGCCATCAAGGAAGAGTTAAATCCGGTTCCCATCATCGACCTAAATGCCATCAAGCAGGGCTCCCGCAATGAAGCCATCACCCTCCCCGCCAGCACACCGCTCACCCAGCCCTACTGGCTGCGCGAAGAACCCGGCACCGGCATGTTCAAGGTCGCCGAAGCGTCGTT
This sequence comes from Candidatus Acidiferrales bacterium, assembly GCA_035482455.1. Classification (GTDB taxonomy): domain Bacteria; phylum Verrucomicrobiota; class Verrucomicrobiia; order Limisphaerales; family UBA11358; genus UBA11358. Next base: position 6,268 of record DATHQS010000297.1, on the reverse strand, counting down.
GATTGGCCGGCCGGAAAATCCGCCCGCCTTCCCCGTTGAACAGGTATTTGAAGTCGGCGGACAGACGCTCGTCATCCCCGGTGAACCGGTGCAAGCCGAGACCCACCGCCGCCTCGACGTCATCCCGCCCGTCTCGCTCCATTTTGTTTCCGAAGTAAAACTGTTCGCGCCCGGCTCCACCCGTCCCGTCGCGATTGAGATCACCGCCGCCCGCGCCCATTCCGCCGGCGCACTCAAGCTGAATGCGCCCGCCGGCTGGAAAGTCACGCCTGCCTCCCAATCATTTGACCTCGCCACCGTCGGTGAAAAGAAATCCTTCACTTTCACCATCACCGCGCCGGCCAAGTCCGCCGGTGCCAGCATCACTGCCAGCGCGCAAATCGGCAACGCCATCTACGGCAATGACCGCACCGAAATCGCCTACAAGCACATCCCCCATCTGCTGTTGCAACCGGCCGCACGCTTGAAGGCCGTCAGCTTCGACCTCGCCACCCGTGGCAAAAATGTCGGCTACGTCCCCGGCGCCGGCGATAGCGTGGCCGAGGCGCTGGCCGAGATGGGTTACCAGGTCACCTCCCTCACCGGCGCGGACCTCACCACCAACCGGCTCAAGGATTTCGACGCCATCGTCATCGGCATCCGCGCCTTCAACGTCCGCACCGACCTCGTTCCGCAACTACCCGCCCTCTTCGCCTACGTCGAAGCCGGCGGCACGGTCATCGAGCAATACAACCGCCCCGCCCGCGACCTGCCGCAGTTGGCTCCCTACCCCTTGCACGTGTCCGACAAGCGCGTGACCGATGAAACCGCCGAGGTGACGTTCCTCGCCCCCAATCATGCTGCGTTGAACACGCCGAACAAGATCACCAGCGCGGATTTCGACGGCTGGGTACAGGAACGCGGCATCTATTTTCCGGATACTTGGGACACCAACTTCATCCCCATTTTGGGATGCCACGACCCGGGCGAAGCACAAAACACCGGTTCATTATTGGTCGCCCAATATGGCAAAGGCAATTTCGTCTACACCGGCCTCGTGTTTTTCCGCGAACTCCCCGCCGGTGTGCCCGGTGCCTACCGCCTGTTCGCCAATCTGGTTTCACTCGGCAAATGAATCCTCCTGACCCGCACAACTCCGACGAATCGCCGGGCGTGCCGGGCTTCCGCACCTGGCGGGATGTTTACCTTTTTGTGTTCGTGTTTTTTGTGCTGGTCGTGGCGTTGCTCGCAATCTTCTCCCGTTATTTTGCATGAATGCGCTCGATTGGTTCGTCTTGCTCGGCACGATGCTAGGCATCGCCGCCTACGGAACATGGCGCACGCGGCATACCGACAACCTCAACACCTATCTCAAGGGCAATCGCAACACCGGCTGGCTCACCATCGGCCTGTCCGTCATGGCCACGCAGGCGAGCACCATCACTTATCTCTCGCTGCCGGGGCAGGCCTACGAAAACGGCATGGCGTTCATCCAGAATTATTTCGGGCTGCCGCTCGCGCTGATCATCGTCTGCGTGGTGTTCCTGCCGATCTACCGCAAGCTCGGCGTCTATACCGCCTACGAGTATCTGGGAAAACGTTTTGACGCCAAGACGCGGCTGCTCGGTGCGTCGCTCTTTCTTTTGCAACGCGGGTTGCAGGCGGGCATCACGATTTATGCGCCTGCCATCATCCTTTCGACCGTGCTGGGATGGCGGCTCGACCTCACCATCATTTTCACGGGACTGCTGGTGATCATTTACACCGTCACCGGCGGAAGCGCGGCGGTGAACTTGACCCAAAAATGGCAGATGGCCGTTATCATGGGCGGCATGATCACCGCGTTTGTCGTCTTGCTGTCGAAATTGCCCGCCGGCGCGTTGCATATCGCCGGCGCGATGGGCAAGCTGCAGGCGGTGGACTTTACGCCGGACCTGAAGCGGCGCTACACGTTTTGGAGCGGGGTGCTCGGCGGGTTGTTTTTGTCGCTCTCGTATTTCGGCACCGACCAGTCGCAGGTGCAACGCTACATCGGCGGCGCGGCCTTGCGCGAGGGCCGGCTCGGTCTGATGTTCAACGCCGTCTTCAAGATCCCGATGCAATTCTTCATCGTCATGCTCGGCGCGATGCTGTTTGTGTTCTATCAATTCGAGCCGGCCACGCCGGTGTTCTTTAATCAAACCGAATGGCGACACCATGTCGAGGGTCCGCAAGGCGCGGCGTTCAAGGCGATCGACGAACAATACGCCGTGCTGCACGCCGACCAGCAGTCAAAAATCCGCGCGTGGGTTGCCGCCCGCGATCACGGCGATGTCGCGGAAGAATCCGCCGCGCGGAATGCGATGGCCGAAGCCCAAAAGGCGTCGGACGCCTTGCGACAGAAAGCGCGCGATACCTTGAAGTCCGTGGATCCAAATGCGCAGGTCAAAGATTCGGATTACGTTTTCATCACCTTCATACTGACGCAACTCCCGCACGGGGTCGTCGGCCTGCTGATCGCGGTGATGTTTGCCTCCGCGCTTTCATCCAAGGCCGGCGAACTGAACGCGCTCGGCACGACCAGCACGATTGATCTGTGGCGGCATTTCCGTCCGCTCGCGGCCCATGACGAGGCGCGCAATGTGCGCAACGCGAAATGGTTCACAGCGCTGTGGGGACTTTTTGCGATCGGCTTTGCGCTGTACGTAAGTTCCGCGGAAAATCTCATTGAAGGGCTGAACATCGTGGCTTCGATATTTTATCCGGCGCTGCTCGGCGTGTTCGTCGTTGCGTTTTTCCTGAAACGCGTCGGAGGCTCGGCGGTTTTTCTGGCGGCCTTGGCGGCGCAAGCTCTCGTTCTGGCACTTTTCTTTCTCGGCAAAGCCTATCCCAGTCACGAGATCGGCTATCTCTGGCTGAATCCGATTGGCGTTGGTGCCTGCGTCATCTTCAGCGTCGTGTTTCAAATGATTTTCGGGGATAGGGCCAAAACCCAACCAGACCCGATATGAGCACCGCGCCCGTTATCTGTTTTGGCCAGCAGCCTTGCGGATTCTTTCCGAAACGTTTCCTCGTCGCCAAAATTCAGACCGCGCGCCGTCTACAAAAGGAGATCGGCGGCGAAATCGTTTTCTTCTATCACGACAGCGACCACGACCCGCGCGAGACCCAGACCATCCTGCGCCATCGCCAGACGAACGAGCCCGCCATCCTCAATTTTTCCTTCGCCAACAAGACCCAGCGGAAGTTTTCCCCGCTCTGCCTCAAGCGCATCCCGCCGGACTGGCAGCATAAAACGGAACTCCAGCTACCCAACTACGTCGAGCGCCCCATCATCGATATTTTCAAGGCCGCCTCCGGCGCGACCGTTGCCGACTTCTGTCTCGATATGTATCGCCGCCTCGGCTTGCTCGATGGCATCCGCGTTATCCGCTCCGGCGACCCCGCGTTTCGTCGCGCCGCCTCCGACATCACGGATTGTTTCGTGGACATCCCCCATGAAAACGAAATCGTCCGCGCCCGTCTGGCCGACGGTGCTTTCAAACTCCATGAAGGCGGCAATTCCTTCGTGACGTTGCCGCTGACCGCCTTCACCAAGGAACAGGTCAGCCCCACGCGCGACTCGCGTTTGCGCTGGATGCAATCCGTCGTACATTGCACGCATTACATTGCCGGTGCCGGCGAAAAAGCCTACCTTCGCGAGGAAGAAGCGCCGGAAATCAAATTTGTGACGCGCGACACCATTGACCTCTCTGATGAAGCCTGGACCGAAATCTCAAACTGAGCCCGCGCCGCTGCTCGCCTTCGGCGCGCACCCCGACGACATCGAATTCGGCTGTGGCGGCATCATCGCCCGCGAAGCGCAACTCGGCCGCCCAATCCATTTCATCCTCTGTTCCCATGGCGAAGCCGGCACCCACGGCACACCCAAACAACGCATCGCCGAATCCAAAAAAGCCGCGAAGATTTTGGGCGCAACCATCGAGTTTATCAAACTGGACGGCGACGCCCATCTCGAAATCCGCGCCGTCCACGCCATCAAGCTCGCGCAAATCCTTCGCCGCACCCGCCCCGGTATCGTCCTCGCACCGAGCGTTGTGGAGAATCAGCATCCCGATCATTGGCGGCTCGGCAAACTCGTCCGTGATGCCGCCCGCCTCGCCCGCTTCGGCGGCTTGAAGGAACTGCGCCGCTCACCCTCTCACGCCATCGACCAGTTGTTTTTCTACGCCGTGACGCCCGACGCCGAACCGCGCGACATCTCGCCGGTGCTCTTCGATATCTCCGCGCCCGAAATCATCTCCGCGTGGACCGCCGCGATGTCCGCGCACGAATCCCAGGTCAAGGCCCGCAATTATATCGAGCTTCAGCTCACCCGCGCCCGGCTGCTTGGCGCGCGCGCCGGCATCGGCCACGCCATCGCGCTATTCCCCAACGACCCGCTCGTGCTCGACTCCCTCGCTCAGTCCAGCCGTAGCGCCCGCCGTTTCTGACCATGAAGATCGGCATCACCTGTTACCCCTCCGTCGGCGGCAGCGGCATTCTTGCCACCGCGCTCGGCGAGGAACTGGCGCAGCGTGGTCACGACGTCCATTTCATCAGCTACGAACGTCCCTTCCGTTTGCCCGAAAACAACAAACGCCTTCATTTTCATCCGGTCATCATCAACGACTACGACCTTTTCAAATATCCGGATTACACCCTGCCGCTCTCGGTGAAGATGGCCGAAGTCAGCCACACTCATCAGCTCGATGTGCTGCATGTCCACTACGCCGTTCCGCACGCCACCGCCGCCATCCTTGCCCAGTCGATGCTTCCGCCGGGGCAGCAGCCCCGCGTCGTCACCACGCTCCACGGCACGGACACCACGCTCCTGGGTCGCGACCCCGGTTACGGCCCTGCCATCTATCATGCACTTGCCCACTCCGACGCCGTGACCGCCGTCTCCGGTTTTCTTAAAACTGAAACCCAAAAAGTGCTGGGTTTTAACGGTCCCATCGATGTCATTCATAATTTCTTCACACCCCGCCCGCCTAAACGTTTGCGTGAAGAAGTGCGTCGTGAACTCGGCGTGAAAGATGAAGTGCTGCTGTTCCATTCCTCCAATCTGCGTCCGTTGAAACGGATTGATCTGCTGCTGGAAACCGTCGCTCAAATCAATCCGCGCGAATCTTTCAAGCTTCTCATCCTCGCTGGTGGCAGCTTTGCGCCCTTCACCGCCTTGGTCCGCCAGTACGGCCTGGAAAACCGCGTGATCGTCCGCGAAAACGTGAACGACATCGAAGATTATCTGCAAGCCGCCGACCTTGGCCTGTTCACGTCGGACACCGAAAGCTTTTGCCTCAGCATTCTCGAAGCGATGTGCTTCGGCTGCCCCAGCGTCGCCCGTCGCGTCGGCGGCATCCCCGAAGTCATCGACCACGGCGTGACCGGCTTGCTGGTCGATTATCCCAACGCTGACACCCTCGCCCGCACCGTCGAAAGCTTGATCGCGGATCCGGCAAAACGCCACAAGTTCGGCCAGGCCGCACAAAAACGCGCCCAAGATTTTTTCTCCGCCGACGCCATCGTCATGCATTATGAGATGCTTTACCGCCGCGTCTGCAAATGACATTGTCTGCGAATCAAATTTTGCCAAACTCCTTAACCAATTAAACCTGACTCGATATGAAATACCGCACCCTCGGCCGTACCGGCTGGAAAATCTCTGAAATCAGTTTTGGTGCCTGGGCCATCGGCGGCGCTTGGGGCGATGTTAATGACCAGGAATCCCTCGCCGCCCTCCATGCCGCGCTCGACGGCGGCGTGAACTTCTTCGACACCGCCGATGTCTACGGCGATGGCCGCAGCGAACGCCTCCTCGCCAAGTTGAAAAAGCAACGGAAGGAAAAGTTTTACATCGCCACCAAGGCCGGCCGCCGTCTCCCCGTGCAAACGGTCGAAGGCTACAACCGCAAAAATCTCAACGCCTGGGTGGATCGCAGCCTCAAGAACCTCAACACCAACACCATTGACCTGCTCCAGCTTCACTGCCCGCACCCGGAAGTTTTTTACCGCCCGGAAGTGTTCGGCATCCTTGATGACATGGTGAAGGCCGGCAAGCTGCGCCACTACGGCGTCAGTGTGGAAAAAGTCGAAGAGGCGCTCAAGGCCATCGAATTCCCGAACGTGCAGTCCGTACAGATCATCTTCAACATCTTCCGCCAGCGCCCGGCAGAACGTTTTTTTGCCGAAGCGCAGCGCCGCAAGGTGGGCATTCTGGCGCGTGTGCCGCTGGCCTCGGGTTTGTTGTCCGGCAAGATCACGCATG
>DATHQS010000296.1:0-6122 GCA_035482455.1 Candidatus Acidiferrales bacterium | reverse complement strand
TCATCGAGGAAAAATATCGCGGCATCCGGCCGGCGGCAGGTTATCCGGCGAGCCCGGACCACACCGAGAAAGCCATCCTGTGGGACCTCCTCGATGTCGAACAGCACACCGGCATCAAGCTGACGGAGAATTTTGCCATGTGGCCTGGCAGCAGCGTGAGCGGGCTGTATTTCGCCCACCCGGATTCGAAATATTTCGCCGTTGGAAAACTTGGCCAAGACCAGGTCACTGACCTGTCCGGTCGCAAAGACAAGCCGGTCGGAGAGATGGAGCGCTGGCTCGGCCCGTGGTTGAACTACGATCCGGCCAAGGCTTGATTACCAAAACTGAGGCGTTCCGCCGGGATAAACATTGCCCGGGCAATTCCTTTTTGATTAGCTGCGCGCGTAATTGAACGCCCCATCCGCCACCAAGCCCCGCTGGAATTTCCGCCGTCACGAGCGGATTGCCATCATCGTCACCCTCATTGCGCTGATCGCCTTCGGAATTCTTCAGGAACGGCGCACAGCGTTGCGTCATGCGCCGATGACCGATCTCGGCGTCTTTTGCATCGCCTCAGGCGCGATCTGGAGCGGTGAAAATCCCTATGCCATTTCCGACTGGCACGGCTGGCATTATCAATATCCTCCCGCCCTCGCCATCCTGTTTCTGCCGCTCGCCGAACCGATCCCGCAACAGCCGGCGATCTTGCCGCCGGGCGAACCACGGACTTTCGCCAACACGCCCTGGGGCTACGCCGTCGACGGGAAAAATTATTACGGACTTCATTCCGAGAACACGCACTTCTTTTACGCCGTGGCTGCCTGGTATGTCCTGAGCCTGCTGGGCATCCTGCTGTCGGCCCATGCGCTGGCCTGCGCGCTGGAAGGCTCCCGACTCCGTTCGCCGCCGCCGGAGGATGCATCGGCCCGGCGACGCTGGTGGTGGCGACGGCTGCTGCCGCTGGCGGTTTGTGCCGGCTCGTTGGCGACAGATCTATCCCGCGGACAGGCCGACATCTTGATGCTGACGGCCATCGCCCTGGGCCTCTATCTCGTGACGGCCAAGGCGGGCTTCAAGGCCGGCCTATGCTTCGCCTTCCCGGCCACGGTGAAGTTGTTTCCTCCGTTGCTGCTCGCCTATCCATTCATCCGCCGGCAATGGAGCATGGCCTTTGGCGTGGTGGCGGGACTTTTCATCCTGCTGGCCGTGCTGCCATTGGTCACGCTGGGACCAAAACGGACAGCGGAACTTTACCATTGCTGGATTGAAGTGCTCGCCAAGCCGGCCCTGGGCCATGGCACCGATACTTCGCGCCTGAAGGAATTGACCGGCATGGGCAGCACGGACAACCAATCATTGCTCGCCACCATCCATAACTGGAGCCATCACTCCCTGTCTCGCGCCGAACGTCCCGCCGAAGCCACCCCGTGGGAGCGCAACGCCGTTTACGCCGTCGGGGCGCTGATGATCATCGCGACCATCTGCGTCATCGGTTTCCGGCGCACGGATTCGCCGCATGAACTGCTGGCGATTGCCGGGTTGCTCGTCGGGATCGCGCTTATCGTCAGCCCCATCGTCCACAATTTTTATTATCTGCTGATGCTGCCGTTGGTGGCGGCGCTGATCGATTTGGGCCTGCCGCAAGGAAGCCGGCCGAAGGTGAACTGGAAATTTTTGCTGCCGGTCATCGTTTTCATGCTGGGCGACCTGCTGGCACGCCTGCCCGGCATCGGCCGGATGCTGCGCGATAACGGCATCACCACGGTGAGCCTGCTGTGGTTGCTGGCGACCGGGGCGATTTTTCTGGCCGGCCAGGCAAAGCTTTATCGCCAACCTGCGGCAAAATGATTTTTCGCCATCCGTGACTCGACATTTGGCGGTGACGCCGCAAAATGTCAGCCATGTACAAGGTGTTGGTGTTTCCGATGGTATTGGCCGTCCTGGCCCTGGGTGGTTGCACGTCCGTGCACTCATCCAGCCAGGCGGATTACAGCCATTTTGTCGGGCTGACTGACCTGTCAAATTTCACGCGCACCCAAAATCCCGATGGCGGGGTCGTATTGTTGTCGCCCGAAATCCAATCACCGATCGAATGGAACCAACTCGTCCTTTCTTGGAACGCAACGGCAACGCCGGGAACATTTCTCACGATCGAAGCCCGGGCCATCCAACCGTCGCACACCACCAAGTTTTATACGTGGGGATGCTGGTCGCCGGACGACAAAGCCTACCCGCGCGCGAGTGTCCTAAACCAAAAAGATGCGGACGGCGATGTCCGGGCGGATACGCTCGCCTTGAACGCCCCAGCCAAGGCGGTTCAGATCCGCCTGACGCTCGGCGGCACGAACAGCCCCCTGCCCGTCTTAAAATTTCTCGGCATTTCCTTTTGCAATACGCAGATCAAGCCGGCGGTGCTGGCCCCGAACCGCGCCGCCTGGGGCAAAATCATTCCCACGCCGGAGCGATCGCAACAATCGTATCCTGGCGGCGGCGGCTGGTGCAGTCCCACTTCCCTCTCCATGGCGCTGGCACGCTGGGGTATGGTATCCAACCGGGTGGATTGGAATCTCGATGCGCCGGAGGTTGCCGCCGGCGTGGCGGACCATGGCTTCAAATTCGCCACGGGCAATTGGTCCTACAACACCGCCTTCGCCGGCAGCCTGAATGGAATGCGCGCGTACGTCACACGCTTCAGCGACATCTCCGAATTGGAAGACTGGATTGCCGCCGGCATCCCGGTGATGATTTCCGCACGCTACGATTTGCTCAAGGACGGCCGGGCGGATGACTTCAGCGGCCATCTGACCGTCTGCCGGGGTTTTACGGAAGACGGCGACCTCGTCATCAACGATCCATGGACCGACATCAAGGTGGAGAGCATCCGGCACATCTACAAGCGGGCGAATGTCATGCGCGCCTGGGCGACCTCACACAACACCGTGTATCTCGTATATCCCGAAAACGCAAAAATCCCCGCCGACCGCTTTGGCCACTGGTGAAACTCACATTATTTTATGACCACAAAGTTTCAAAGATACATATTCCCCGTTGTCCTTGCCTGTGCCGCCATGGTTTTCACCGGCTGCAAAACCGCCCCTCACGCCGGCAAAAGCCACTTCAGTTGTTTCCGGGGACAGGACAATTTTTCCAAATACACGCGCTCCACGGATGCGGATGGCAACACCGTGCTGCTCTCCCCGGAAATCAAGTCGCGCATCCCTTGGAATGAACTCATCGTCTCGTGGAACGCCGATGCCCCGGCTGGAACTTATGTGAAGATCGAGGCTTCCGCGCTTTCCCCCGGCCACCAGACGAAATTTTACACGGTCGCCATGTGGTCATTGGACAACGATGTGACTCCGCGTACCAGCATCCGTGGACAAAAAGATGCCGATGGCACCGTCGATACGGACACCTTGATTGTGAACGAACCCGCCAACGCCGCGCAAATCCGCGTGACGCTGGGTGCAACCAATGGCACTTCACCAACCTTGAAGTTCCTCGGCGCCTCCTTCTCCAATACCAAGATGCCGGTCGCAGCCCGCCCGCCCAATCACGCGGCTTGGGGCAAAATCATTTCCACCCCGGAACATTCCCAGCACGGCTATCCGAACGCCAAAGGCTGGTGCAGCCCCACGTCACTTTCGATGGCGCTGTCACGCTGGGCGGACGTTTTGCACCGGCCCGAAATGGACCTGACCGTGCCCGAGGTTGCCGCCAAGGTTTATGACACGGACTTCGCCGGCACCGGCAACTGGCCCTTCAACACCGCGTTCGCCGGCAGCTTCCCCGGCATGCGCAGCTATGTCACGCGGCTGGATGACATGGCGGAAGTCGAGGACTGGATTGCCGCCGGCATCCCCGTGATTCTCTCCGCGCGCTGGGACTGGCTGCGCCCGGGACGGCCACTGGACAAGGACGGCCACCTCATCACCTGCATTGGTTTTACGGAGAACGGTGATGTCGTCATCAACGACCCGGCCGCGCATCTGGACAAGGGCGATTCCGTCCGTCAAATCTACAAGCGTGCCGATGTCATACATTCGTGGACCAAGTCACACAACGCCGTTTATCTGGTGTATCCGGAAAACGCAAAAATCCCGCGCAACGCATACGGGCATTGGGAATAACCGATTGGGACGACAGGACGCGTTTAATTTATTTGTCCCGTCCGGCTTCGTGAACTTTGATCAGGCTTCTCAGGGCGATCAAGCCGACCGGGGCCACGCAGGCCACCAACGCCACGCACAACCACATCGTTTCCGGGTGCCGCTCGCCGGTTTCAGGACAATACCGCGTCAAGATATCTCCCGCAAAATACAGCAAAAGTAATTTTGCCAGCAGGAAGGGAAGGTACGAAAGCGACGCGTAGGAAGCCTCCAAACCTTTGGGTGCGATGGCCGAGGCATATTCATAGACCCGCGGCGAGTAGATGGATTCCCCGACCGAGAAAATCACGACGAAAATCGTGATCATCACGTAATAGGGATGCACCGCGCCTTTCAAATCCAGATAGTTATGCCCGAACCATTGTCCGATGGAGCCATCTGCCAGCGGTTGAAACCATCCAACCGGCAAGGCCATGATGAACACGGAAGCCGCCGTAATAATGCCACCAACGGTAACCATCCGGTAAGCCGGCTGGCGCTGGGTAAATACACCGATGAGCGGGGTCAGGATGACCACGACCAGCGCATTGATGCCCCATAGCTTTCCCACCGGAGCGCCATCACCCAAAACGCGGATGCCAAACGTGGGATACACATAGTACATGTGCATCAAAACCATTTTTAAAAAGGCGACCAACAGAAGAAAGATGATCAACTTGTGAAATCCTTGCTGTTTAAAGAGCGTCTTGAACAGGCGGACGGTCTCCACCGCGCTGCTCCTGACCGAATCCAGGATCAACGCGCCCAATTTTTCCCCGGCGGGCCTGGTTGCCGGAGGCGCGATTTTTATCCCGTCGTCGGTGACCTCGATCCCCGGGCGGATCAGATACACCAGCGGTATCATCAGAAATTGGATTCCCAGGCTGACCGCGAACAAGACACGATAACTTGCGAGCGAAGCATGCAGCCAGGGCAATTCCAGATGGCCATGCTCACCCACGTGCTGCCGGACGTAATCAAAAAGCCAGGCGGCGATGAAAGACCCCATGTTCAGCACGGTGTAAGAGATCGAGAAAGAAAAGGAACGTTGCGGCGTGGTGGAATATTTGCGCACGGCCGCCACCAAAACCGGCGTCCCCAAAGCCTCCCCCACGGCCAGGGGCATCAAGCCAAGAAAGATGGCCACCCAGGGAGCCGTGCTAAAAACCATCACCATCCGGGCAAAAATGCAGATAAAAACCCCCAGAAAGAACGTCTTCCGCAGACCGATGGCATCAGTGAGCGAACCAACCAGCAAAGTCACCATCGTAATGGATATGGCCCAAGCCAATACATAGTGGTAAGCCTCCCGGTCCGAATAACCGAATTCATCCGAAAGCCACAACTTGAGGGTCAGGTTGGTGACGGCGAAGGCGGCGAAGTTGAGCAGCTTGAGGCAGAAAGCCAGCCACAGTTCAGGAGCAGCGCCTTTCAAAACCATGAACTTGCTCAGAAAACTCCGGGCTGGTTGTTGGCTGTCGGTCATCTAATCCTTAATGCCGCATAAGCTACCCGCCATGGCGCACCGTGGAAAGCGTCAATCTCAGGCATGGCCGGGGCTTGTTTTTTGGCGATTGAGCCTTAAGCTATGGACGTGAAGAGCGACGTGCTGCCAGTACAAATCCGCGGAATCCTTCCCCATAACAACAGTTGCGCGCTGTTTGTGGGCAATGAGAAGAAGGTCTTCGTCATCCAGGTCGAACCGCAGATGGGGGCGGTCATCGGGATGTTTTTGCGCGACACCCCCAAGGAACGTCCGCTCACCCATGACCTCATCAACCGCGTCTTCCTCGGTTTTGGCATCAGCGTGGAACGCGTCATCATCACCGACCTGAAAAATTCCACCTACTTCGCCCGGCTCATCCTGCAGCAGCAGAACGAGCTCCAGACCGAGCGGAAGATCGTGGAGCTCGATGCCCGCCCGAGCGACTGCCTGGCGCTGGCCGCCGCGCAGAAGAAGCCCATCTTCGTTTCCGCCAAGCTGTTTGAGCA
>DATHQS010000295.1:0-22500 GCA_035482455.1 Candidatus Acidiferrales bacterium | reverse complement strand
TTCACCACCCAGTTCAAGGCCAAGCGGTCCAAGATCAAGATTCCCGGCCTGTCCATCATGGACGTGTGCGGGTTGTCGGTGGAAAAGGCGGATGATTTTTTCACGGCGCTCAAGCTGACGGAATTTCAGCAGAAGATCGCGGGCGAAGTCATCAAGGAGATCCGGGCGCGGCTCGGCTTCCTGAAAAACGTCGGCCTTGGATACCTCACGCTCGACCGGGAGAGCGGCACGTTGTCCGGCGGCGAAGCCCAGCGCATCCGGTTGGCCACGCAGATCGGCGCGGCGCTGGTCGGCGTGCTGTACGTGCTGGATGAGCCGAGCATCGGCTTGCACCAGCGTGATAACGACCGCCTGCTGGCGACGCTGAAAGGCCTGCGCGACCTCGGCAACACAGTGCTCGTTGTCGAGCATGATGCGGACACCATCCGGGCGGCGGATTACATCCTGGATCTTGGGCCCGGCGCAGGCGTTCACGGCGGTGAACTGGTGGCGGCGGGTACGTTGCCGGAAATCCTGGCGTGTACGAAATCGCTGACCGGGCAATATCTGACGGGCGAGTTGAACATCGCGGTGCCGAAAAAGCGCGTGCAGCCCACGGAAGAAAAAGGCTGGCTGGAGATCATCGGCGCAACGGAAAATAACCTGCAAAATATTGATGTGCGGATTCCGCTGGGGACGTTCACCTGTGTCACGGGCGTGAGCGGTTCCGGCAAGTCGACTTTCGTGGACGACATTTTGCGGCGGGCTTTGTTTCGCAAGTTTTACGGTTCCAAGGAACGCCCCGGCGAACACAAGGCGCTCAAGGGTTTTGAAGACCTCGACAAGGTCATCGTCATCGACCAGTCGCCCATCGGACGCACGCCGCGCAGCAACCCGGCGACGTACACCGGCATGTTTAACCAGATCCGCGACCTGTTCGCCAAGATTCCGGCGGCGAAGGTGCGCGGTTACGAGGCGGGCCGTTTCAGCTTCAACGTGAAGGGCGGCCGCTGCGAGAAGTGCGAGGGCGACGGCATCCTGAAGATTGAGATGAACTTTTTGCCGCCGGTCTACGTGACGTGCGAGGCGTGCAACGGGAAGCGATACAACCGCGAGACGCTGGAGATCGCGTACAAGGGCAAGAACATCGCCGATGTGCTGGACATGACGGTGGATGAGGGGGTGGATTTTTTCCGCGCGGTGCCAAAGATATCCGCGCCGCTGCAAACGCTGGCGCAGGTCGGGCTGGGCTACATCCGGCTGGGCCAGCAGGCGACGACCCTGAGCGGCGGCGAGGCGCAGCGCGTCAAGCTGGCGACGGAACTGGCGCGCAAGGCGACGGGGCAGACGCTCTACATCTTGGACGAGCCGACGACGGGGCTGCATTTTCATGACGTGGCGAAGTTGCTGGAGGTGCTGTTCCGGCTGCGGGACACGGGTAACACGCTGGTGATCATCGAGCACAACCTGGATGTCATCAAGACGGCGGACTGGATCATCGACCTCGGGCCGGAGGGTGGCTCACGCGGCGGCAAGATCGTCGCGGAAGGTCCGCCGGAAAAGATCATCCATGTGGCGGGGAGCCATACGGGACATTACCTAAAAAGTGTTTTGGGGTGAAGGCAGAATGAAGAATTAAGAATGAAGAAATTTGGGCCAGTTGGGGAAAGGTGCTGGTTTGAACCGCCAAGACGGTACTAGCGTACGGCCACCAGTCGCAAAGCTTTATGAACCACGAAATACAGGGCGAAGGAAGATTTTCAGATTCCCAGCAGCTTGCCGGCTTCAACCATATTGTTACACGTGGCGATTTGCTGGTGTTGCGGGTAATGGAAGATGGAGAGAATATTGAGCCCGATGTCCTTGGCCGGGTCGGGAACCACGCGCACAATCAAACCAACGCCGCTGCGGCCAATCGATTCCATGAGGCAGCCGATTTCCGTCATGCACGCCAAATCCATCGTCTCCAATTCCGATAAATTGACCAGCACACGGAAGTCCGGCGACAATCCGGCGATCAACGCCGCCACCTCCGCCTTGTGCCGCGCCAAATCCCCCGGGCGCACCTGCCCGATGTAACTGAGATAGAGCAGTTGTTTTTCCCGGTTCGATGTGACGAGCAGCATGAAGCAACGTACCCTGCCGTGCCGGAAATTAAAAATTAATTTTACCACACGAAAAGGGCGCGGTTGCAGCCGTTTGGTTGGGGCGAGAAATGCGGATCAGTGGATTTTTGGATGGCTGGATGCGGTGGGGTGGGGCGAGGTTGGAGACGAAGATGGAGGATCGAGGATGGAGGTTGGCGGACGACGTTGGCGCGGCGGGGGCGGCGGTATCCGAATTGGGAGATGCAACCACTTTCAGGGTTGGTAATTTTTCCCCGTTTACCTAGGGTAGCTTCCCGCAGTAGCGGGACAACCCTAGGCTGCTGAATGATTGAATCCCGTTGGGATTCTGGTGGTTAGCAAAAAGTGGCTTCTGAAATACGGGTGGGGTTTATGGTATAATTCGTTGACAGATAATAGTTAGTGAAAGCGTTTTGCGATTTTTGGGTCGGAGGGCGTTCCCACTCGGGATTTTTGCAGAAATATGGCAAAAATCTGCATTCTACATTCCCCACACAAATTCAGATTCGCGGACAGTATGATAGCGTGGGCGGTGCATGACACATATTGCACATGCGGAGGCGCTCAAAGCTGCCATGGCGAATCTGGATTTGAATGACGAAGTTCGAATTCCGAATGACGGAATCTCCAAGGGTTTGGGGTCTTCCGCCTTCGCCGAGGCTACGGCGCGACAGGGGCGTCTCGGGTCTAGGGCGGGGAAGTTCCAAGGGTGTAAGCACCACACTCCCGAATGGGTTCGAATCATCCGGACCGCTGCCGATTTATCCACGCGCTGCGAGTTGGGACAACTCGCGCTCCGTCCGTTCACCCGTATTCACCGAAATTCACCCAATTCGGAGAAAAAAAGTACTCGCGTACTGCCACCAAGCCGCACGGGCGGCCATCGGGAATGGGATGCGGGTCTTGGGTTTGGTGTTTATCCGGGTAAATCCGACCTAATCCGACCTAAAAAAATTAAAAAATATGCGAACGACAATTTACGATCCTTGCGGACGGCCATCATGGGGTCTGGCGCCCGGGGTTCCGGGTCTTGGACACTGCGGGGGGTGTGAGCCGCACGAGTCCGCCTTCGTCCAACTTCGGCGCGACAGGCCGGGCGCGATCCCATGGGCGGGGGAAACGAAGCCAAAACGAAGCCAAAGTGCGGGGACGCACGGGCCATTGGAGGCGGGTGCGAATCGTAAAATTCTCCATATTTACAGGGGAATTGCGAGGTTTTGCGGGGTTTGTGGCGCCGGACGGCGGGCCGGGGGGAAATTACCGAACGAAGCCAATTTATATACGATATGCGATTGATGATTTACGATTTACGGTCCTGGCGGACGGCCACCACAACGGCGCGGTCGACGGGCATGGATTGCCCGAATGGTCAGGTGCGAACAATATTCCTGCGGGTCGTCCGCCTTCGCCGAGGCTGCGGCGCGATAGGCAGACCCGCGCTCCGGGGGCAGGGCAAATTCAACCGAATCAAGGTTAATCAAGGTGGATCAGTGAAAACGAAAAACGTAATGCATCCGAGGGCGGGGACGAGAAGGAAGCGGGGGCAGCCGAGCAAATCCGACTGAATCCAAGTAAATCCAACCAAAAAATATGAACAATCGAGGACGAGGACGAGGACGAGGAGGAAAAATGCGGCGGGTGATTCTTCCGGATTTCACGCTTTTGTCGTTTGGCATGGTCGTTTAGATTCTGCGCATGGCTTTTTATCCGCGATGGCTGCTGATTTTCTGCGCGCTTGTTTTGGGCGGCGGAGAGGTCATGGCCGCGTCGTCGCGCGAGGACCGGGCGTATGCGGCGGCGGTGGCGTCGTTCCAGACGGAGATGTGGGGCCGGGCAGAGGACGGGTTGGCCCAGTTCATCCAACGCTATCCCCAGTCCACCAACGTCCCGATGGCGGTGCTGCTGCAGGCACAGGCGCAGTTCAACCAGGGCAAGCTGCCCGAAGCGATCAATTTGCTGACGGCCCGCAAGGGGCAGGCGGGGGATCTGGCCGACCAATATGTCCTGTGGATCGGCGAGGCGCAGTTTGCGGGTAAGAATTTTGCGGCGGCGGCGGGCACGTTCACTTCGCTCATCGACGGTTTTCCCGATTCAACGTTGCGGCTGCGCGCGGCGGTGGAGGCGGCGGCGGCGTATGGGCAGATGCGGCAATGGGGGCAGCTGGCGGCGTTGCTGGAGGCCACGAACGGGGTGTTTGCGCGCAAGGCGGAACAGGATGCGGGGAACGAACTGGTCTCGCGCGGGCGGCTGCTGCTGGCGCAGGCGCGGTATGCCCAAAAGAATTATGCGGACGCCGCGGCGTTGTTGCGGACATTGGACCCGCAGGCGCTCAAGCCGGAGCTGGACTGGCAGCGGGCGTATCTGCTGTGCCAGACCAAAACGGCGAACGGTGAACTGGACGCCGCGCTGGCCGCGGCGGCAAATCTTTCAAAGATCGCACAAGTGGAGAAGAACGACCGGCATCGCGCCGAGGGGGCGGTGCTGCGGGCGGAAATCCTGGAAAAAATGGGGCGTGCCAGCGATGCCATCGCCGCCTACCAGGAAAATCTTACGCCCAACACGCCGGATGAAAAACAGCGCGAAGCGATCTTGAAGATGACCGGGCTGGCGGCGGGCTTGAAACAGTTCACGAATGCGGAGTCATCGCTGGACAATTTTTTGCGGCAGTATCCTGATTCGCCGCAGGCGGATATCGCGCTGCTGACAGCCGGCGAATTGCGCCTCAAGGAATATATGCTGTCGCCCGGCACCAATCAGCTGCCGGCGGCGCAGGCGCAATTCGATTCCTTGTTGGCGCGGTTTCCGGACAGCCCGCTGGCGGGCAAGGCGTTTTTGGACCGCGGCTGGAGCCAGTGGCTGGCCGGGAAAACCAACGAAAGCCTGGGGGATTTTGAAGCCGCCGCCCAAAAGGAGCTGTCGCCGGAAGACCGGGCGGTGGCGAAATTCAAGGCGGGCGACGTGCTGTTTGCGCAGACGAACCTGGCCGCCGCCCGGGAAGATTATCGCGCCGTATTTGCAGAGATCCAGACGGCCGGCCTGCCCGACGGCCCCTCGGCGCAACGTGACCTGGCCGGCCGGGCCCTGTACCAGGTCCTGCGCACCTCGCTTCAGTTGGATGACACGAATGCGGCGGCGGTGGCGTTCGCCAAGATCTTCGGGATGTTTTCCAATGGCGAACTGGGGCAGGGCAGCGCGTTGCTCTACGGGGAAAGCCTGGTGGATCCGCGGGAGGCACGGTTGTTGTTTGAAAAACTCGCGCCGGATTTCTCAGGATCACCGCTGGAACCGCAGTTACGCCTGGCGGTGACGCGCACGTATGAGCAGGAGGCGGACTGGACGGGGGCGCTCACCAATTACGCGGCGTGGGTGCATGATTTTCCGACGAACGCCCTGCGGCCGCAGGTGGAGTATGCGCTGGCGCAGGCGACGTTTCAGGCGGGCGACGAGGCGGGCGCGCTGGCGCGTTTCACGCAGTTCGTGGCGCAAAATCCGGTGAACCCGCTGGCGCCGCAGGCGCAATGGTGGGTGGCCGAGCATTTCTTCCGCGCGGGCGAGTACATCGGCGCGGAGACGAATTATGAGGCGGTCTTCCAGAACACCAATGCGGTCTGGAAAAGCTCGCCGGTGTTTTATCCGGCGCAATTGATGGCCGGGCGCGCAGCGATGGGCCGGGCCGGCTACAAGGACGCGGTGGACAATTACTTCACCAAGCTCATCGCCGACACGAACTGCCCGGATGATTCCCTCCGGTTGCAGGCGCGGTTCGCCTGCGGATCGGCGTTGATGAACATGAATTCCAGCGATACGAACAGCACGCTGGCCAACCTGATGACGGCGACGAACTATTTCAGCCAGATCGTGCAGCTGACCCCGACGAATGAGATGGCCGCGCGCGCGTGGGGGGAGATCGGCGACTGCGCCCAGCAGCTCGGCGATTATGTGACCGCGACCAACGCCTACGGGCAGGTCTTCGGCGCAGATTATCCGGCGGACGTCCCGGCGCGCAGCCGGGCACAGGCCGGTTGCGGCATGGTCCTGGAAAAAATGGCGGCGCAGGCTTCCGGGACGGACCGGACGGCCCTGCTAAACCTCGCCCTGGACAATTATCTTTTTGTGTTTAACGGAACCAATCTGCGCGATGGTGAAACGCCGGATGCTTTCTGGGTCGAAAAGGCCGGGCTGCTGGCCGCACCGCTGGTCGGGCAACTGAACACGGCGGAGGCGCAGAGGAACTTTTACAACAAACTGCGGGCCAAGCTGCCGCCGCTGGCGGAGGCCATCCAGAAAAAGATCGATGCGCTGTCATCCGAAAAAAATTGATGCCGCCGTTTGACACGGGCGGAATCCGCCTTTAGTGTGGGGCACGAGATGGGTGAAGTTCTTACAATTGAAAATGTGGTCACGCTCACGGCCCAGGCCGTGGGCGAGGTGAAGTCGCTGCTGACCCTGCCGGAAAACGCCGGCAAGCACATGCGCTTTTACGTGGAGCAGGGCGGCTGCTCCGGCATGCAATACGGCATGATCTTTGATGAAAAACGCGACGGCGACATCGTGGCCGATCATGAGGGCGTGACCGTGCTGGTCGATGCCATCAGCGCGCAGTATCTGCGCGGGACGGTGGTCGATTTCAGCGATGCGCTGACGGGCGGCGGTTTCAAGATCACGAATCCGAACGCCAAACAGAGCTGTGGCTGCGGCAAATCCTTTGAGGCTTGAGCGGCATTGATCAACCCGCAAAAGCTTAACAAACGCCGCCCCGTGTGACGCGGGGCGGTTTTTTTTATTCCGCAATCTTGCCGAAATCTTTTTGACCCGCTAACGTTCTTTCTCCCGTGATTGGAAACCTGATAATGCCCGAGTTGAGGGAGTTGATCCGGCAACGGAACTTCAACGGCCTGCGCGAAGTCCTCTGCCACTTTCATGCATCGGACATCGCGGAGATCTTCGTGGACCTCACCTCGGATGACGAGGCGGTGCTGCTGCGGTTGCTGCCGCGCGAGCTTGCCGCCGAGGTCTTTGAATATCTGCCGCTCGCCGACCAGGAGAAGATGCTGCGGGCGCTGGGCAGCGAGCAGGTGGCGCAGATCCTCAACGACATCCAGCCGGACGACCGCACGGCCCTGCTGCAGGAGCTGCCGGCGGCGGCGACGCAGAAGCTGCTGAACCTGCTGTCGCCCGAGGAGCGGAAGGTGGCCACGGAATTGCTCGGCTACCCGAAAAATTCCATCGGCCGCCGCATGACGCCGCGCTACGTCGCGATCCAGCAGAACTGGACCGTGGCGGAGGTGTTTGCCGAACTGCGCCGGCAGGAGCACAAACGCGACGCGATGAACCAGCTTTACGTCACGGACAGCAAGGGCCATCTCGTGGACTTCGTACGCCTCCGCAACCTGGTGGTCGTGCCACCGCAGACCTCCGTGCTCGAGGTTTTGGAGAACCAGCAGATCTTTCTCCGGGCGATGGACGACCAGGAAACGGCCGTGGCCGCCTTCAAGAAATATGACGTGTCGATGCTGCCCGTCGTGGACACCAAGGACGTGCTCGTGGGCGTCATCACCGTGGATGACGTGATGGATGTGGCGGAAAAAGAGGCGACCGAGGACATCCAGAAACTCGGCGGTGTGGCCGCCTTGGAAGACTCCTACCTTAAGACCGGCATCTTTGAGATGGTCAAGAAGCGCGCCCCGTGGCTGGCGGTGTTGTTCGTCGGCGAGATGTTCACCTCCGTGGCGATGCAGAATTACGGCGGCGAGATCCAGGAAGTTGTGGTGCTGGCATTTTTTGTCCCGCTGATCCTGTCGAGCGGCGGCAACTCCGGCTCGCAGGCCACCTCGCTCATCATCCGGGCAATGGCCTTGCGCGACGTGCTGCTGGAAGATTGGTGGCGCGTGTTGCGCCGTGAACTGGTGACGGGTTTCCTGCTCGGCTGCATCCTCGCGAGCGTCGGCATGGCGCGGGTTTTCATCTGGCAGTTTCTGCACCTGGCCGGGCCGGCCGGTTACGGGCCAAATTATGCCATGCTGTCGCTGACCATCGGCGTGAGCCTGATTTGCGTGGTGCTGTGGGGCAGCCTGGTGGGCGCGATGCTGCCGATGTTTCTCCGCCTGATCCGGCTCGACCCCGCGGTGTGCTCCGCGCCGTTCGTCGCCACGCTGGTGGACGTCACGGGCATCGTCATCTTCTTCAACGTGGCCAAACATATCTTGCACCTGTAGCCGGGTGGTCGTCTTTTTCCTTTTCCTTTTTCCGCCTGCCGCCATCTTGTGTTCGTGGAACTTACCGTTGCAGAAATCCGCCGCGCCGTCCGCGCCGCGCTGGCCGAAGACCTCGGCAGCGGCGATGTGACGACG
Source organism: Candidatus Acidiferrales bacterium (assembly GCA_035482455.1). Classification (GTDB taxonomy): domain Bacteria; phylum Verrucomicrobiota; class Verrucomicrobiia; order Limisphaerales; family UBA11358; genus UBA11358. Next base: position 14,045 of record DATHQS010000295.1, on the reverse strand, counting down.
CTCGCCACCGTGCCCGCCACGGCCAAATCGGTTGCGCTGATGAATGCGCGCGAGCCGCTCACGGTCGCGGGACTTCAGTTCGCCGCGGTGGCCTTCCGCGAGTTGTCGCCAAAAATCCGGATCAAACAATTTGTCCGCGACGGCCAGCGGGTGAAGGCGGGTGCGGCATTGCTGAAAATTTTGGGTTCTTCCCGCGCGCTCTTGAGCGCGGAGCGGGTGGCGCTGAATTTCGTCCAGCGCCTTTCCGGCGTGGCCACGGCCACGGCTCAGTTTGCCGACTTGGTTGCAGGCACGCGCGCGAAGATTCTTGATACACGCAAAACCACGCCCGGGTGGCGGCGGTTTGAGAAATATGCGGTGGCTTGCGGCGGCGGCAAAAATCATCGCATCGGTCTGTATGACATGGTGCTGGTCAAGGACAACCATCTGGTCGCATTGCAACATGAAAAACCAAACGCCATTGCCGCAGCGGTGGCGCGCGCCCGGAAGAAATACCCAAAGCTGAAGGTTGAGGTCGAAGCCGATACTTTGGAACAGGTTGCGCAGGCGGCGGATGCAGGTGCGGACATCATCCTGCTTGATAACATGGCGCCGGCGCAGTTGCGGTGGGCGGTGAAGATCATCCGGGGCCGCGCAAAAACAGAAGCCAGCGGCGGTGTGAACCTGAAGACCGTGCGCGGCATTGCGCAGACGGGGGTGGATTTCATTTCCGTGGGCGTGGTTACGCACTCGGCGCGGGCGACGGATATCGGGCTGGATTTTGAATGAGAATGGCATGACGACAGACGCAAAAATCTTGGCGGCGTTGCGGGCGAACCCGGATGGGGTTTCCGGCGCGCAACTCGCGGAGCAACTGGCCATCAGCCGGGCGGCGGTCTGGGCGCGCATCGATGACCTGCGCAAGGTGGGCTATGACATCGAGGCCGGTCCGCATTTTGGCTACAAGCTGATCGATGCCCCGGACGCGTTGCATGCGGATGACCTACTGGCCCGTTTGGGCAAAACCAAGATTATCGGCCGCGACATCCAAGTGTTTGAACAGACGACTTCCACGAATGATGTTGTGGAAAAGCTGGCGCGTGACGGGGTGAAGGAAGGCGTCGTGGTTTTCGCTGAATCGCAGACCAAGGGCAGGGGACGGCTCGGCCGCGTGTGGCAATCGCCGACGCACAAGGGACTCTGGTTCTCGTTGCTGCTGCGGCCCAATCTGCGCCCGCAGGAAACGACGCAGTTGACGGTGATTTCGGCGACGGCGTTGCGCCGCGCCATCAAAACAGTCACCGGCCTGAGCGCGGACATCAAATGGCCGAACGATTTGCTGATCGGCGGGAAAAAGGTGGTGGGCATCCTCACGGAGATGAGCGCGGAGGTGGATCGCGTGCGATACATCATCATCGGCATCGGGGTGGATGTGAACCAGGACGTGGCGGAATTTCCGGAGGAACTGCGGAAGATCGCGACCTCGCTGAAACTGGAGGCGGGCGAAAAAGTCTGCCGCGGCGAACTGGCGACGGAGATATTGCGCGAACTGGACCGCGATTATGCGCGCATCGGCGCCGGAAAATTTTCCGAGGTCGCCGACGAATGGGAGGCGGCCTGCGTGACGATCGGCAAAAACGTGACGGTACACACCGGTGACCGTAAATTTCGCGGCCGCGCAGAAGCGCTGGATGATGACGGGGCGCTGCTGGTCCGGACGGAACATGGTCATCTGGAACGGGTCATCGGCGGGGATGTGATGCTGGAGAAATAAGAACATGATTCTACTTTTTGACATCGGTAATACGCACACGCACGTGGGATTGGCGGACGGGCGGCGGGTGGTCCGGCAGGCGAACATTCCCACGCTGGCATGGTTCGGCGGCTCGGCCACGGCGCGGGTCAAAAAAATCATTGGCGCGCACAAGATCGAGGGGGTGGCGTTGTGCAGCGTGGTGCCGCGCGCGACGCCGCTGGTGCGCCGGGCGGTACGTTCAGCCTGGAAACAGGAGGCGATGGAACTCACTCCAAAGACATTGCGGGGCGTGGGCATTGATTATCCCAAGCCAAATTCCATCGGGCCTGACCGGCTGGCGAACGCGGTGGCGGCGGAGTTCCGCTTTGGCGCGCCGGTGGTGGTAGTGGATTTTGGCACGGCGGTCACCTTTGACGTGGTGAACGCGCGCGGAAATTATGTGGGCGGTATCATTGCGCCGGGATTGGCGGCGATGACGAATTATCTCCACGAAAAAACGGCGCTGCTGCCGAAGATCGAGATCCGGGACATCAAGACGTCCATCGGCAAGAGCACGGAGGAGGCGATGCTGGTGGGGGCGGTGCACGGGTATCGCGGGCTGGTGCGTGAATTGATCGGCAATCTGAAAAAGGAGTTGAGGGCGAAAAAGCTGCCCGTGGTGGCGACGGGTGGCTATGCGAAACTGATCGCGGCGAAGCTGCCGGAGATTTCCGCCGTCGCGCCGGACTTGACGCTGGAAGGTTTGCGGTTGGTGTGGCGGGCGAAATGATTCATGCGCGACTTCGCCCCATTCCTGCCGTTGATCGGCGCGGTGCTGGCGCTGGTGTGCCTGATCTGTGCGTTCCGGGACGGGCGGCGGCGGCGGTTGATCGATAATCTGCCGACTTCCAAAACCACCGGGGTTTTCATCGGTTTCGTGGAACTCAAGGGCACGGCGGAGTCGGCGTCGCCGCTGGCAAGCTATCTGGCGGAACAGGCCTGCGTGCACTATTCGTGGACCGTGCAGGAACACTGGTCGCGTACGGTCACCGAAACTTATACGGACGACAAGGGCAACACGCAAACCCGTACCCGCACGGAGAGCGGCTGGACCCAGGTGGCGGATGGCGGGGAGACCATTCCTTTTTATCTGCAAGACGATTGCGGTGTGATTCTCATACAGCCGGAAGGCGCAAAGATCGAGCCGCTGACCATCTTTGACGAGACGTGCACGCCGTTGAATGCGCTCTATTACGGCAAGGGGCCCGCAGGTGCGGTTTCGGATTCCAGTTTCCGCCGGCGGTTCGTGGAAGTGGCGGTTCCGGTGAAGGCCAACCTCTATCTGGTGGGCCAGGCGCGCGAGCGGCAGGATATCGTGGCCCCGGAAATCGCGGCGGATAGCACGGCACCGATGTTTTTGATCTCCACCCGGACGGAAGAGCAGGTTAGCGGCGGCATGAAATGGGGTTCGCGCGGTTGGACATTTTTTGGGCTGCTGGCGGCGGTGGGTTTCATGGTCTGGTCGGACATGGCGCGGAACATCGACCCGCAGAGACAGGTGGTTTTGTATGTGGCCATCGGCTGTGCGTATCTGTTCACGGGGCTGCTGCTGTGGATTTGGATGGTCTACAACGCCTTGGTGGATGTGCGGCAGCGGGTGCGCGCGGCGTGGTCGCTCGTGGACATCCAACTCAAGCGGCGGTTCGACCTGATCCCGAACCTGGTCAATTGCGTGAAAGGCTATCAGGGACACGAGGCGCAAGTGCAGACGGAACTGGCGGCGTTGCGCAGCCAGTTGTCGGCGACGCCGCCGGGCGTGGCGGGGCCGGACCATGCGGCGGTCAGCACCCAGGTCATCGCCATCGCGGAACGTTATCCAGAATTGAAGGCGAATGATGCCTTTCTGGCCTTGCAAAAAAGCCTGTCGGATACCGAGCAGCGGATTGCGCTGGCGCGGAGTTATTTCAACGAAATCGCCACACATTACAACACCCGGCTGGAAATCGTGCCGGAACGGTATGTGGCGCTGCTGGGGGCGATGAAGCCGCAGTCATTGATGGCGGCGAACGAGTTTGAACGTGCGCCGGTGACGGTGGACTTGACACCTTCGAATTGAGTTCAATTTGGGATTCACAAACGGGGCGGCGGAAGCTACCTTCCCAGATACATTATGTCGCATCAACCTGTTCCTTACCTGGACCTCAAGGCTCAAATCAAACCGTTGCGTGCGGAGATCGACGCCGCCATCGCCAAGACGATCGACAACTGCTCGTTCTGCCTCGGGCCGGACGTGACGCAGTTTGAAAAGGATTTTGCCAAATATTGCGGCGCAGAACACTGCGTGGCGTTCAACAGCGGCACCTCGGCGGAGCACGTGGGGCTGATGCTGCTCGGCGTGGGGGCGGGCGACGAGGTAATCACGACGCCGTACACGTTCGTGGCGACGAGCTGGGCCATCTCCTATGTCGGTGCCAAGCCGGTGTTTGTGGACGTGGACGATGCAACAATGAACTTGGACCCGAAGCAGATCGGGAAAGCCATAACGTCGCGCACGAAGGCGGTCCTGCCGGTGCATCTGTACGGCCAGCCCTTCGATGTGGACGGTGTCCGCGAGGTCTGCAAGAAACACAAGCTGCCGTTGATGGAAGACGCCTGCCAGGCCCACGGCGCGAAATTCAAAGGCAAGACCGTTGGCGCGCTCGGCGAGGTTTCCTGCTTCAGTTTTTACCCGGGGAAAAACCTCGGGGCGTTCGGCGAGGGCGGGGCGCTGGTGACGAACAACGCGGAATTTGCCAAGCGCGCACGGTCCCTGCGGGAACATGGCTCCACGGTTCGTTATTACCATGACGAAGTCGGTTTTAACTACCGCATGGAAGGCATTCAGGGCGCGGTGCTGGGCATCAAGCTCAAGCATCTGCCGAAATGGACCAGTGAACGCCAGCGCGTGGCGAAGCGTTACTCGGAACTGTTGAAGGACACGCCGCTGCAACTGCCGGTGCAACCCGCGTATGCGGAGAGCGTCTGGCACCTGTACGTGGTCCGCCATCCGCGCCGGGACGAGTTGAAGACGCATCTGGAGGCGAATGGCGTTGGCTGTGCCCTGCACTATCCGCTGCCGCTGCACCTGCAAAAGTGTTATGCGAGCCTGGGTCACAAGGCGGGCGATTTTCCGAACGCGGAGAAATCGGCCAACCAGTGCCTGAGCCTGCCCATCTATCCGGAACTGACCGACGCCCAGATTTTGCGGGTGGTGGAAGTGATCAAATCCTTCTTTGCGAAGTAACCGTCCGACGGTTCATTTTCAAGGGCGCCGGCCACAACCGGCGCCCTTTTTCTTGCTCTTTTTCAAGACATTACAGGACAGCGTTGTCTTGAAGATTTCCAAAGAGATGCCATCGGTCATGAGTGTCTAAAAATTTATTTCAGGGGTGGTGGCGCCTTCGTCACCGGTCGGGAAAAACTGATAAACAAAGGGGATTTACGGGTTTAAGCGCCCGTAAACAGTGTCTCAAAAAAACCTGAGGGCTTTTTGGCACGGCCATTTGGCAAAGAAGACTCCATTGGCAGGGCAGTTGCGATAGCAGCGGAGGATGTCGTGCGTTGCCAACAAACCTGAGGCGGTAAAAATTATCCGTCGCTGGATTTTGACGAGTGTGCTGGCGTTGCTCACGCAACTGCCCGCGCTGGCCGTTCAAAACGTGGCGATATCCTGGAACCCGAGCGGCGATACCACCGTGGCGGGTTACAAGATTTACTACGGCGGGGCCAGCGGCAATTACACCTCCGTGGTGGATGCGGGCAACGCGACGAGCCTGACGATCTCCGGGTTGGCGGACGGCTCGACCAATTACTTTTCAGCCACGACTTACGACACCTCCGCCGATGAAAGCCCATTTTCTGATGAGGTGGTTTTTGTCGCACCTCTGGCGGCCACAAACCAGGTCGTGACGGTGCCGGCCGGCCCGGCCCCCACGAATCCGCCGGCGACGAACTCATCACCAGTTCTGCAAGTGGTCAGCAACCTGATGCTGGCCACAAACCCGGCGGACATCCACAGCGTGGTGCTCTCTTGGAATGCCAGCACAGACGCAGGAGTGGTTGGCTACCAAATCCTGATCGGGCAGGCATCGGGCAACTATTCATTGTCTGAGAACGTGGGTTTGGTGAGCAGCCTGGTGATCACCGGATTGGTGTCCGGAACCACGAATTACTTTGCTGTCCGTGAATTTAACGCGGCTTGGAACGAAAGCGACATGTCTTCGGAAGTTCATTGGCTGGTCCCGATGCCGGCCGACCCGGGTTCGACGAATTCGATCTCGCAAAACACGGCGGTCGCCAGCCCGCCCCCGGTTTTAAACGCCGTCAGCGGCCTGTTTTTCACCACGAATGCGGCCAACATCAACATGGTCACGCTTGGCTGGACCCCCAGCATTGATGCGGGGGTGACGGGTTATCAGGTGTTCAGCGGCAAGAAATCGGGCAGTTATTCCCTGACACAAAACGTGGCCGTGGTGAGCAGCCTGGTATTCACCGGGCTGGTGTCCGGCACGACAAACTTCTTCGCGGTACGGGAACGTGTCACAGCCACGAACCTTGGTCCCGTGTCTGTGGCAGCCAGCTGGGTGGTTCCCGTGAAACCAAACCTGCCGCCGACCTTGAACGCGTTGACGAACCTCATCCTCAACGTCAACGTGCAGCAAACGGTGAAGTTGTCCGGCATCACGTCAGGTTCCACGAATGAGCATCAAACCCTGAAGATCACGGCAACTTCGAGCGACACGACATTGATCCCGACCCCGAAGGTGACGTATACCAGCCCGAACAGCACTGGCAGCCTGGTATTTAAGCCGGCGTACAACAAGACCGGCACGGTTACCATCACGGTGACGGTGGATGACGGCGCCACCAACACCCCCACGCACCTTTTCACCCGCAGTTTTACGGTGACAGTGGTGAACCAGGCGCTCCTAGCGGCCATGCCGAAATTTTCCAAACAGTTAACCGGCACCCGTGTGCTGACCAATAAGCCGGTGGTCCTTTCCGTAACGATGTCAGGTCAGTCGCCATTCAAGTATCAATGGAAATTCAACGGCACGAACCTGGCCGGTCAGACCGCGGCCACATTGTCGATCACATCCGCCAAGCCGGCGAATTCGGGCGCATACATGGTGCAGGTCTCCAACAGCGCCGGTCTGACAAATAGCGCAGTGGCCATGTTGACCGTGATCACCAACACGGCAGCGACTATTGCGATGCCAGCGGTTGCAACGCCGGGACAATTTGCTTTTCAGATTCCAGGGGAGGCGACGTTAAAATATGTGATTGAAGCCACCTCGGATTTCCAGAACTGGACCCCGGTGCAGACGAATACAGCACCCTTCACATTTACCCAGACCAACGCGTCCAGCTATGACCAGCGGTACTACCGGGCCCGTTATTTGCCATAAAATAAAACTTAAACATGCGTTGGCATTGCCGATGCTGTAAATGAAGTATGACATACAAACAAGCCATCCTGACTGACAAGTCTTGGTCTAACACGAGTAACGTGAGCTTGTCCCCCGGCGGCATCATCGCCAAGCTGCGGAACATGGTAAAGTTCAATGTTCCAGTGGGTTACCAAGACGAGGCTGGGTTCCATTACGGCGTTAAAACCGCCGATAAGGAAGCCAAGTGGCCGTCAGTGTCCTGAGTCTGTCCTGAGACAGTGTCCAATTAACTGCCATTGCGACGTGTTCGCTTGGGACATCAATTGACCACTGTAGATAGGTAATTTATCCCCATCGGTAGTTTTGTCAGAGTCCTGCTTTCTCTCGGCTTCGTTACGTTCGGTAGATTTCTCAATGTTTTCAAGGGGAAAATGTTCAAATTTGATTTATGAATAAGCGGTCGGGCTTTGAATTAGTTTGATTTGTAATGGGTAAGGTGTTCACCCCATGGTATATCCCAAAAAAAACGGCTATTGTTTCCAAAGTGAGCAGATTGATTCTCAATTTCAGATGGACAAACGCCGGCTGATTGTATAATTTAAGGACATGGAGATTGTTTCAGTTCGAGCAAAAGGGAAGCGGTGTCTGTTGAACACGTTGTTCGAGGTGGATCAATTTCCAGCAAAATTGAGTTTTAGCTGATGCCCATGGGCGACAAGTGAACTCACAAATGCAAACCATAACCCAAGCCTGGTATAGTGCCCGGACCAAGCCGAAGCATGAGCACATCGCTGCGGCGAGCTTGCGCAAAAATCTAGGCTTGGATGTTTTCTCGCCTGGGCTCCGGCTGGAAAAGCTCACCCGTCGCGGCTTGGTTTCCGTGACCGAGCCCTTGTTCCCTTGTTATATTTTTGTCCGTTGCGTGTTGGAAGAGCAGTTTAACGACATCCAGCACACGGTGGGTGTGAATCGGTTGGTCAATTTCGGCGGCAAGATACCGGAGGTGGCAGATGAGGTCATTGCCGAACTGAGGGATTGCTTTGAAAACGAGGAAATCATTCAAATTGACACGAATCTTCGTCCTGGCGACGAAGTAACGGTGGCAGGCGGGGCGTTTGCGGGAATGAGCGCCCATGTGCTTAAAAGCCTGCCGGCCAAGAAAAGGGTTCAAATCCTGCTTGAGATATTGGGGCGGCCGACAATGGTAGAGGTGGAGCGGGAAACCGTGATATTAACAAAGAATTCATTGGCAGATCTGGCGCCGGCCTTGGCTGCGCCAGTCCGCCGGGAGACATTGTCTGCTTGAAAAGCGGACCCAACATATCGGATTGCGCCCTGCCGTCGGCAGGGCTGAAAAGTTCGTTTGGAAAAGTCTCCAAACGTACAAGTGCGGAGCCGTGCACCCATAAATGAATACCACTAAGACCATGGCGCTTCCGCGTTGGAAACGCGTGCTTGATTGCACGTTGATCCTGGTTTCCCTGCCGTTTTTGGTGCCGCTGGTGTTGGTGATCGTCTTTATCATCAAGCGGAAATCGGCCGGCCCGGTGCTGTTCCAGCAAAAGCGCCTTGGTTACCATGGCGAACCTTTCATGTGCCTGAAATTCCGCACCATGCACTGCGGCGCGGAAACGGTCTCCCATCAGGGACACCTTCAGCAATTGATCACGTCCAATGCACCGATGACCAAACTGGATAACAGCGGTGATTCGCGGATCATACCGCTAGGGAAAATCCTGCGCTCATCCGGCCTGGATGAACTGCCGCAGCTGGTCAACGTCTTGAAGGGTGAAATGAGCCTGGTCGGGCCGCGCCCGTGTGTGCCTTATGAGGCGGAAAAGTATCTGCCCTGGCAAAATGAGCGTTTTAACGCCGCGCCCGGATTGACCGGTTTATGGCAGGTCAGCGGTAAAAACAGGACAACTTTCACGCGGATGATGGAGCTGGACGTCGAATATGCCCGGACCAAGAGCCTTTGGCTGGACCTGAAGATTGTTTTTCTGACAGTTCCGGCGTTACTGGTGCAGATTTGGGACTCGCGCCAGAAGAAAAAGGCTCAAAATTGCGTGGTGCCGCCCCAAGCCGCGATAGGTGTGCGCGTGACGCACAATTGAATTTATCAAGATTTCAAGATATTCATGAGACGGCACCCGTATTGCTAAAGATGAGAATGGAAGAACTGAACGAAAAAACGAAAGCTCAATTTTATGTCAAAGAAAATCAAAGTCGGGGTGGCAGGGTGTGGTTATTGGGGACCGAACCTGATTCGCAACTTTCGGTCGCTGTCTGATTGCAGCCTGAAAATGATGTGCGATTTGAGCACGGCACGGCTCAAGCATTTGAAATCGCTTTACCCGGAGGTCGAGGCCGCGACGGACTACAAGCACATGCTCAACGGCATCAACCTGGATGCCGTGGTCATCGCGACGAACGTGAAGACGCACTTTCCGCTCGCCAAGGCAGCGCTGCTGGCCGGCAAGCATACCTTCATCGAAAAGCCGATGGCGGCCTCGGTGGAACATTGCGAAGAGCTGGTGGCCATCGCCAAAAAGAACGGCCTGGTGCTGATGACCGGCCACACGTTTTTGTATTCGCCCGTTGTCCGCAAGATCAAGGAGATCATCGACAAGGGCGACATCGGCGAGATCCGCTACATCTCTGCGCGCCGTCTGAACCTCGGCCTGTTCCAGAAGGACATCAACGTGGCCTGGGACCTCGCACCGCACGACCTTTCCATCATCCTCTCCATCATGAACGAGATGCCGGAGACGGTGAATTGCCGCGGGAGCGCGCACATCACGCCCGGCATCGAAGATGTCACGACCATGTGCCTCGGCTTTTCGCGCCAGCGTTCCGCCACCATCCAGAGCAGCTGGCTGGATCCGCGCAAGGTCCGCGAGATGACCATCGTCGGCAGCAAGCGCATGATTGTCTACGATGACCTCGCACCGCTGGAGAAGATCCGCGTGTTTGACATGCGCGTCGAGCGTCCGCCGCACTATGACACCTTTGGCGAATTCCAATACGCCTACCACTATGGCGACATGTATGCGCCGTACATCAAGCAGGAAGAGCCGCTCAAGACCGAGTGCCAGCACTTCATCGACTGCATCAAGTATGGGGCAACCCCGGTGAGCTGTGGCACCCGCGGCACCGAGCTGGTGAGCATCCTGGAGGCGTCCTCCGAGTCGCTCCGCAAGGGTGGTGCGCCGATCCATTTTGGCAAGTCGCAAGACGGTCACGTGCCGGCGGCGATGACCAGCGGCATTCCCATCAAGATCACCACGGCCAGCCTGCCCGCCCGCGGCACCCGCACGAAGCGTGTTTCCGCCGCCAGCCGGCCCACGATAGTCCTGAACGGCCACTGACCGCCGCCATGAGTTCATCCAACGAGGCGATCCAGCGGATCGCGCCGGATGTGAAGCTGGGGAAGGGCGTCCGCATTTTTGGTTTCACCAACCTGTACGGTTGCGAGATCGGTGACGACACCAAGATCGGGACGTTCGTTGAAATCCAGAAGGGCTCGAAGATCGGCAAGCGCTGCAAGGTTTCGAGCCACACCTTCATCTGCGAAGGCGTGACGGTGGAAGATGAGGTCTTCATCGGCCACAATGTGGTTTTCACCAATGACCTTTTTCCGCGCGCGACGACCGGCGGGAGATTGTCGACGGATGCGGACTGGGTGTGTGTGCCCACGCTGGTGAAACGCGGCGCCTCCATCGGTTCCGGCGCGGTTTTATTGTGCGGCATCACCATCGGCGAGAATGCGCTGGTGGGTGCCGGCAGCGTGGTGACCAAGGATGTGCCGGCCGGCGCGACCGTTGTCGGCAACCCGGCGCGGATCATCAAGCCGCGCCCGCCGAAAGCCTGACCGGAGCGATCAAAACAATTTGTGGCCACGGAAAAATTAGCGCCGGACGCGGCGCGGCGGTTAAACCCGCTTGAGAACCCGAATTGGGATGCGTTGTTGACCAGCCGTCCCGATTTTTCATTTTTCCACGGGACGGCCTGGGCGAAGGTGCTGGCGGACACCTACGGATATGTACCGCATTATTTTTACACGGGCGATGCCACCACACCCGGGACCGTGCTGCCGCTGATGGAGGTGGACAGCTGGCTGACGGGCCGGCGGGGAGTGGCGCTGCCGTTTACTGATGAATGCGCGCCGCTGGGAGCCGGGAGGGAATCATTCGGGAAAATGTTTGCGGCGGCGGTTGCGTTCGGAAAAACGCGCGGTTGGAAATACATTGAATTACGGGGTGGTGGTGAATATTCGGAAGGCCCGGCATCCGTCTCGTTTTACGGACACGGCTTGGACCTCGTTACAGACGAGCGGCTGATGTTCGAAAAAATGGATGGCTCGGCGCGTAAAGCCGTGCGCAAGGCGGAGCATGAAGGCGTGACCGTGGAAGTCACCCAAAGCCTTGAAGCCGTCCGGGAATTTTACCGGTTGCAGTGCCTGACCCGAAAGCGGCATGGCCTGCCGCCCCAGCCGTGGGCGTTTTTTGTGAACATCCACCGCCATATTATGTCTCAGAATCTCGGCATGGTCGCGGTGGCCAGCCACGCAGGCAGGAAAATAGCGGCCTCGGTGTATTTTTTCCTCGGCGGGCGGGCCATCTATAAATACGGCGCCTCGGATTTTGGACAGCAGCAATTGCGCGGGCCAAATCTGGTCATGTGGGAGGCGATGAAATGGCTGGCCCGGCAAGGTGCGAACCGGCTGAATTTGGGCAAAACCTCGCTAGCAAACGAGGGTTTGCGACGTTTTAAGCTGAATCTGGGCGCACACGAGGAAAGGGTGGGGTATGTTAAGTTTGATCTCCGGCATGAACGGTTTGTGACGGAAAGCGACGGGGTCGAGGGCTGGCATAATACGGTATTCCGAGCGATGCCGGTATTCGCATCGCGGGCGGCAGGAAGCCTGCTTTACCGCCATTGGGCTTGAATTTTGCTGATTTGCAGCGGGTAAACCCTTTTAATATAGAACCGAAATGAACAGTGGCCGATATATCGAGCAGCCGGGGCATCCGGCGCAGCCGTTGCCTCCACCGGGCCTCAGCCTGGTGGACATCTATTTTGTCCTGTTCCGGCGGAAATGGCTGATCCTCTTCTGTACACTGCTTGGACTGGGTGCGGCCACTTACTACTATTATAACCGCCAGCCCCAATATCAGTCCTCGGCCAAGTTGATGATTCGCTACGTCACCGATTCCCGGCCAGTGAATCCGGCGGATAACGGTGCGCAGGTCACCACCAGCGACCTGAACACCACGTTGTTGAATTCCGAATTGGACATCCTAAACAGTTTCGATGTCTATGAACAGGTCTCCACCAACGTCGGCCCGGACAAAATTCTGGCCCAGGTTGGTGGTGGCAATGAGATGGTCCGGGCTGCCGGGGTTGTCAGTTCCGGTGTCAAAGTGGTGCCGTCCCGTGACAGCACGGTCATCCAAATCATATTCAACCACCCTGACCACGCCATAGTGCAACCGGTCTTGTGGGCGATCATCGAGGCCTATCGTGAAAAGCACGCAAAAGTCCACAAGGCCGCCGCCATCACGGATGATTTTCTCATGGAACGGACGGCCGACCTGCGGACGCAGATTTCACAGATCGATGAAGAGTTAAGGCAGGCGAAGACCAATGCCGGCATCATCGACATTGCCGCCTCCGAAAAGGCGTATTCCGAGGAGACCACCGCCGTGCGCCGTGATTTATTCAAGGCGGAGGCGGACCTGGCCGAGTATCAGGCCAGCACGATGGATTCGAACGGGGTGTCGCGCCTGTTTACAACCAACGCAACGGTTGCGGATCAGAAGATTCCGGACGACCTCATGGTCCGTTACAAGGCGGCCTGTACGCGGATAGATTCCATCCAGAGGCACCTGACTGACTATGCCTCACAGGGGTTCACAGAAAGCAACAAGCTGGTGATCGAAGGTCGCGAGCAAATGGTGGTGGCGGTCACGCTTAAGAATTCTCTCGAGCAACAATGCCCGGCCTTGGGCACCCTGGATTTTTCCGCGATGGCTGCGGGAACGGCTTCGCCCGCTGCTTCGGCCGCCGCCACGTCAGCCCAGGTGAATTCCCTGCCTATGCGCATCAAGACGCTGCACGCCCAACTGGCCCAGATCCAGGCGGAGGCCGCGAAGATGAGTGATGCCGAGATGAAGATCAACGACCTGTTACGCAGGAAACAAATCAAGGAAAGTTACATTGAAAACTTCAACCACCAGTTGGAAGTCAAGCAGATCGACGAAGTGCTGGGCCCGGGGCAGTTGAACCAAAATATTTCCGTCATCCAGGATCCGACGCCGCCGTTCCGCGATTTCAAAAAGTTTTACAAGAACATCGGCACGTTGATTGTCGGGGGCTTTCTGTTAGGGCTCGCCCTGGCTTTTCTGATCGAGTTCTATTTCGACCGCACCATCAAGCGCCCGATCGAGGTGCAGACGAAGCTGAAGATTCCATTCTTCCTTTCCATTCCGGACCTGAACCAGGGGAACCGCAAGGCGCTCGGCGCGCCGGTGCGCAAACAGCTGGGCTACGCGAACGGGGCGGCTCCGGCCGGTGGCGCGGTGGCAGTAAAGGAAAGCCCGCTCGAAGTCATGTCGTGGGAGGTAAACCGGCGTTTTGATTCCTATTACGACGCGCTGCGGGACCGGCTGGTGGTTTACTTTGAATCCATCAACCTCACACGCAAACCGAAGCTGGTCGCCGTGACCAGCACCCACAAGGGCGCGGGGGTCAGCACCATCGCGGCGGGGCTGGCATCGTCGCTTTCGGAAACCGGTGACGGCCGCGTGCTGCTGGTGGACATGAACATGGAAAACGGGGCGGCCCAGCAGTTTTTCCAGGGCAAGCCGAGCTGCAAACTGGACGACGCGCTGGAAAGTGAA
>DATHQS010000294.1:0-20104 GCA_035482455.1 Candidatus Acidiferrales bacterium | reverse complement strand
TCGTGCACCAGTTTTCAGGAAGGAACACCCACGGACTTGTTGGCCGATGCCATGCAAAAGGAATATGGCAAGGACGGGTTGAGGGTGGAATGCCGCGCCTTCAAAAACATCGCTGAACTGAAACAAGCCGGACTGACGCTGGCGGTGGTCAAATACGGTTTCATGGTGGACCACTGGGTGACGGTGCTGGAGGTCACAGATTCGGAAGTGGTCGTGGGCGATCCGCTTGGCGGACTTGGCCGCATGTCCTACGACGAGTTTTTAAAGAAATGGCGGTTTATCGGCATCGTCGTGAAAAGAAACGGTTGAACAGGATTATTTGGCGCTTTCTATGATCCAAAATGAAATGCCAGTTTTTCTGACCGCCGAATGGCGGCATCTGGCGATGCTCAATTATGAGGTGGATGCGGCCATTCTGAAGCCCTTCGTTCCCGCAGGCACGGAGTTGGATGTTTGGAGCGGGAAAAACTATGTGAGCCTGGTCGGGTTTTTATTTCTGAACACGCGGGTCCGGGGGATTCCGATTCCGTTTCACCAGAACTTTGAAGAATTGAATCTGCGTTTCTATGTGCGGCGGAAGGCGGAGGACGGCTGGCGGCGCGGGGTGGTTTTCATCAAAGAACTGGTGCCCAAGGCGGCCATCGCTTTTGTGGCGCGGAAATTTTACAACGAAAACTATGTTGCGCTGCCGATGTCGCACCGGATTGAGAGGGCCGGTGACGCCATTAAATCAGCGGCGTATTTCTGGCAGTTCAACGGGCGGCAAAACCACCTGAAAGTTGAGACGCAAGGCGAGGCCAAACCATTGGTGGCGGGGTCGGAACCGGAATTTATCACCGAACATTATTGTGGTTATGCGCGGCAGCGCGAAGGCACGACGATGGAGTATCGCGTGGAACATCCGCGCTGGCGGGTATGGGAATCGCAGGCCGCCGAGTTTCAGGGCGACGCGGTGGGATTGTATGGTCCGCAGTTCGGGGAGGTCCTGGGCCGCCCGCCTGCCTCGGCTTTTTTGGCGGAAGGTTCGGAAGTTGCAGTGTTCTCGGGAACCCGTATCGGTTAATTGGTCAGGCGGAACATTTTTTTTAAGATCATCCGCATGACCGCAATCCAGGTAGGGCGCGTCGCTCCGCGCGCGCCGCGATTGCAACCGAGACTTGCTGATTATCCCAACCCGCCGATTACTAACCAAATCCCATGCGTATTCCTCAATTTGTTCAATCTGCCCTGTTTTGCCACGACGGCGCGCGCGGAGCGACGCGCCCTACCAGCTTAAATACATTTGGTTGTCGTCTGGACAGTCATGTTTGATTTAACCTGCCCTCTTGACGGCGAAACCGTCTTGGATTATCAAAACAGCCCTTAATTTATGAGCAAAGCCGAGACCCATCATTTTCAGGCGGAGATTCAGCAGTTGCTGAACATCGTCATCCATTCGCTGTACACGGACAAAGAGATATTCATCCGCGAGCTGATCTCCAACGGCGCGGACGCGTGCGAGAAGTTGCGCTTCATGCAATCTTCCGGCAAGCCGGTCCTGCAGTCCGAGATCGCGCCGTCCATCGCCATCGTCACAGATGACAAGGCGGGCACCATCACCATCACGGACACCGGCCTGGGCATGACGCATGGCGAACTGGTGGAGAACCTCGGCACCATCGCGCACTCGGGCACGAAGGCGTTTTTAAAACAGCTCGCGGAGGACAAGAAGCCGGATGTGGGGCTGATCGGGCAGTTCGGCGTGGGTTTTTATTCCGCGTTCATGGTGGCGAAAAAAGTGACGGTGCTGAGCCGTTCGTTTGCGCCGGAGGAGCAGGGGTGGCAATGGACGAGCGAAGGCATGGGCGGCTACGAGATCGCGCCCGCCGCCGACCTGCCGCGCGGCATCAAGATCACGCTGGAACTGAAGGACGACGCGAAGGATTTTGCAACGGAAAGCACGGTGGAGCGCATCATCCAGCGGTATTCGAGTTTTGTGCCGTTTCCGATCGAGCTAAACACGAAGCGGCTCAACACGGTGCAGGCCATCTGGGCGCGGAACAAGAACGAGATCAAGGAAGAGGAGTACAACGAGTTTTACACGTTCATCGGCCACGACCACGACCAGCCGCTGTTCCGCCTGCATTTTTCCGCGGATGCTCCGCTGGCCATCCAGGCGCTGCTGTTCGTGCCGTCGCGCAATTTCGAGACGCTGGGCATGGGCCGTATCGATTCCGAAGTGAACCTGTATTGCCGCAAGGTGCTGATCCAGGCCAAGGCGAAGGGCCTGTTCCCGGAATGGCTGCGCTTCCTCAAGGGCGTGGTGGACAGCGAGGATTTGCCTCTGAACATTTCGCGCGAGACGATGCAGGACACCTCGCTCATGCAGAAGCTGAACAAGGTGCTGACGAGCCGCTTCCTGAAATTTCTCGACGAACAATCGGTCAAGGAGGCTGCGGCGTACGAGAAGTTTTACGGCGAATATAACCGCTTTCTGAAGGAAGGCGTGGTAACCGATTTCACGCACAAGGAGGCGTTGGGGAAACTGCTGCGCTACGAATCCTCCACGATGGATGCGGGCAAGCTCACGTCGCTGGCGGATTATGTGAGCCGCATGCCGAGCGATCAGAAGGAGATCTATTGCCTGCTGGCGGCGAACCGCGCGGCGGCGGAGGCGAGCCCGTATTTCGAGGTGTTCAAGGAACGCAAATGGGAAGTGCTGTTCCTCTACGACGCGTGGGATGAATTTGTGATGGAGCATCTGCACACCTTCGACGGCAAGACGCTCAAGCTGGCGGAGAAGGCGGATTTGAACCTCAGCGCCAAGAAGGAAGGCGCGTTATCCGAGGAAGCTTCCAAGTCGCTCACGCAATGGCTCAAGGAAACGCTCGGCGACAAAGTGAATGAAGTGCGTGTCTCGCAGCGGCTGGTGGACAGCCCCGCCGTGGTCGTGGATTCGGACAAGTTCATGACGGCCAGCATGCGGCGCATGATGAAGGCCATGAAGCAGGACGGCCCGGATTTGCCGCCCGCGAAGCAGGATTTTGAGATCAACCCGGCGCATCCGATCATGGCGCGCCTCGAGGCGATGCGGTCGAAGGACGCCGCGCTCGCGGGCAGCGTGGCCGAGCAGATCCTCGACAACGCGCGCGTGGCCGCCGGTCTGCTGGAAGATCCGCGCGCGATGCTCAAACGGCTGGATTCACTGCTAGAAAAGGTGCTGACGAAGGAATAAGGCGGGGCACACGTCATCATGTGCATGGCAGATTCCTCAAAAAATCAAAAATTGCGACCCGGTTTTCCTTTTTGGATACCGCTAGGATTGCTAGTCGTTTGTTTTATTGTGTCTTTGCCCACTATAAGATCAGTCATCAGGCATTGGCCACCAGATTGGGTGGAGCGTCGCACCCAACGGGCGGTTGTTTTCACCAATATTGAGGCTCATGGCGGTTGGAATGAATTCAAGTCAGAGTGTGATTTCCTGATTTCGTATTCTCGGACAAACGAGCAGAGCCAATGGTTTACAAGCCTTGGAGATAAATTTGATAAATATCCTGAACCCTGCAAAATTTTTTCCAATTTGAAGCCGCGCCAAGTAGATGTTTATGCTTTCAGCAACAAGACACCTTACGTGGTCGTTTATGTTTTTGGTATGCATAGGACAGGCGCGCGCGACACGCCGGCTTACTATTTGGTTTATCAACAACTCACAAATTCAGACAAGTGTGTTGCTGCTGATTTATTAGGAACAATCAATCTCAAACCGAGCAAGCTAACTGATTCGGTATTTGAATTTTACTAAATGATGCCGCCCAAAGTAACCCGCAGGTTAAACCGAGCAATTCTTTGGTGGTGCAAATTAAAATTTTTCTCCGCGCCAAGTTTCGCTAAACTGCTTGCATGAATTTGTTGCCGTTTGGAAAGATCGCCCCCGCGAAACCGCGCACGTTTGTCCCGACCACCATTGACCTGGGCGACTGGGCGCAGATCGCGCCATTGTTTGACCAGCTGGAAACGCGCGTGGGTCAGGCCAAATCGGTGGCGGACCTGGAAGAGTGGTTGCTGGACTGGAGCGAGCTGAACGCCGCGCTGGACGAGGAAGCCTCCCGCCGGAACATCGCCATGACCTGTCACACGGACAATGCCGAGGCGGAGCAGGCGTACCTGCATTTCATCGAGAACGTGGAGCCGCAGCTCAAGCCGCGGCAGTTTGAACTGGAGAAATTGTACGTGGCGCATCCGCAGCGCAAACAGCTGCCGAAGGCGCGGTATGAGGTCTTTGACCGCGATGTGGCGAACCACGTGGAACTGTTCCGCCCGGAAAACGTGGCGCTGGAGACCGAGGAGGCCAAGCTGGGGCAGCAGTATCAAAAGCTTATCGGCGCGCAGACGGTGGTTTTTCGCGGCGAAGAAAAAACACTGGTGCAGATGGGGCGTTTCCTCGAAGAGCCCGACCGGGCGCTGCGCCAGGAGGCGTGGGAGCTGGTCGCCAAGCGCCGTTTGCAGGACGAGGACAAGTGCGATGAAATCTTTGACGAGCTGGTCAAGCTGCGCACGCAGATCGCGCGGAACGCGGGCTTTGACAATTACCTCGAATACATCTTCCGCCAGAAATGCCGCTTCGATTATACGCCGGCCGACTGTGTGAAATTTCATGATGCGATCGAAAGCGAGATCATGCCCGCCGTGCGGGAGATCCAGGCGGAACGCCGCGCGCAGATGAAATTGCCGGCTCTGCGCCCGTGGGACCTGGCCGTGGATCCGCACAACCGCCAGCCGTTGAAGCCGTTCGTCAACGTGGATGAGATGGTGGAACGCACGCAAAATATTTTCAACCGCCTCGACCGCGGGCTGGCGGAAGGATTCCAGCAGATGCAGGACATGAAGCTGCTGGACCTGGACAACCGCAAGGGCAAGGCGCCGGGCGGTTACCAGTCCACGCTCTCGGAGGCGCGCGTGCCGTTCATCTTCATGAACGCCATCGGCGTGCAGCGCGACGTGGAGACGATTTTGCACGAGGCTGGCCACGCGTTCCACGCGCAGGCGACGTACGAAGAGGATTTATACGCATATCGCGGCGTGCCAACCGAGTTTTGTGAAGTCGCTTCGATGGCGATGGAGCTTTTGGGTAATGAATTTCTGGAGGAGTTTTATCCGGCGGCCGAGGCGAACCGCGCGCGCAAGACGCACCTGGAGGGGATCATCGGCTTCTTCCCGTGGATGGCGGTGGTGGATGCGTTTCAACATTGGATCTACCGGCATCCGGGCCACACCCGCGCCGAACGCAAGGCGGCGTACTTGGAATTGATGAATCGCTTTGGTGGTGAAGTGGATTTTTCTGGCTACGAAGAAGCGCGTACGTGTTCGTGGCATCGGCAATTGCATTTTTTTCTGTATCCATTCTATTATATCGAATATGGAATCGCGCAGCTGGGAGCGTTGCAGGTGTGGGCCAATTCCAAGGCAAACAAGGCGAAGGCGCTGAACGATTACAAAAGAGCGCTGGCGTTGGGCGGCTCGCGTCCGCTGCCAGAATTGTTTCATACGGCCGGTTGCAGCTTCACGTTTGATGCGGTGACGATCAAACCGTTGATTGAGCTGACATACAAGGCAGTAAGCAAGTGCTGATTTGCCTGTCGCCATGATGATACATATCTAAACCGGTGATGATAAAAGATATTCAGAAACCCCGGATTGATTTATATAAAACCGAACTGCATCTGGCACGAACATGGCACGATTTACGTGACATAGAACCGCTTTTAATCTGTGGATTCCCCACCATTGGGAAGGACAGCGAAGATTTTCCATTTGATGAATGGTATAAACATTCATATTCAGTAATTGCACGCCTTGATGGCCGGTGCATTGGAACCGGGCGTTTGATACCCGGCACTTGTCCCATTGGAACCAGGGCGCGCACCTACAGACGACTGCCGTTTGCCGAACAGACCTCTTGTGAGACCAATGGACTGGCGGTATGGCCTGATTATCAAGGGGCCGGGGTCGGTACCATGATTGAGGTGTATAAATTGTTACTGGCTTCAAGAAACGGGATGCGAACCTGTTTCGGGGTTACAGGTGACAAGCACCAGCTTTTGGAATGCCTTGGATACAGGATTGACGCCACTAATCCGTTCAATTATGGATTTTACGGCGAACAGGACATATCTTTTCTGGCAAGTGCCGAAATTCCTGAGATCTTGTCTTTGGCCGAAGTTTATTTGAATCAACGTTACGGCAGCAGGCTTTATGGCATGCTAAACAAGCTGGTTGACATGGAGATCACAAAAGGGCTTAATTTTTTGCCCATGCTACAACCATGAATTCCTCCGTCATCCGGGAAAAGCTGCTAGTTGTTGTTGCTGTGGCGGGTGCCATTGCCATTTTGTTCCAAAAGGAATACGCCGACGGCATTCATTCAGGACTGCCCTTTATCTCCGTATCGACGATTCAAATGATTGGCTTTTGTGGTGTCATACTATTAATTGCAAGCATCTTTGCATGGATGTGTTTTTTATTAAAGGGACCCACCGAAAAAATAATTGCAAAAGTTATTGTGCGGGGTGTGGACCAGATTGGCCCGTGTAATCTTCAAGTGATGGATGAACCCGATTTAAGAGAGGCGCATGCCATCATAGCCCGGCGCATGTCGCCTCCTATTGCAGACCTGCAATTACTGATAGTTAACCTCAAAAAATGTCCAAATGCATTTCAAATTCTTAAATCCAACAAAGGCGATATCATCGGATTTTTTGTTGTTTATCCGCTCAAGAAGTCAGCCGCAAGCTCGATACAGCGCGGCCATCTCACCGGAGTTGAAATAGGGACCGAGGATATTGCCGGCGTTTTTCACAGGGCCGAAACATGCTACATTGCAATCGTATTGGGGAATGGCGGCAGAATGGCGCATGGATATACACTCGCTCACCTTCACAACTTTTGTGGAAATCTGATGAGGAAAAGAGCAGTTCGATTTTTAGCGCGTCCCACAACAAGCGAGGGCTTGGCGGTGGTTAGAAAGCACGGGTTTACATCTATAGATGGGGGGGCGCCCAAAATGGGTGTTTGTTGCTGGCATTGACGGTGTATTTCTGTTTTTACGTAGTTGGCTTCCCTAGCCGGCCGTGGTGGATGCGTTTCAGCATTGGATCTACCGGCATCCGGGCCATACCCGCGCCGAGCGCAAAGCGGCATATCTCAAGCTGCTGGACCGTTTCGGCGGCGATGTGGATTATTCCGGACACGAGGCGGCGCGTGCCTGCTCGTGGCAGCGGCAGCTCCACATCTTTTTGTATCCGTTCTATTACGTGGAATACGGCATCGCGCAGCTTGGGGCGTTGCATGTGTGGGCGAATTCCCGGCAGGACAAGGTGAAGGCGCTGAGCGATTACAAAAAAGCGCTCGCGCTGGGCGGTTCGCGACCGTTGCCGGAACTGTTCGCCGCCGCCGGCTGCAAGTTTGAATTCAGCGCCCCGACCATCCGGCCGCTGATCCAACTGGCGGGCACGGAGCTGAAAAAGCTTTGAGCGGGATCAGAACAGCCGATTGGTAAATGATGCCGAGCGGTTGAGTTGACGCGTTCTCCCTCACCCTGACCCTCCCGTCCGCCTTCGCTGCGCTACGGCGCGACAGGCTGGGAACAGCCGTTGAGCCGTTGCTTAAAATTCGGGAACGGCGGAGCAGAAGCCTGCCGTGGTTTTATGCTCTAATATCAACTCGCCGGCCAGAGGTCGGCGGTCCCGGTGCTCCGCTAATGTGATGTGACGGGCTGGAGCACGACTTCGCCGATGTCGATCGGCGTGGTGGGGTCGAAGGAATCCGGCACGGTGATGGTCGTCGAGCCTTGCGCGAAGGGTTGATGTTCCCAGGGCCGCTGGCCCCCGACCCGTGCATCGGCATTCATTGAATAGGTGCCCGGCACCACGTCGTCCACCTCGAACGAGCCGTCCGGGTGGATTTCCGCAGTGTAATTTTTTTGCTGCTTCATCAGGGCCTTCCATTCGGGCGAACTGTAATAGGCCTGGGCCTCCGCCGGTGAATTGAATTTTGCGTGCGGCGGCAGCGGTTGGGACACGCGGCCTTCCAGATTTGCGCCAGTATCGTTGGTCGGTTGCACTTGATAACGGATCTGGCCCGTCAACACCGCGCCTTTGTCGCCGAGGGTGACCTGGGCGGTTTCACCGGGTTGCACAGTCACGGAGGTGGCGTCGCTATACATCGAGGAGTTTGGGGAGGTGGCGATCACCCGGGAAATCTGCACGTCCCCGGGCGGCACGTGTTCCATCGTGAAGCGCCCCTGGTCATCGGTCGTCTGCTTGTAACTGTCCCAGTCGGTGCCGATACCGGAAATGCCGAGCATAAGCATCAAATCCTTGCCTGCGCCCGGCTGGCCGCCAATCTTCAATATCCCCTCGATGCGGCCGAATGGCAGCAGGACGACATCGGAATTTTGCCGGACCTGATCCACCGGCACATTCGCAAAGCCGGCCTCGCCGACCGCGAGCACCGTGGCGCCCTCCGGCGGGGAGGGTAAAACGAATTTGCCTTCATCGTCGGTGACGGAAACTTTTGAGTTCTGATTATAGGAGCGCAATTTGGTGCCGGAGAGACTCAGGCCACCGGCGCCGCCATGCGGGCTCGACTTGAGCAGCGCGACCGAGACACCCGGCAACGGCTGGCCGGCGGGCGAGACCACCACGCCGCGCAGGGCGGGGCTTTGTTTCAATTTCAGCGTGACCTGGACCGTGTCATTTTGCGCGGCCGGCAGGGCTTGACCGGACTCGGCGTAATCATCGGCCATGGCGTCGATGTATGTGTCATATTCCTCATCCAATTGAAGGGTAAATGCGCCGTTCGCGTCGGAGTAATCTTTCATGCCCGGGTAATCGGCGTTAAAAGTGCCGCCAAAATTTTGCGGATCGCGACCGACGCCCACCCGGAATTTTGTGATGGGATTGCCGGTGTCCGCATCCACCACCTGGCCCTGGACGGTGCGGGACTTTTGCAGGACGACGGTGTTGTCGGAATCGGTTTTGAGCAAGACGCCGCGCTTTTGCTCGTAGCCGGCGTGATAAAAATAAAAATGCACGGGTTCATCCGGCGCGCCGTCCCACGTGAAACGTCCATCGCTGCCGGTCGTCGCGTAAAATTCATAGGACTGGGCGACTCCGCCATTCGCATCCTCCAAATCGATGCGCGTGCCGGCGAGCGGTTCGCCCGCCGCGTTTTGCACGGTGCCTTGGATGACTTTGCCGGGGCCGAGCCGGAAAACGATCTCATCCATGCCCGGTTTCACAGAGACGGATTTCACCCCGGGCAGGCGTCCCTTGGCGGTGACGCTGAATTCCATCGTGCCTTCGGTCATCTTGTTGAAATGAAATTGCCCGTCGTCGCCGGTATTCATCTGCTGGCGCTCGCTGTAGTAGCGTCCACCGGCGAACACCGTCGCGCCGGAAACGGGATTGCCGGAGTCATCCAACACCCGGCCGGTCACCTCGAGGCCGCGCTTCAGAATCATCTTGTAGGTTTCCGTGCGCAGCGCCTTTTCCGAGGCACTGCCGGCGTTGATCTGTTGGCCGACATAGTCCGGGTGTTTGGCTTCAACACTGATGTGGTCGAGGAGGTTGGATGGCAGCCCTTTCGCCTCCCAGCGGCCCGTGCCATCAGTGCTGACGTTCATATTGGGAAAATTCGCCTGTTCGCCCTTCCGATTGGGATTGCCGTCCTCGCCGGTCCAGAACCGGTAGAGGTTGATGCTCACACCCGGGATGGGCGCCTCCTGTTCATCCACCACGAGGCCGCCGATCTTCACTTCGCCGGAAAGTTTCAAGGTGTAGCTGGCGGGCACGGTGTCGCCAGTCTTCAGGTCCCAGAGCATTTTGCGTCCGCTGAAATCATCGTGGACGGCGCTGACTTCAAGGGTTTCCAGGCCGGTATCGGGAAACTTCACCAGCGCGGAGCCGTTGTTGTCGGTGGTGAATTTCTGCGTGACGGAGCCGGCGGGGGGGCTGTGCGAAATGGCGCTGACCTGCGCGTTGGGCAGCGGATGGCCGGCGTCATCCTGCACGTAAAGCTGCAACTGGCCGTTCAATTCGGGATCGGCCATCTCATCGGAAGTCAGATTGTCCGGGCGCGCGCCGGGCATGAGCGGGTCCAGGGTGAGGGCGCAGACGAACAGCGACGGCCGGGCCAGCGCGCTCGCGAACTCGACGGACGCGATGATTTTTTCCGGGTGCGGATTCACGAAGGCCACGCGATAGAGGCGGAGGGTGCGGTCCTTGCGCGTGGGATGCGGACCCTGCCACGCGACGCGGGTGAGCGCGTTTGGCAGTTGCACCGGAGATTCATAGGGCTTGCGCGCCCAGTCGCGCAGATGGACGTCGTACTCAAGGGCGCTTTGCTGCCGGGTGCCGTCGGCATAATGCCAGACGAGATCAGCAAATTTTTCGCCGTCGGTGACCGAACCGAAACGGGTGCCGGCGAGGAGGTAGAGGCTGGCGATGTTTTTGCCGCGCTCCGTGACGACGGGCGCGCCGTCCGCGAAGTTCGTTTCCGTGAGCGGCACCACGATGCTGGTGCGGAATTTTTTGTGCTGGTCATCGCGCGTCGTCTGGCTCTGAAGTTGCACCGCCCCTTGCAGCCAGAATTCGATGCCGCCATAGACCTGCGTGCCGGCGGGCAGGGCTTTCATGGCGGCATCCACATTGATCTCCGATTCGATGATGACGTTGGTGAGCGAGATGGGGATGACGGCAAGTGATGTATTTACCGCGCCAGTGCTGACGGCGGGCTTGGGCGGAGTGGGTTTGGGTGCAGGCGCGGTGGTCGGAACGGCGGTTTTTTCCACGACGTCGGACGGGGTAGCGGGCGTGGACTGCTTGCGGGGATGCAACCGCATCTCGATGAGGCCGGCGATAAAAATGATGCCGACCACCACGATGGCCAGCGCCGATTTAGAGATGGGTGCTTTCATGCATGCGCAATGCCCCAATGCGTGCAGGCGGGTGTCTTAGAGACACAGACATCCCGCCCCCGTTGCTGTTCAAAAATCTGCGCGAGTATCCGCGTCAGTTACGCAGTGGTCCGCGTAATCAGGTGTCGATCCCGTAACCCTTGATCTTGTTGTAGAGGGTCTGGCGGCCGATGCCGAGGCGCTTGGCGGTCTCGAGCTTGTTGCCGCCGGTTTCCTTGAGCATCTGGATGATGGCATTGCGCTCGACACCCTCGAGGAGCGTGAAGGCGGTGTCGTGGCCCTCGGTGGGGATGAACTTCACGTCGCTGATGGAGAGGTCGGTGACGTTCACCTCGGGGCCTTCGGAAAGGAGCACCGCGCGCTGGATCTCGTTCTGCAACTGGCGCACGTTGCCGGGCCATTCAAAACTGGTGAGGCGCTCGACGGCCTGCGCGGAGAACCCGCGCAACACGCGGTTGGCCTGCGCGCTGAAGCGTTTCAGGAACACGTTCGCCAGCGGCATGATGTCATCGCGGCGCTCGCGGAGTGGCGGGAGGTGCACGGAGATGGCGCTGATGCGGTAGAACAAGTCCTCGCGCATCTTGCCGTCCTTGATGGCGTCCTCGGGCTTGCGGTTGGTGGCGGCGATGATGCGGCAGTTGGTCTTGAAGCTGGTGGTGCTGCCGACGGGGCGCACTTCCTGGTCCTGCAACACGCGGAGCAGCTTGCTTTGCGTGTCGATGGGCATCTCGGAAATTTCGTCGAGGAACAGCGTGCCGCCCTCGGCCTGGCGGAAGAGGCCTTCGCGGTCGGCGGTGGCGCCGGTGAACGAGCCTTTCTTGGAACCGAACAATTCGCTCTCGATCAGCTCGCGGGGCAGGGCGGCGCAGTTGACCTTGATGATGCGGTTCTTGGCGCGCAGGCTCAGGCTGTGGATGAGGTCGGCGATGACTTCCTTGCCGGAACCGCTCTCGCCGGTGATGAGGATGGCGACGTCGCTCGGCGCGACGCGTTCGATGGTGCGGACGACGGCCTGCAAGGCGGCGCTCTGGAAGACCGGCGCGGAGCCGCCGCTCATCGTGGAGATGGCGCGGCGGAGGGAATTGTTTTCTTCCTTCTGCTGGCGGTTCTCGATGGCGCGATCGATGGTGACCTGCAGCGCCTGCGTGTCGAAGGGCTTGTTGATGAAATGATAGGCGCCACGCTTGGTCGCCTGCACGGCGGCTTCAAACGTTGCCTCGCCGGTCAAGACGATGACCTCGGTGTCCGGCCAGTTCTTCTTGATCTGGGGCAGGAGGTCGAGGCCGTTGGCGTCCGGGAGCTTGAGGTCGAGCAGGATCACGTCGGGCGCGTCCTCGGAAAATTTTTTCAGGAGCGTCGCGCCGGAGTCGGCGTCGGTGACGGAGAAATCGGTTTCGAGGATGGACTTGAGCAGCATGCGCAACTCCGGTTCATCATCCACGATGAGAATTTTACCTTTCATGATTCGTTTTTATTTTTTTCCGCAGGCTTCGACAAACTTCTGAAAAATCGCCCGGTACCGGGCGTGCAACTGCACCAGCCGCTCCGGATGAAACTGCACGCTTAAAAAGAACGGCAACGATTTCTTTTTCAGCTCCATCACTTCCACAATCCCGTCGCTGCTCACGCCAGTCGCCTCGAAGGGCGCGGCCGGCCGCAAAACCGCCTGATGATGGGTGCTATTTACACCCAAAACCGAAGTTTTACAAATTTTGGACACTAATGAGCCGGGTGTCAACGTCACTTCGTGCACCAATTCGAGCGGCTTGTCCATCCGGCGATGATTAATCGGTGTCTTGTGCTGCTGCGCAATGTCTGCCATGAGCCTGGCCCCGAAGGCCACGTTCAACATCTGATGGCCGCGGCAGATGGCCAGAACGGGCTTATGCTGCCGGAAAATCTCCTTGATGAGCACCAGCTCGCGGGAATCGCGCGCGCCGCTGTCCGGGGTCTGTTCGACGGTCTTGAGTATCTTGCGCGGCAACTTTTTGTCGTACAGCGCGGGATTGATGTCATCGCCGCCGGTCAAGAGCACACCATCGGTGCGGCGGACGCATTCGGCCAGCAGGGCGCGGTCAGTGGTCGTGGGGGCCGTGACCGGAATGCCGCCGGCCTCAAGGATGGCGTTATTGTAACGCACGGAAAGGCTGGCGGACATGTCGTGAAATTCCACCCCGCGCCTCTCGATGCTCGGTGACACTAATATAAGCGGCGGCTTGGCCATAGACCGAATGTATAGCATTTGGACAAAAAGTCAGCGGAAAATCTTTTATTACCTCACTCGCAAGGGTATGAGGCGCGAAAACAGGTTTTGGTTGCATGGGGTTTGGCATTTAAGGGTCTGGCGTCTGGCATCTGGGGTCTGGGTGGGGAATTCTTTTGGTACAAGCACCTGACATTCGCCGCGGCTAGGCCGGAGCATCGATGATGAAACCCATCTGGTGAGGCGCGCGCACCAAGACGGTGCCGGTCTCTTCTTAAATAAATTATTTAACACCCGTCCGATCAACCGACCGGAGAGTGGCGATGGTCAGCGGCTGCGAAACAGGGCTGCAAGGGACAGTACAACCAGGAAAATGCCCGCGTAGGGGCCGCCCAAGGCATCCGCGAGCATCGGCGTTAATAGTACGACGTGCATAGACTTCCTTTCATCATTGAAGGCAATTCATTTGCCCTCAAAAAACCGGACATTATAAACACTGATGCCAAAAACAAGCAAGTCAAATAGTGATTGGCGCATCCGGTTGCGGGTCAATTTATTGCCGTAAAATCAAAGGTGAACCCGATGCCCGAGTTGCCGCCGCCCTAGCGGGTTGATGGCAGCCGGTCCTTGGTGGCGTGTTGGAATGATTGGTACATGGCGTCCAGGAGATCCTGTTTTTTGCCGTCGTAGTCGGCGGACAGTTCCCACATGAAAACGCCGCCGAGATCGCGCAGTTGCAGGGCATAGGTCACTTTTCGGGCGGTGGATTGGGGGTCGTCATAGGTGATGAAACCTGGCGGATCCGCTTCATGGACGAGGTAAGGGGCCATCGCAATGGGATCGAACCGGCGGGTCCAGCCATCGCGGTCCACGCGCTGCTTGATGTAGGGGCCGTAGTTCCGGCTGATGGTTTTTCGCGCGGGATTCCATTCGGTGGAAATGGCGGCCGCCGGGAATTCGTACCCGTAAAACGCCGTGCCGAGGTTGATCTTGCCGGGCGGCACGCCGAACTTGTTCAGGTAAAGGTCCACGCTCTGGTCCAGGCTGCCGGTCCGTTCGGCGTCACTGGTGAACAGCGGGGAATTGTGGCCGGTTAATTTTGTCCAGGGCCCGTGAAAATCGTAGGTCATGACATTGTAGAAATCCAGGATCGGGGTCAGGCCTTGAAAGTCGTATTCGCCCCAGCCGCCGGGGGTTGAAGGCGTGGCCATGGAGAGCAGATATTTGGGCGCGGGCAGGGCGTCGCGGAGCGCCTGCATCAGGGCGGTGCAATTGGTCACGTCGGCCCGGCCTTCGGGGACTTCCCAATCGATGTCGACGCCGTCGTAACCGTATTTCACGACAAAGGCCTTGAGACTGGCACCGAAGCGGTTGCGGGCGGTCGCATCGGCGGCAATTTTTCGGAATACGGACGCGGACCCTTGGACGCAGACGAGAACTTTAACCCCGGCCTTGTGCGCCTTGGGAATGAGCACCGGCTCGAGGGCGTTCTTGGAAATCTCGATTTCGCCATCCGCGGACCTGGCCGGCTGCACGGCCACATGGATCAGATGCGTCAATTTGGACCAGGGGATTTGCGCGGCGGAATATTTGGGCGTCTCCGATTGATCGCCAAAGTAATAATAGGCGACGAGACGTTTCTTTTCCTGGGCGTGGGCGGTGGCCGCCGGGGCAAAGCCGGCCAGCAGAAGGGTTGCGGCGAGAAGATAACGTGTTCGGTTCATTGGATTCATCATTGCGCGCTCACCGGCCCGGGAAATAGGCGATCGCCTTTTTGAGTTTCATCGCATCCATCTCGCCCATCTGGCGCTGGATGATCTGGCCGCCGGGCGCGACGAGGATGGAGTACGGAAAGCCGCCGGGCCATTCCGGATCCAGGGCTGCGCCGAGGGCGTCCTTGTCCGCCGAACTGAAGAGATAATTGCGGCAGGCCACTTTTCTTTCCTGCAGGGCGGCGAGAACTTTGTCCTTTTTGTCCAGGTCGTCGGCGCTGATGGTTATAACCTCGAACTCGCCGTTACGGTACATGCGGTTCATGGTGACGAGGTCCGGCAGTTCGCGCAGGCACGGCCCGCACCAGGTGGCCCAGACGTTGATGAGGCGCAGCTTGGGGCCGGCGTTTTTCACGAGGGCCTGGATGGTGTTCGTGTCCGCCAACTCGAGGGTGACGGGTTCCTGTTCCATTTGCGCGAGTTCGCGCGCGGCGGCGGCCCGTTTCTCGGACCACTTGATGGAACAACCGAAGGTGCGGGTTTTTTCCACCGGCACGGGCTTGCTGGCGAGCAGCGCATCCAGCGCCGCGCGGGCGTCCTGGCTGGTAACGCCGTTGGTGTTCTCGGAATTGTCAACGCGTCCGACGTAACAAAGTTTGCGGGCCTGATCGAAAATGAAGACGTGCGGCGTGGCGACGGGACCATAGGCGCGGGCGGTGGTTTGCGTGTCGCCATCGTAGAGATACGGGTAATTGAAATTCCGTTCCTGCGCGCGGATTTTCATCTCGGCGAAGGAATCGCCCATGTCGGAGTAGACCATTTCGCTGAGGCTGAGCGCCTGTGGGTCGTTGGCGCCGATGGCCACGACGCGAACACCCTTGTCCTGGTAATCGATGACGATCTGTTTGAGGCGATCCTCGTAGGCCTGGGCGGTCTTGCAGTGGTTGGCCGTGAAAACGATCATCAAAATTTTGGCATCGGCGTAGTCCTTCAGCGAGTGTTGTTTGCCATCCACGCCGGGCAGGTCAAAATCCGGGGCGGCGGCGCCGATCGCGAGCGTTTTGGTCAGGCCATCGGCGGTGAGCTGGGGACCGGCCGCGCAATGGGCCGAGGACAGGCATAACGTGGCGGCGACTGTGCCGGCGAATCGCCAGGAGCGGGTGAGGTTCATCATCTTTTATTGGCTGTTGACCCGGAAAAAGCGCGGGGCATTGGTCATCGTGTTGGTGATGGAGATGGTTGCGCCGGTGCCCATCATCGAACCGCCCAGAGGTGTCCAAGCGGGCGCGGTCAAACTATCGGCGCGCTCGATCTGGGACGTGTGGCCAAGACTGGTCGGCACGGTCAGGACAACGTGCGATCCGGATAACTGGATGCCGAGCGGCACGGCTTCGGTCACGACATAGCTTTCCCAGCCGGCGACCGTCGCCCGGTTGGCCCACAGGTTGGGCGGGATGCTTTTGTTCAGGTCGGCACAGACGTACATGTTGTTGGCGGGAGACCAGAGGGACACGGTGCCATTGGCGTTGATCTGCCAAGTGAAAGTTTCATTCGTGCCGGCAGACGATTTGCTGGCGATCAGCGCGCTCGTGGCGCTGGCGGCGGTCACATATTTTCCGTTGGCCTGGGACAGGAGGGCGATGTTGTGCTGGCCGAGGTCCACCACTTTGAACAGTTCTGCCGGGCCCGCGTTGGTGCGATTGGCAATGAGCGCGCTGGCACCGGCGTTGGCGGCGGAAACGTAGTTGGTATCCGCCCGGGCGCGCAGGCTGACGGTTTTTCCAACGGGGGCGTAACCGGTTGAAACCATGGTGTTGTAGATCGCGTTCATCAGCGAGGTGCCGCCGGTCGTGTCCTGGGAGAGTTCCCAAATCATGATGCCGCCGGCAGAGGACTTGGCGACCTGCGTCTTCGCCACCATGGAGGGAAGGCCGTTGTAGCCATAGCCATTGGAGAAATCCACATAGGGCGCGTTGGTATCGGCGGCGACGATGGCCTTGTAATCTTTCTCCCCACCGGAGCCGCTGGTGGGGTTGCCGAAGAAACCCACGCCCATCATGAGTTTGGCCTTGGGCACGCCGCGCCCGGTCCAATAGGTGAGGCCGCTGCTAAAATAATAATCCCCGCCGGTGTCGTAGGCCATGATGTTCAGCAGGTCGAGATACGCAAAGGAGGTGGCGGGGATGTACATGCCGAACCAGTCACCGGTGTCCAGCGCGGCGGTGACCAGCTTTCCTTGCGGATGCAGGTCCGTGTAGAGCGTCGACACGAGGGTGTTGAACAGCGCGCCATCCGAGGCATTCGCGGGCGCCTCCCAATCGATGTCCGCGCCGTCCAGATTCCAGTTTTGGACGAACGCCTCGATGTTCGCGGTCAGGTTCGTGCGGGCGTTGCGCATGGCGGTGGTCATGGTGCCGCCATTGGAGGCGCCGCCGACGGAGATGAGCACCTTCACCCCGGCGGCATGGGCATGGGAGACAACGGAGGCCAGATACGTGGTGTCGCAGGTGAGTCCGCCGGTGGCGGTGCATTCGGCGAAGGAAAAATTGAGGTGCGTGAATTTGCCGTATTGGACGAAGGTGGGATTGCCGTTCCAGTTGGCCAGGTAGCCCACAATGTTGCTGGCGAGGGCGGTGCTGGCCAGGCCGGCGACGAGAGCCAGGGCCGCCAGCGGCGCGAGGAGACGGCGCGAGAAGAATGGTTTTATCCGGGCGTCTCCTGTGTGCGGGCCGGGGTGGTAGCGCATGGAAATTTTGGAATTCCTTTTCGTGACGGGTGTTAGCGGTAAAGTATTCCAGTTTTCGGCCGCGTTGCATACCCCCCTTTAAGAGGGATGGAAGGCAGAAGCCGCGGTTGAAACAGGCGGCCTATGCCGGTCGCTTCGGTGAGGCTTTGGCCGAATTTATGCAGTCCAGAATTAACGCAAAGGCGCAAAGGCGCCAAGGAAACAGGGTGATTCGCTCAGCCTGGCCGTGGCTGACGCCGGGCACCAAACGGTGAATACTGCGATCACCACTCCCATTGACAAAACCCTTGCGCCCTGGCGGCTTTGCGCCTTTGCGTTAATATCTTCCGCCTCACCCCGGTTTAAAACCGGTGATCGGAGAGGCATCTATTTTGACCCGCCCTGCGCGGCGATGAATTTTTTGATGACGGCGATCTTCTCGCGGAAGACTTTTTCGCGCATCTGCCAGGTGGAATCCTTGCCGCCACCGAAGGGGATTTCGCAGATGAACTGCGAGCAATCGGCGGTGACGACGGCCATGTTGGGCGCAAAGCCGCCTTCTTCCGGGCCGCCGAAGCCCTGCTGCACGGCGTCGGGGACCTTGCCGAGTTCATCCTCGTGCCGCACGAAGACGAGCACGAGGCTGTCCTTGAAGGCGACGTAAAAATGGGCCAGCCCGCTGTCGCTGCCGGCGCCGTCCATGGGTTTCGCGGGCACGAGCATGCTGTCCCATTCCATGATGAAGCCGATCATTTTTTTCTCGGCCTTCGCCCTGGCCTTGGCGGCCTCAAGCTGGTCGAGCGAGAAGGCGACTTTTTTGCTCAGATAAACGATCGGGGTCTGGCGCGCGGTCATGAGGCCCATCTCGAATGGGTCGTAGTGATATTTGGTTTTCACCCCGTCGGCGAGGTTGGTGTAGGGGACGGTGACGCCCTTGAGCGCGGCGCCGGAGCCGGTGACGAAAAAGAGGCCGTTTTGTTTCAAGGTGACATCGCGGACATCGGCGTAGGTTTGTCCGTCCAAGGTGGTGAGGTCCTCGGCGAGGGCGGGGAGGAGGCAGGCGGTGAGGGCGAGGGTTAAAATGAATTTGGTCTTCATGCTTGTGGCGATGCAGGCAGATTGGTGAAGTCGTGTCAGGGTCATACTGTTTTTTTGATGCGCTCGAAGTGTCGCTGATAGAAGCGACTGTAGCTCGTGCGAATCTGGCAAGAGGTGATCTGAGTGGTGGCAATCTCTGCAGGTGGCTCGACCAACCGACCGACTCCGGTAAAGTGGTGGATGGATACGGTGCCGTCAGCAATATGAGACACTGTGCCGATCAAAAACTCTTTTGGATCCGTGACCTCGTCTTCGACGATGACAATCTCATCGGGAGGGAGGGAGGCCAGGAACGAGTCGAATGATTGGATCGGAGCCCGGAAAGCAAAATCCACCTGATCCAAGACTCCCTCAGTGAGCAACAATTGCCGCTGAAAATGATTTGTATTTCCTGTCTTCAGCCCGGTGATGTCCTCCCGGCGAAGTAGCATAAATCCATCAAGACGGAAGTCATGAACATACTGGAGCAGAATCAAGGTCTTGGAACAGGCCAGGACAAACGCCTGTATCGAATGCGAATCAATTTTATCACGACGAATTGAAATCAAGTCGCGATTCTTGATGTGTTCTCGCAATGATTTTGACGCAATGGGCATGGGTATGGTTTTTTGGCTAACAGATTAATTGAGCGACAGTTTTGAGGTTGGTCGCTTTCATTGGTGCGACCTTAAATCGGGGTTTTAGGCTTGTCCAGCAAGGACTTTTGGAAAATCGCCGTTCCGTTCCGTCGCCCTTCAGTGCGAATCCTTTTAGCTCGCGAACCAGCCACTTCGTAGCTGGCTAATATCCATGGGTCGCTCCGCGGCCGACGGCACGGCTGTCATATCAACGCACGATCACTTTGAGCCAGGTGTCGCGGGTGAGGCCCCAGAGGGGTTCGCCGGGCCAGGCGTCGCCGGCGGATTTTTTCATCCACGGGGTGCCGTCCGCCCAGGGCTGCGCGATGGGCTGCGCCTTGTGCGATTGGAAATACTGTTTTTCGGCGATGAAGCGGCGGGTTTTGGCCGGGTCGTCGCAGGCGCTCCAGTTGCCGGATTTGGTTTCGCTGACAAAGCCGTACTCGTTGGCCGACAGGAGGCCGGCCGCCGCAAAATACTCGCAACCGCCCCAGCGCAGGCGGTCGTTGACGACGTGAAAGACGAGCCAGTCGCCAGTGTGAACTTCCACGTTGATGCGTTCGACGGTGGCGCCGAAGATCTCCTGGCGCAGTTCGCGCCGTTCATCGGGTACGCGGACGCCGTTCAGGTAGACATCCACAATGAAATCATCCGCGACGGTGACGACCTGATTGGCGCGCACCTGGGAGCCGGCTTCGTCGTGGGCGTGGCGGGTGGCGGCGCAGCCGGTCGCGAGGCAGCAGAGGAGGGCGGCGAGCAGAAGATGTTGGTGGGGCAGGGTATTCATATTGGTGC
>DATHQS010000293.1:0-17609 GCA_035482455.1 Candidatus Acidiferrales bacterium | reverse complement strand
CGTGCCGGTGGATTTTGACCGCGAGCCGCGGCTGGCGTTGCGGGCGGCGATCATCGATCCGGAGGCGACGGATGCGTTTCGCATCATCCATGGTGCGAGCGATGGCTGGCCGGGATGGTACGTGGAAAAGCTCGGGGATTTTCTACTGTCGCAGGCCGAAGGCCCGTTGACCGCGCCGCAATCGGGGGAACTGGCGCGCCTGGCAAAAAAGTTTTCCGCGCTCGGGGCGTATCACAAGATGTTGTCGCGGCACGTGCGGCAGTCCAAGACAGGCGAAGTATCGCCACAGCTGGCATGGGGCGAGCCGGCGCCGGAACGGTTTGTGATCCAGGAGAACGGCGTCCGGTACGAGATGAGTTTTAATGAAGGGTATTCGGTGGGGCTCTTTCTGGATCAGCGGGATAACCGGAGACGGCTGTTAAATGGATATATCGCGGGAAATTTCGGGGAACATTCAACATTCAACGCTCAACATTCAACGTCCAAGGTCGAGGTGCTAAACACATTCGCCTACACGTGCGGGTTTTCTGTGTGTGCGGCGCTGGCGGGAGCGCGGACTACGAGTCTGGACCTCTCGAAAAAATATCTCGAATGGGGTAAACGTAATTTTGCGCACAACAACCTCAAGCCCGAGGAGCATGATTTCATTTACGGCGATGCGTTTGACTGGTTGCGCCGGCTCGCCAAGAAAGGCCGGGCGTTCGATGCCGTGGTGCTGGACCCGCCGACGTTCTCGCAATCGAAGGAGAACGGGGTGTTTCGCGTGGAGAAAAATTTTGGCGACCTGGTGAGCGCGGCGTTGCCGGTGCTCAAGCCGGGCGGCGTGCTCCTGGCCTCGACAAATGCCGCGGACTGGCCGCCAGAGACATTCATGGAAACGGTCGAGGCCGCCGTGCGCGGGGCAAATCGGAAGATGGGAAAGCAACATTATGTGCCGCAGCCGCCGGATTTTCCGATCAGCAAGGGTGAGCCGGGGTATTTGAAGACGAGTTGGGTTGAAGTGAAATAAAAACGTCGGATTGCACATTGCGGGTTTCACCATCATTCCTGCGCATATCCCCGGTCAACTGCCCGCGTGTTGGAGGGCTTTGTGAAGGCTGAGGGTGTTGCCATCATCATTTTTCAGCTCGCGAAAAATGAGGGCGGAGAAAATGGTCCAGCCGCCGAGGATGAGCAGGGCCAGATGGATGCCGTGGATCATCTGCGGCGCCGTGGTGTGATGGCGGTCGGGCACGAACAGGGCCGTGAGCAGCGAGGCCACGGCGATGCCGAAGCTGACGGACATCTGCTGCACGGTGCTGGTGATGGCGCTCGCACCGCTGGTCTGGTCTTCCTTCACGTCCGCATACACGAGCGTGTTCATGCTGGAATATTGGAGCGAGGTGAACGTGCCGAAGCAGAATGCCTGCACCACGATGAGCCAGACGGGCGTGCCCACACCAACGGTTGCGAAGGAGAGGATGAGCAGGCCGAGCAACAGCGTATTGGCCACCAGGACGCGGCGATAACCGAACCGGCGCAAAATGTTTCGCAGCAAAAATTTCAGGCTCAACGCGGCCATGGCCTGGGGCATGATGAGCAGCCCCGATTGGATGGGGGTGAAGCCGAGGCCGACCTGGTACAGCAGCGGAAAGAGAAACGGGATTCCCCCCACTCCGAGCCGCGTGAAAAAACTGCCGCTGACCGAAACGCGAAAGGTGCGGATGACGAACAGTTTCAGCCGCAGCAACGGAAATTCAATGCGTGACGCCCGCAAGCCGTACGCAGTGAGGCACAGGGCGGACACGGCCAACAGGCCGGCCAGCACAAGCCCGCTCAACGTATGTTCGCCGAACACTTCCAGCACATACGCGAGCAGGCCGATGCCCGCGCCGAACAGGATCAAGCCCGGCAGGTCGAGCGGCGGCGATTTGGCTTCGCGATAATCCGGCAGGTAACGCAAGACCAGCCAGAGGCCGAGCAAACCGACCGGCAGGTTGATCAGGAAAATCGCGCGCCAATGAAAATAACCCACGATGAAACCGCCGGCGACGGGACCGAGCATGGGGCCAACCATGCTGGGAATGGCGACAAAGCTCATGGCGCGGATGAGTTCGGACTTCGGAAAGGCCCGCACGAGGGTGAGCCGGCCGACGGGCACCATCATGGCCCCGCCAAAGCCCTGCAGGATGCGCGAGGCGACGAGCAGATGGATGCTGTTGGAAATGCCGCACATCACCGACCCCAAGGTGAACGTGCCGATGGCCCACGCAAACACGCGGCGCGTGCCGAAGCGATCCGCCATCCAGCCGTTGATCGGAATGAACACGGCCAGGCTCAAGGTGTAACTGGACAGCACCGCCTTCATGTTCAACGGAGCGATGCCCAGCGCGTTGGCCACGGCGGGGACGGCGGTGTTCAGGATCGTGGTATCCAGCGATTGCATGAAGAACGCCACCGCCACCAGCCACGGGAGAAAGCGTTTTACGGTTTCGAGGGAAAGGGCCTTGCGAGCCGGAGCGACCGGCGAAGGTGTCGCCGGTGGAACAGCTGCCGGCGGCACTTTGTTTGACATGGGGGAAAGTTAATGGAGGCGGCGGGGCGGTTCAATTATGGATTGAAGGATGGCTGGCTGATCCTGGCAACCTGCGGGTCACTTCGCCTCACTGCACGCCAACGCGGTAGAAATAACTGTTGCCATTCGTCGCCGTCGTATCGTTGTACGTGGTCGAACCCGCCTGGCCGACGAGATTGCTCTGGATCGCCATGAATGCCGGCGGCGCGGTGAGATCGGCGCTCCGTTGCAGAAAATACGTCACGTTCGCCACGCTCTGCCAGCTCACGGCCACGCCAGGAACGCTGTTGGAAACTGACGACATCGCCAGCACCGAGGCCGCGTTGGTGGGCACGGTCCCGGCCTTCCACTCCTGCCAGTTGTTCATGCCGTCGCCGTCCGTATCCGCATAATCCGCCGAACCATCCGTGGGCAGGCCATAGAGTTGCAGGTAGGCGTAGGAGATCACCGAGGCCGGCGTTTGATATTCGTACGCCCCGATGTCCGCCGTGCCGCCGGCGATGCGCGGATTGCCGTCCAAGTCGGTCGTGTTCGTGACGTACAAATTATTTCCGCTGTTGATGCAGGGCGAACTGCCTTGCAGATGCAAATCGCCGGCTGCGAAGTTCACCAAGGCGGGGTCGTTGGTGAAGTTGCCGAAACCGGCGGCCAGCGGCGTCGTATCGCAATTGACCAGTATGCCGCCGGCATAATTCGTCGCGGCACCGAACAGGGAGACGTTGTAATAGCTGATGGTATTGTAAACTGTGGCAAAATAGATGCCCCCTCCCTGCGCGGCGATGTTGCCGACCACGGTGCAGTTGTCCAGTACGCCGCCATCGGCCCCGCCGCCGTCGGCCCCGGCGCCGTTCCCGGTCAGCACACAGTCATAGAGCGTGCTGTTGTATGTGCCGCCGCCGAAGCTGTTGGTGTTCCCCGCCAGCCAGCAGCCATAAAGCGTGCTGGCGACCGCCCCGCTGCCGCTGTTGCCGGTGATCGTGCAATTGTAAAACACGCTCGCATCGCCGCCACCGCCGCCGCTTACCGGGGCGCTGTTGGTGCTCACCGTGCAACTGTACAGCGTGCTTTGGTAGACGCCGCCGCCCAAAGTGGCCGCCTTGTTGCTGACGACATTGCAATTATAAAGCGCACTCTTATAGGCGCCGCCGCCGGAGCCGGACGCAATATTATTTGCCAGCGTGCAATTGTAGTTGGTGCAATTGTATGTCCCGCCCGCGTACCCCGAGTTGCGGATCACGGTGCAATCATACAGCGTGCTAAACTCCGCGCCCGCCGCCGCCGAACCGCCCGTGCTGATATTGCCGATGAAAATGCAGTTGGTGGCGGTCCCCTGATAAATCCCCCCGGCCGCGCCCGCATGGTTGGTCTCGATGAGGCAATTCACCAGCGCCGCCGCCGCCGCCGCCCCGCCATTGAGGTTGACCATGTTGTTCGCGAACGTGCTGTTGTAGATGGTGCCGCCATAGACGCCGGCGCCCTCATATGCGGCCGCGCACCCGTCGCCCGGCGTCTCGTTATTGGCATACTGAAAATTCATGCCGCCGAAGAAACAGTTGGAGATCACGCCGCCCGTTTCGCACCACGCGCCGCCCCCGCTTTGCTCCTTGATGGCGTCGCCGGAACTCACCGTCGCCCCGTTGGCCAGCGTGAAGCCGTTCAACACCGAGTTGCTGCCCACATAAACGCACCGCGTGTTGTTCACCGAAAAACTGCCCACGATCGCCGTGGACTGCGCACCATACAATCCCAGCAAAGTGACGGCTTTGTTCAGCACCACCCGGTTGGATTCCGCGCCATACACGATCCCGCCGCCGCCCTTGTAGATGCCGTTGGATACCACCACGAAATCGCCCGCCTGCGCCGCCACGATCGCGTCCTGGATGTTCGTCGCCGCCGTCAGCCAGTTCGTGTAGGGCGACAACGGCGTGCCATTGGTCATGCACACATAATGCACCACGTTCGTGTTCTGGATTTCATACGCGCCCATGTCCACCGTGCCGTTCACGATGCGCGGATTCCCGTCCAGGTCGGTTGTTCCTGCCGCCGGCACATTCGTGCCGCCATCCATGCCCGGCGAACCGATCTGCAGACGATAATTGCCGTGCGCCGCGTCCACAAAGGCCGGCGCGTTGCTGATGCTGTTGTTGGACAAGGATGGATTCCCGTTGCCCAGCGGCGTGCAGCAGTTCGTCAGCTTGCACTGGTAGCAATCCGCATACGAGCCGTTCGTATTGTAAAAGAGGATGCTGTTGATCAGCGTGCAGCCATCGGCGGTTCCCAGCCCGGGGGAGAAATTTCCCGTCAGCGTGCAATTGTACAGCGTGGCCAGGTAGGCCGCGCTGCTGTTCGTGTTGCCGGTGAACAGGCAATTGTAGGCGCTGCCATCCGCCATCCCGCTGCCGTTGGGGGCGGAATTGCCCGACACAACGCAGTTCGTCAGGACGCTGAAATAGGTGCCGCCCCCGTAAGACGGGCTTATATTCGTCTGGATCACACAATTCACCAAAGCTGATCCATAATCCCCACCGCCACCAGCCAGGCCGAAGTTGCTCTTGAGGACACAGTTCACCAAAGTTCCCTCGTACGCCCCGCCGCCAAACAGGTTGGCCCAATTGCCCACGATCACGCAATTCGTCACCAGACTGCTTCCGTTGCCGCATTCCACGCCGCCGCCATCGCCCGAAGTTGGCGTGGCACCGTTTGTCAGGGTGAAACCCGACAGCGTGGCGTTATCGAAAAGAAAAACGCAGCGGATGGCGCTAGGGCCGGTGGCCGTGCCCGGCATCTGATAGCCCACGATGGTCGTGACTGCCGGGCCGTTCACACTTTGCAATGTCACACCCGTCTCGACCATCACCCGGTTCGGACCGGAACCGCCATATTGGTAAATCCCGTTCGTCACGAGAATCGTCTCGCCAGGACCCGCATAATTCGCCGCATCCTGGATGTTCGTCGCCGCCGCCGCCCACCCCTCGTAGGGTGCAACGGGATGGGTATTGCTCGCGTTGACATAAAACGTCGTCGCGGCTGCGGGACGGACCACGGCCAAAGCCAGCAACACGGCGGTCAGCAATAAAAAGCGGGGGGGCATGATGGAATGCAAGCCGCTTTTACTACCACCTGCCCCCCGGCAACTCAAGTTACAAACCAACCCGTCCTTGCACCCTGCCCCGCCCATTCCAAACCAAATGTTTTTCATATTGTTATTCACTGTTAATCGTTGTTATTGGTCGTCTTCTCCCAGCCAGTGCGCCGGCCTGTCGCGCCGTAGTGTTTGACGCATGGAGCGCCGAACTCCGATTCGGCGAGTTGGCCGGAGCGCGAGTTGTCCCAACTCGCAGCGCATGGACATACCAGAGATCGGGCCGATGACTGGAACCTCGATCGCCGGATATTGCAGCTTGGACACTGGCGCGCCCGGTGGCCGTACGCTAATTGCCAGTCCGGCATCGGACCTTTTAAAAATTCTAAGGTTTGACGAAGCTTGACGTGGCGTGACGAACCTTGATTCCCAAGGCTTTGCACGCCGCCAGATCGCCTGCCGTTGCAGCGGTAACCCTACGCAGGCGCCTCGGTGGCCAATCCGTTTCTTCATTCCGCCTTCTTCATCCTGCATTTGCAGTTTCATCCCGCCAACCTACGCCCGCCGGTTGGACAAAGGCTGTCTAACCCTCAAAAAAGTTTCATCCCACGGGTTGAGCCGAAAATGGAGCAATTGACGTGCGACAACCGCGCCCATTTGTTGTAAAATCGTTTCAACATTTTAACTCAAAGATAGGATTCAATTATGGAAATCAAACGCAGCGGTTCACAACCCTCCACCAAAGGTCCGGCGGATTGGTTCACCGGCACCGTGCGCATCGACCCTTTGTTCCCGGTCAAAGAACCGGCCCGCGCCGCCGGCAACGCGGTGACCTTCGAACCCGGCGCCCGCACGGCGTGGCATACGCATCCGCTAGGCCAGACGCTGATCGTGACCTTCGGTTGTGGTCGCGTGCAGCGCGAAGGCGGACCGGTCGAGGAGATCCGTCCCGGTGATGTGGTCTGCTTTGCGCCGGGCGAAAAACATTGGCATGGCGCCGCGCCGACCACGGCCATGACGCACATCGCCATCCAGGAAAGTCTCAACGGCAAACCGGTGGATTGGCTGGAGAAAGTCACCGACGAGCAATATCAGGGTTGAACGAATAGCGGGTGCATCCTGACACTGCCCCCGGAGCGCTTGCCAGTGCGGCTCGCACCTGTGTCGGAGACCAGCCGCAGCAAGGTGAGAACAGAACGCCGCTATCGGATTCGCGTGCGATTTGACATTTGTATGTTGCTGCGACTGATCCCGCCAGCGCGGGACACAGTCGCGCTCCGGCAGCAACGAACCGTCAAGCCGTCGCTTGACCGCCCGTGCGGTTGGGGCACACTTACTTTATGCCGACAAATGTTTTGGGTGGAGAATTAGAATCCTGCTGTCAATCGCCCGTCACCGGATTTTATCGCGATGGTTATTGCCGCACGGGACCGGAGGATCGCGGGCTGCATACGGTGTGCTGCCAGGTCACCCAGCCATTTCTCGACTACCTGGCAGAGCAAGGCAACGACCTCATCACCCCGCGCCCCGAATATGAGTTTGGCGGACTGACGCCCGGCGACCGCTGGTGCGTTTGCGTGCGGAGCTGGGCGCAGGCGTTTGAGGCGGGTTGCGCGTCACCGGTGGTGTTGGAGGCGTGCCACATCTCCGTGCTGGAATTCGTGGACCTGGAATCGCTGAAAGCCCACGCGGTCAAGGACTGAAAGGTGCGGTGCACCCAATTAAGGAGTGAGGATTTCGATGTCCGGCGCGACGTGTTGAAAATGTGACGGGTTGCGCGTCACGATCCGGACCGCCTTTTTGCGACGGGCAAAGGTCGCATGCAGGGAATCATAAATCCCACCGCCCATGACACCCCGGCTGCGCGCCTCGCGAACCGCCATTTCGTAATCCGCCAACGCCAGCGCCTCCACCGCGACCGCACTCCGCAGGCTCAAGGTCAGCTCGGTCGCCGCATCTGTCGGGACCTTGTAAAAACCCGTGAGGGTGGCGAACGTTTCCGCCAGGGCGTGGGCGTCCGTGAACGGCCGCACGGAATCTTCCAGCACCTCAAGGCAGACCGCGTGTTCCGGATGCGACTTCAAGACCGCCCCGACCATTATCCCCGTGTCCAGGAAGGTCATCGGCTGTAGTGACGGGATTGTTCAACGGCCTCCTCGATCGGCGTGGCCGGAACCGCCCCGGTCCAGACTTTCAGCTTGCCGCGTTTTACGACCTGACCGGAAACATTGGCGGCCATTTCCAAAACGATGCGCCCCGGTGTCGCGTAGGCCAGCAGCTTTTGCCTCCGGGGAATGCCGGCCGCCCGGCGGAGTTCCCGCGAAAGCACGACCCGGTTAGAGGCATCCAGTGCAATTGTCGTTTTCATGCCATTACTATGGCGTGCTTATGGCGTGTTTGCAAGCCCCTATACATGGGGCGAATCAAGCCCTGGGCTGGAGAGGATGTACTGGAGCTTACCCGACCCGCGTGGAACGGAAACCTCTCAGGCACCGATATCTTTAAACGCCGCATTCCTGCAGCCGGGCGGCATCGGCAAAACCCATCCGCTTCGCCTGCGTCAGCATCTTTTTGCAGAAGGCCTTTCGTTTGGTCAAGGCGGCCCACAGGGCGAGGCAGTAAAACCGTTCACCCTCCCGCCGCGCCTCGTCCGGTTTCCGCCGGGCATAGCTGCACTCCCCAATCCGGAGGTACAGCCACGTGCCGGAGATATATAGCAAAACCACCACCGCCCCCGTGGCCGCCGCCAAGGCAGCCGTTCCGAGCAAAAAGGAAAACCCCTGCATGTGGTAATGTCGCAGGACCAAGGCGCTCGGACCAAAAGCAGCCAGGGTTGAAAGCGAGAAGATAAACCGAAATATCAGGCGCCGGAAACCCGGGATCGGCGACGATGAAAAGTCCGTGGCCAGGCACGCATCACAAATCCGCTTGTCCCGGCTGAACTGCGCCGCCTTCGGCTCACACGTGCCGTCGAAGCCACTCGCCAGCATCGCCGAACACAAGGCACACGGATGGTCTTTTGGCATGCGCCAAGGCCCTTAAGGGAAGATTGCCCGTTGGAGTTGCCGCGTCAGGGCGCGGTTTCCGCCAGCAATTTCGTGACGACGGCTTCCACGTGGTCCGGTTGCAGGCCGATCGCACGGACGATGCCTTTGCGGTCGATCACCGCGTAGGTGGGATAATACTTCACCGCCCAGGCCGCCTCCGTCTTCAGACTCACATCGTGCGCCGCCGGATATTCGATGCTGTGCTCCTTGGCGTTGCTGTCAAAAACGTCCTGGCCATGGCTGCTCGTGCAGACGCCTATGACCACCAGACCCTTGGCCCCATATTTCTTGAGCATCTCGTTGTTGTGCGGGATGGCGCGCATGCAGGGACCGCACCACGTCGCATACAAATCCACCACCACGACCTTGCCCTTCATGTCCGCGGGCTTCACCTCGCCATTGATCCAGCCGGTCACCGACAGTGCCGGCATGGGCTTGCCTTCCAGGGCGGCGTGACTCGCACGCTGCTCCGGATTGTCGTCCCACGTCCAACTGTCGGGAAATTCACCGGCTACGGCGGGTAAGAGTCCCCAGACAAGCGAACCCACGGCGATCAGGAGCGTTTTCTTGGTGGTCATGTAGGATGGATTAACACAACCGGTGACGGGTGACAATGGGGAATGTGGCGGGTCGGCACAGGAATTGACCAGATGAAAAGTGGTAGATCGGCTGGTGCGCTCATTGCTCAGCAGCCCGATAAAACCGGAATGGCAAATATACAGCATTGGTATCTAAAATGTGCAAGGATCCTGTCGCCGGTGGATTTGTGAAAATTGGCAGCCAAACAAGCAAATCAGTCGAGGCAAAAACTATCACTGGTCCGTG
This sequence comes from Candidatus Acidiferrales bacterium, assembly GCA_035482455.1. Classification (GTDB taxonomy): domain Bacteria; phylum Verrucomicrobiota; class Verrucomicrobiia; order Limisphaerales; family UBA11358; genus UBA11358. The sequence continues at coordinate 8,101 of DATHQS010000293.1, read as the reverse complement.
ACCTGTCAATCCACCCAATTGGAAGTTAAAACCCTGACTGCTCATAAACATGTTTGTAGGAGGCGTGTCAAAGTAGGGCATTTGTACCATCAATGTCACATTCGTAGTGACAGGCGTTCCATAGGCGTTGGTTACGATAACGGAATAAACGCCAGCATTGGTTGATTGCACGTTGGTCAAAGATAACGAGGAGTTCGTCGCCCCAATGAGCGGAGTTCCATTAAAATTCCACCGATAAAATAATGGCGGGGTTCCAAATGCCGAAACCGTAAAGGTGACATTGGTTGCTGGAGGCACGATTTGAGCTGGTGAGACAGATGCAATCGCGGCAGGTGTTGCCCCAGCAACAAAACTCACCTGGTCAAGCCACACGGCATCCAATCCGAAATTACCAAACGAAAATTTTTGAAATTGCCACAGTAACGTTTGGGTTCCTGTTCCCAAATAAACCGTCTGTTGTCCCCATTGTTGCGTGGGAGGGATGAATACAAATTGAGGAGTGTTTCCAGTTGTTGTAAATGTATAGCTGTCAGATTGTTGTGCATACTTTGCCCAAAACGTCAGCGTGCCTGGTCCGGTAACACTGGTTTGCAATGCTGAGGATTGAGGGAAAGTTGGAGTAGCACTTTGGGCAGCGGCCACGCCATCATGATTGGTGCTGGTTTCGGGGAACCACGGATAGCTGCCACCAGTTATCCAAACCAAATTTGTCGCATTTAGCGCGAGACCCAAATCTACGACAGTCAAAGCAGCGACCAAATCCGTGATCGAACCATAGGCATTGGTGACGATGACTGCATAATTGCCAGCATTGGTCAACTGGGCATTGGTCAGACTCAAAAAAGAGTTGGTCGCACGAAGCAGGTTGGTTCCATTCAATTGCCACTGATAGTATTGGGGCAGCGAACCGGCGGAAGCGGCTGTCATCACTGTGTTGCTATGCAATGCCACGGCAATTTGGGCGGCGGGTTGGCTGATGATAGGTAGTGAATTGCCCACCGTGAGCACGACATTAGAGCTCATCACCACCCCAACCGAATTGCTTAAAGTAACACTGTAGTTACCTGAATTTGTCGTTTGCACATTTGCAAGTGAAAGAGACGCATTGGTCGCACCCAAAATATTAGTGCCGTTAAAACACCATTGATAATTCACATTCGTGGTACCGATCGCCAAAATGTTAAAAGTGAGGCTCATGCCGCTGAAGACTGTCTGGCTGGACGGCTGCTGTGCGATCCAAGGAGATCCATCATTGACGAGGACCATGCTTTGATACCGGCTTGCGGAAATTCCGACAACATTACTTAATCCAACCGGAACCGTGGCCTGTCCGGCGTTGTTTAAACCCCAAGCCGTAACCGTTCCGTCTTTTTTCAAAGCAAGGCAGTGATGCCAACCGGCGGCAATTGCCACGACGTTGCTTAAATTGGCTGGAACATTCGTCTGCCCATAACCATTGTAGCCCCAAGCCACCACTCTGCCATCCCCCCTCAGTGCCATGATGTGATATAAGCCCGAAGCCACCGCCACAATATTGGTTGCCGCCGGAGGGATACTGGTTTCCCCATAAGAATTAAACCCCCAGACCGTAACAGAACCGTTGCTGCTTAAGGCAACACTGTCGAACCCGCAGCCTGCGTCGATTCCCATCACATTAGTCAAACCGGCGGGGATATTCGTTTCTCCATAAAAGTTTTGTCCCCATGCAATCAATGCCCCGTCTTGTCTCAACACCAAGCTATGGCGCTCCCCCGCTGCGATCGCAACAACGTTTGTCAATCCGTCAGGAAGATTTGTCTGGCCATCGTCACCCCAGAACATGATTGAGCCGTCATTTTTAAGAAGCATGCTGCAATCATAACCGGCCGAAACTGCCACTGCGTTACTTAATCCGGCAGGCACCGTCGCTTGCCCCAAATACGTATTTGTGTCTAGGGGATTATAATTACATCCCCACCCGGCCAGGGTACTGTCACTGCTCAATGCCAAACAGTGATACCCTCCTTGTGCAATCGCCACGACATTGGTCAAGCCGGCCGGAACATTCGTCTGGCCGAATGAATTATCACCCCAAGCGACGATTGACGTCGGCGAAGCATGAGTGTTCCAGAATACCGCAACTATTCCCGCCATCACCAAAAACCATTTTGACTTCATAAAATGCGCATCAGGTTCAACTAGTTTAAGGCCTCAGCGGTGGAACTGCTGGCTTTGGGGTAATACAACACCCTGTCAAGGCGCGTTGTTTTTGCGCGGCGGCTTCCAATGATGCTTCCGACTAATCCCCGGTTCCTCATGGCGTGCGACCACAATCTTTTTATAGTGGCGGGCAGCCGTCAACATTTATCTGAATTAACTTTTTAGCAGTCCTCATTAGGGAAGGCTCAACTGGGCACCTCCCCCAGGCCCTCTTGGTGTTCACACGGAGGAGAGGGATTTGTTTGGGTATGGAATATCCCGGTAAGAAACGGATGGCAGTCTGCCGGTGAGGCCGGGTCTGATAATTTTTTTGAACGGATCGGGCAGGATGGCGTCCAACATAAGATTGAATAACTGACCTGAAATTTTCTGGCGACGGCGACGGCAATTCGCTGGAAGATTTTTCATCATCAACGGGGCGGCGTCGCCGTCCGCCCCGACACTTTCTTTCCAAAGTAAGCCACACCAGTGTCGTCCACGGATGGTGGAGTTTGTCGCGCTGCGACAAACTTTGCCTGCGGAGCAGGCACCTTGTGGCATGGCCACGCTACGACCGCACATATCTCGCCCGCACCGCCGGGGCGGGGACGGCCCGTCCCCGGTTTTCCGGCATGAGGCTGCGGGGGACAAGTTGTCCCCGCCCCGACACTTTCTTCAAAGCAGGCCAAGCAGCAGGCGGTTCAGCGGTTTAGATGCGCGACATCCGTCCCAGCACCCCTCATCCGGTCCCGCTCTGCGGGACCACCTTCTCCACTCAAGGGGAGAAGGGATTTATTATGGGCCGTTAACCGGGGTAGCTCTTACGTTGTGCGAGCAACCCTTGGGCTAATATCCGTAGCGCCTTCAGCGCATTGAAGTCGGGCGGGAAGTCGTGAAATGGTCGAAGTTTGAGCCGACTCACGTCGGCTGCTACGAGTTTTTGGATTCAGTTTGGGCGGCGGTCCGAGCCGGACTGGCCACAGCACCACCCCGACATTTTTTTACGGCATTAGGCAGGCAGGTTAGGAAGCGGGGACGAGCCGTCCCCGCCCCGCGGCGGCTCAATTTTTGGATTTCAAAAATCTGCGGATTCTCCAGCAAATCTGCAACTTTGGCCACACGACCATTTTTGGACGCACCAATTATCCCCAGTCTTTACGGGGTGATTCTGAATTTTAGGGGATTTTTTTGGTCGGACCCCCTGCCCACTCCGGTTTTTTGCAGAAATATGGCAAAAAAGTGATGGTTACGTTCCCCAGAGAAATTCAACTTTTCAAAGACTGTGATAGAACGGAGGGCATGACATGCCTATTGCATGCAGAACGGGAACGGGCACTCGTGAGCGAGTGTTCAATTTCAAGTTTCAAGCAGGGCGGAACGCCGGGCGCAAGGGCGTCGGACATTGTCGGGCTTCGTCGGGCCCTAGAATTCAAAAATATGAAAGCAGGAGCCAGAAGGGACTTGTGTACGGCCATCGGGGCAACCGTTCGGGTAGTGAACATTCAACACTCAACATTCGACGCCGAACATTCAGGGAACACCCGTTATCCGGGTTAATCCGACCTAATCCGACCTAAAAAATAAAAAAATCATGATGCGGACATTGATCATAAGCCGGGCCGGCTGGGGGAAGCTGGCGTTACCAGCATACGGCCACCATCACGTCGGCGGCGGCGAGTTGGGACAACTCGCGCTCCGTCGGGGCAAGCCCAACAACCATCCATTCACATCGATTCCCATCCATTCCCAGCTTTTTTGGATTTTTTTATTTCAGCAGGCTTGCAACACGCAGGCGAGCCGCCTGCGCTCCAAGCCGGGCGTGGCGGTATTGGCAAGCCCGGCTCACGTTCGTTCGTCCATATTCGGTGATATTCGGTCAAATTCGCCGATATTCGCCCCGTTTGAGAAAAAAAATGTGGTACTGGCGTACGGGTACGAGCCGGACTGGCAACCGAGCGAGGACGAGGAGGATTCCCTCGACCCGGGTTGGCTGGCTTCCTGCTAAACCTACCCGGACGGCAAAAATATGCCGCCGGTCGCCGGGGGGCGGCAGATTGAAATTTTAATGAAATTATTCGCATGGGCACTTTAAGCGACAGGATGCGCGGGTTGCTGAAACACGGCGATTTGTGGCTGATTTTCGGGCTTTTTGGCACGATTCTGCTGCTCATCCTGCCCGTGCCGCCGTTCCTGCTGGACCTGCTCCTCACGGTGAGCATCGGGCTTTCCTTGCTGACCCTGCTGGTCATTCTTTACCTGCGCACTCCGGCAGAATTTACCGGGTTTCCCACCCTGCTCCTGTTCATAACCCTTTATCGTCTGGCACTAAATGTGGCCTCGACGCGGCTTATTTTGCTCGATGGCTACGCGGGGCACATCATCGAGGCGTTCGGCAATTTCGTCGTGCGCGGCAATTACGTCGTCGGCATGGTGGTGTTCGCCATTTTGGTGCTGATCAATTTCATCGTCATCACGAAGGGCGCGGGGCGCATCGCGGAAGTCGCGGCGCGCTTCACCTTGGATGCGATGCCCGGCAAGCAGATGGCCATCGACGCGGAGCTGAACGCGGGGCTCATCAACGAGGCCGAGGCGCGGAGCCGCCGGCGCGCGGTGGAAGAAGAGGCGGATTTTTACGGGGCGATGGACGGTGCCAGCAAGTTCGTACGCGGCGATGCCATCGCGGCCATCCTCATCACTTTGATCAATGTTGTCGGTGGTTTTGCGGTGGGCATCATGCAAAAGGGCATGACGATGAACGAGGCGCTCTCGCGCTTCACGATGTTGTCCATCGGCGACGGTCTGGTGTCGCAGGTGCCGGCGCTGATCACCTCGGTGGCGGCGGGCATCCTCGTCACGCGGGCGACGTCCAAGGCCGACCTGGGCCAGGAATTGACCCGGCAGCTGCTGTTTTATCCCAAGGCGTTGACGATGCTGGCGGTGATGCTGGGCGTCATGGCGCTGGTGCCGGGCCTGCCGACGATGCCGTTCCTCACGATGGCGGTGGTGATCGGCATGCTGTCCTATTCCATCCACAAGAAAGGGATGCCCGACGCCGCAGGAGTGACGGCACCGCACGGCGCGGCTGGCGGGATGAGCGGGAGCATGAGCGGGAAAGCTACGGATGCCAAGGCGCCCGCGGGCGGTTCGGCCACGGCGGCGGAAGCCAAGGCGGCCGACAAGCTGGAGAATCTTTTGAACCTGGACACGTTGCAGATCGAGCTCGGTTACGGGCTGGTGGCGATGGCAGATGGCAAGAAGGGCGGCGACCTGCTGGAGCGCGTGACCGGCGTGCGGAAACAGTTCGCCACGGACATGGGATTGCTCATTCCACCCATCCGTTTGCGCGACAATCTGCAGCTGGGCAACGATGAATATCGCTTTGTTCTGAAGGGCAATCCCATCGCCCAAGGCAAGCTGATGCCGCAGCACTGGCTGGCGATGAACGCGACGAACAGCAAGACCGTGCTCAAGGGCATGCCGACGGTGGAACCGGTGTTCCAACTGCCGGCGACGTGGGTCACTGAAGTTGAGCGCAAGAACGCCGAGATGGCCGGGTTCACGGTGGTGGATGCGCCGTCAGTGCTCATCACGCACCTGTCCGAGACGGTCAAGCGGCACAGCCACGAGATTTTGACGCGGCAGGATGTGCAATCGCTGCTGGACAACCTGAAGCAGACGCATCCGACGGTGGTGAACGAGCTGATCCCGGGCCAGTTGAGCATGGGCCAGGTGCAACGCATCCTGCAGAACCTGCTGGCGGAGGGCATTTCCATCAAAAACCTCTCGGGAATCCTGGAAAAAGTCGGTGATTTCGCGGCGATGACGAAGAATCCGGACGAACTTTCGGAACATGCGCGGCGGGCGCTCGGCGCGCAGTTGTCGCGTCCGTTCCAGACGGAAAACGGCAGCGTGCGGGCCATCACCATCGACCCGAAGCTCGAGGCGCAGCTCTCGCAGGGCGTACGGCAGTCCGCGAACGAGGTGGCGCTGATCATCGACCCGCGCGTGGCGCGGCACGTCATCGATTCGCTGTCGCGTGTGATCCAGCAGATGCTTTCGGCGGGGCAGCAGCCGGTGGTGTTGTGCGCGCCGCAATTGCGGCTGGCGTTCCGGCGGTTCTTTGAGAACACGTTCAACGATTTGGCGGTGCTGTCGTATGCGGAGATTCCGCCGCGGGTGCAGGTGCAGAACGCGGCGGTGATCCCGGGTTTTGAGGCATGAAACTTTCCTCCTTCACCGCCGACAACGCCAATGACGCCGTGCGTCTGGTCCAGGAAAACCTGGGGCCGGACGCGGTGATCGTGAGCGTGCGCAAGGTGGCGGGCAACGGCATCGCGCGGTTGCTGAGCCGGGGGCACATCGAGGTGACCGCGGGCGTGCCGGATGAGGCCGCGCCGGCGAAGCGCCATGTGGTGCCGCCGGGCGTGGATGCGTACACGCCGTTCAAGGAAGAGGTCATGGAACCGGAGATTTCGCAACGCGCGCCGCATCGCTGGCGCAGCGTGGCGTGGCTGGAATCATTGGGTTTGTTGCCGGAATACGCCGACCGGCTGGAGCAGAAGATCAGCGGCAGCCACGGTCCCCTGCCCCCGGCGAATCCGATCGAGGAATGGCATTGGGTGCGGGATTCATTGGCGACTTTTTGGCGTCCGCACCGGCACGCGGCGGACGGCACGGGCCGGCCGCATGTGTTCATCGGCCCGCCGGGCGTCGGCAAATCCACGGTCATCTGCAAATGGCTGACGACAGCGGTGCTGCGTCACGGCCAGCGCGCGCGGGTCTCGCGGCTGGACGGCGAGACGGCGAACACGGCGGAATTTCTCTCATTGCACAGCGAAATGATCGGCGCGCCATGCGAACGCTACTGGAACGAGCCCACTGGCCCGGAAGATCTGTTGTTCGTGGACCTGCCGGGCGTGGAACCGCACAACGCAAAGGCGTTGGCGTGCCTCCGCGACGTCCTTTTCTCGCTGCCGCAGCCGCACATCCACCTGGTTTTGAACGCGGCGTACGAGACCTCGCTGTTGTTCGAGCAATTTAACGCGTTTGCACCGTTGATGCCGGAAGATTTGATTTTTACGCACCTCGACGAGGAGCATCGCCGGGTAAAACTGTGGAATTTCGTGCTCGGCACAAATTGCACCTTGGGCTGGCTGGCCGGGGGGCAAAAAATTCCCGGTGAGTTCGTCCAGGCGGACGCCTCACTTTTATTTCCGCACGGAAAGCCGCATTAACATTGGCGATTTCGATTTTCAAAAAAAGGGTTAAAGGGCTGGCAAAGGGGTTGCTAAAGAGCGGGAAACGAAGATGAAGGCAATAATGATTTTAGGCGCGAACGTGGGATTTGTCCTCGGCATCAGCGCCAGCATTTTGGGTGGATGTTCCTGGTCAACCGCCCTCGGGCACGCCGGACTCGCCGCGTTGGCGGGCGGCATCCTCGGCCGCTGGTGGGGCCGGATCTGGTACACGGAACTCCACTCGGCAGTCGAACAGCGCCGGCGCGAACGTGCCGCCGCCCTCGAATCCAAAAACCAAGCCAAAGCGTGAATCTCAAGAACCAACCCGACATGAACGTCAAAAGCCTCACCGAACGCGACCTGCTCAAACAGCACACCAAGCTGGTCTCCACCGCCGTCAACCAGTTCACCACGACGGCCTCGCCGATCTGCAGCGCCGACCATCTGCATGGCCTCGGTTTGATCGCGCTGCTGGACGCGGCGCGGCAATACCAGCCGGCGTGTCATGGATCTTTTGAAACCTTTGCGCGCGTGCAGATCCACAGCGCGCTGATCGGCGAAGTCCGCCGGGCCAAAAAATGGTTCAACAGCGAGTACGCCGTTAACAGCGATTTCGCCATCGATGGCAAGTACGCCGTTGAAACCCAGACCCTCTCCCTCGTATGAACACCTGTACCGCTCCGACC
>DATHQS010000292.1:0-10553 GCA_035482455.1 Candidatus Acidiferrales bacterium | reverse complement strand
TCCCAAGCCAATGATGCTTGAGCTGGAATTGGCACCTGTCACTGGAACTTAAATCCAATCGGTTGCCGTGGTGTCAGCGGGCCAGTCCCTCAACCACTCTTTATGAGTCCGTCAAATCAACGGATGCGGATAGATTGATATTAAAGTGGGAAAGTGTCAAATGGAATTTTAAGGGTTGAATTTGGTCGAGCTAGTCTGCCCGCAGGTCCCGTACGATATCGGCTGATTTGGTGACTTCATCGGGGCGCACACCTAGTTGCTTGATGACAATGTTTTTCAACCGTTCCCAAATTAGTTTTTCGTCTGGCGTCTCACCCCGTTGTTTCAAAGCCTGAACAACGTAATTATGTATGTCGCCCAGGATTACCAGTTTCGCCGCTGTTTCGTTAGGAATCTCAAGGTTAAATTCTTCCTCGATTGCCATGATAAGTTCAACAGTGTCTAAACCCATAAATCTTGTCATTTTGCTCCACCCGTTACCTTCGCAGCTAGAATCTGGAGATGCGGGGTATCATTTACGTGGATAAAATAGGGGTCATAAGCGAGTGCGGTGGCGGCCGGGTGGTTGATGCCGTTGATGATGCCGCCATCGTTTTCAACTTTGATTTTAGGGCAAGTTTCCCGCCGGTCCGTCTGCCAGCAGGAGAAGGCGGTGACCGCAGCGGCCACCACAGCAATGAGTCCGATGATTTTAGGTTTGGTCATAGGGCACGGCCACCCGGTTTTATTGGTCATTCGTTTGACCCTGAATTCGAGAAAACGTTCAGCCTGAAGAGTGTAACTCAAACCGCAGCCGGGCGCATCACACCGCCCCCGCTTGCGTCCCGATGCAGCCAGTGGGCGGTCATAATGGAGCATGTTTCTGCCCGTTTCGATGCTGGCGAAACGGGGTTGCACCCCAATGGGCGGCGGCTGTGTCCCGCTCCGAGCGGGATCAGCCGCAGCGCATCCGCATGCCGAAACGGCCCGGTATTTCCAATGCCACCGGCAAAATCATCCGCTGCGGCTGGTCCCTTGCTCCCGACACAGGTGCGAGCCGCACTGGCAGCCGCCCATTGTTTGGAAGATATTTTAGGTTGGACAGCCTTTGTCCAACCCCCTGTGAGAGAGTTGGGGCATGGCTACTGGAAAAATCAGCCGGCTGCCGCGGGAAATCCGCGAGCAGGTGAACGAACGACTGGACGCGGGCGAGCCGGGCAAGCGGCTCGTGGCCTGGCTCAATGAACTGCCGGCGGTGCGGGCGCTGCTGGCGGCGGCGAGACAATGGCCGGAGGTGGAGGAGGCGTTGGCCACGGCGTTCCGGCTGTTTCAAGAACGGAGAGGGGCGGGGGAAAATAAGGCTGAATTGGAGCCAATCAAGGTTAATCAAGGTGAAATAAATTTAGAAAATGAGGATGCACACAATGAGACGGAGAATGCGCCGACTGGTTGTGGGGACGAGCCGTCCCCACCCCGGGGACACAGGCTTCCGGACAGCCGGTGCGCAAAGCCGGCGGTGGGTGGGGTGCGGATGAATGAGAATTTGGCCAAATTAAAGCGAATCAAGGTTGATCAAGGTGACAATTTTTATCCGGAGCGGGAAAGAGCATCGCGTTGGGGAAATTGTTCAGCGTGTTCTTTCAGTTTCATCTTGCACCGGTGTCGGCGGCTGTTAAATTTTGGTTACGTTTTCATCCGCCAGTTGGCGGGTTTTCTTTTTTAACCACAAAACATTTTATCTGTGAAAGTATTTTCCGGCACGGCGAACGAGCCTTTGGCCCGCGCCATCTGCAAATCCATCGGCACCGAACTTGGCAAGATCACGATCACGCCGTTTCCTGACGGCGAGACGTTTGTACGGATCGAGGAAAACGTCCGCGGCGAGGACATCTTCATCATCCAGCCGACGTCGCCGCCGACGAACCACAACCTGATGGAGCTGTTCATCATCATCGACGCGTTGCGGCGCGCGAGCGCGATGCGCATCACGGCGGTGATGCCGTTTTACGGTTATGCGCGCCAGGACCGCAAAGACCAGCCGCGCGTGCCGATCACGGCGAAGCTGGTGGCCAACCTGTTGGTGGCGTCCGGCGTGAACCGGATTCTGGCGATGGACCTGCATGCGCAGCAGATCCAGGGCTTTTTTGACATCCCGGTGGACCATCTGTATGCCGCGCCGGTGATGTATGAATATCTGAAGAAGAAAAAGCTGAAGGACCTGGTGGTGGTGAGCCCGGATGCGGGCGGTATCAAAATGGCACATGCGTATTCGCAAACGCTTGAGGCTGAACTGGCCATCGTGGCGAAGCGGCGCAAGAGCGCGACGGAGGTGGAAAGCATGGCGGTCATCGGCGATATCGAGGGCAAAAACGTTCTGCTGGTGGATGATCTGACGGAAACGGCGGGCACCCTGACCTCGGCGGCGGCGATCTTGAAGACCAAGGGCGCAAAGCAGGTGTTGGCCTGTGTTTCCCATGCCCTGTTGAACGACACGGGCATCGAAAGATTGCGTAAATCCAGTATTGACGAATTAATCACAACTGATACAGTCCAACGCCCTGCGATTGACGGTGTGAAGATAACTACATTGTCGGTAGCGGGGCTTTTGGGCGAAGCCATCAAGCGGATTCATAATAATTCGTCGGTGAACTCGCTGTTTGAATTTAAAGGCGGGCGCACAAGTTGAGGCGGCCGCAGAAAATAAAATTTTAAGAAAAATGAAATCAGTAGCATTAAAAGCATATCCCCGGTCGCAAGTTCGCCAGAATGTTGTGAAGAAACTTCGCGTGGCCGGCCGTGTGCCTGCAACCATTTACGGTCGCCAGACCAAGCCGCAAAACCTCGAGGTGAACGCCCGCGAGATCGGCGACCTCATCAACCACTCCGCCTCGGAAAACCTGCTGGTGGATTTGGCGGTGGAAAATGATGCGAAGCCGAAGCGCCTGGCGCTGGTGCAGGAAATCCAGCATCACCCGGTGAACGGCAAGGTGCTGCACGTGGATTTCCACGAAGTCGCCGAGGACGAAAAAGTCACGGTCCATGTCCCGCTCGAAACGACAGGCGAAGCGGCCGGCGTGAAGACCGGCGGCGGCACGCTGGAACACATTTTGCACAAGCTCAAAGTGCGCTGCCTGCCCAAAGATTTGCCCGACCAGATCACCGTGGACGTTTCGAGCCTCGAAATCGGCAAGTCCTTTCATCTGGGTGACATCAAGGCGCCGGAAGGCGTCGAGATCATCGGCGACAAACACGTCACCGTCCTCGCCGTGTCTGCACCGCGCGCTGAAGAAGAAGTGGCTGCAACGGCCGCTGCTCCGGCGGCTGGCGATGTGGAAATGACGAAGGAAAAGAAGGAAGACGGCACCGAAGGCGCCGCTCCTGCCGCCAAGGGCGATGCGAAGGCCGGCGACAAAAAGGCCGAAGCCAAGCCGGCGGAAGCCGCCAAGGCCGAGAAGAAGAAGTAATTTTTGCGGTGAAAGCCGCTTCGCCCGCGCATGGAAAATGTTTTTCTCATCGTGGGATTGGGGAACCCGGGCGCGGATTACGCCAAGACGCGGCACAACGCCGGTTTTTTGCTGGTCGAGAAACTGGCGGCGATGTGGAAGGCGGACTGGGCGAACGAACGGAAGTTCGCGGCCCGGATGGCGAAGGCCGAGCACAACGGCAAGCGGGTGTTGCTGTGCGAGCCGCAGACGTACATGAATCTGAGCGGTGAGTCGGTCGGTGCGCTGGCGGATTTTTATCAGCTGCCATTGGGGCGGGTGATGGTGGCGGTGGACGACGCGGATCTGCCGTTCGGCGAGATCCGGTTGCGGCCAAGCGGCAGCAGCGGCGGTCACCATGGACTGGAGTCCATCGAGCAGCACTTGGGCTCGCGTGAGTTTGCCCGGTTACGGATCGGGATCGGCCGGAAGGACAGTGTCCGGCAGATAACGAACCACGTGCTGGGGAAGTTTGAGGCGTCCGAGAGCGAGTTGCTGGAAAAAGTTTTGAGCCGGGCGGCCGGCCAGGTGGATTGCTGGTTGGCAGAAGGTTTGCCGAAGGCGATGAGCCTGTATAACGGCAAGATTGAAACGTAAAATTTAACGGCAGAAAAATATAATGAAACGATACGAAGGTCTGTTCATCCTGAACACAGCAGGCAAAGAAGAGGGCGTCAAAGAAGCGCTCGACAAAATCTCCAGCGACATCGTCGCCGTGGGCGGCAAGGTTGAGACGGTCCAGAAGATGGACCGCAAGCCGTTCTCGCGCATCGCGGACAAGAAGCACACGTCCGGCTTCTATGCGAACGTGATCTTCACCGGCGCGCCGGCGGTGGTCGCGCAGCTGCAGACCAAGTTCGCGCTGAACGCCGATGTGTTCCGCGTGCTGTTCACGGAATCGCCGGAGCCGAAGGCCGCCAAGTAATCTATCGTCATGGCCAGCTTCAACAAAGTCATCCTGATGGGCAACCTGACGCGCGATCCGGAATTGCGCTACACGCCCAAGGGGACGGCCATCGCCAAGATCGGCCTCGCGGTGAACCGCGTCTGGACGAACGAGGCGGGCGAGAAGAAGGAAGAAGTGACTTTTGTTGACGTGGACGTCTTCGGCCGCACGGCTGAAAACGTCGGTCAATACATGCGCAAGGGCCGCCCGATCATGGTGGAAGGCCGCCTCAAGCTGGACCAATGGGATGACAAGCAGACCGGCGCCAAGCGCAGCAAGCTGGGCGTGGTCGCGGAAACGGTCCAATTTCTCGGCAGCGCCCCGGGTGCCGGTGAAGGTGGCGGCGCTCCCGCCGCTCCGCGTGCCGCGCGTCCCGCCGCCGCCAATGCCCCGGCCGCCGAACCCGTCGAAGGTGACGGCCCGCCCGAAAGCGACGACGTTCCGTTCTGATTTTTCAACCGCAGCTCTCTAAATTATTTTTTGTATGGCAAAAACTGAAGTTATCCTTACCCACAACATCGTCGGCCTCGGTGGTGAATCCGACCAGGTCAAAGTCGCCGCGGGTTACGCGCGCAACTATCTTTTCCCCCAGCGCCTCGCGGTGCCGGTCAACTCGGCGAACAAGCGCCAGCTTGAATCGCTGAAGCAGAAGCGCGCCGAGCGCGAAGCGCATGAGTTCAACACCATGACGGAGCTCGCGAAGGGCTTCACCAAGCTGATCTGTGTCATCAAGGTCAAGACCGGCGAGGACGGCAAGCTGTTCGGCGCGGTGACCGCCGGCATGATCGCCGACGAGCTCAAGCACCAGTTCGACATCGCCCTCGACAAGAAGAAAATCCGCCTCGAGGCGCCGATCAAGACGCTGGGCGAACAGGAGATCGAATTGCATCTGCACGCCGACGTGAAGAGCACCTTGAAAGTGCGCGTGGAGAGCATCACGCCGATCGCCGCCCCGGCCGCCGCCACCGTGGAAGAAAAGCCGCACACGGAAAAGCGCGGCCGTCGCACGGAAGCCCCGGCTCCGGCTGCCGAAGCCAAACCCGCGAAGGCGCCCAAGGCGGAAAAGAAGGCCAAGGCCGAATAATCCGGCAACAGTTTTCATCAAAAGCCACGGAATTTATTCCGTGGCTTTTTTGTTTTAGGCTTTGACCGGGCGGGGAATACCTGTTTATTTCATCAAACAAGGTTTGAAAAACAGCAGATGAGTTTGAGCACACCCGTAAAATATCCATCCGGCTTCCGGGCCAGACGCGGGTTGAATTGGGTCATTCTCGGATTGATGTATGCGTCCTATTACATGTGTCGCTACAACTTTCGTTTTGCCACGCCCGGCATGGTGAAGGACTTCGGCTTCGACGAGGTGCAAATCACGGGAATGCTGAGCGCATGGTCCATCGCCTATGGCACGGGGCAGCTGGTGAACGGCCTGCTCACGGACCGCATCGGCGGCAAGGCGGCCATGTTCATCGGAGCCATGGGGGCGGTGACGATGAACCTGATCTTCGGGTTTGCCTCTTTTGCGGGGACATTTTCAACCTTTGCGCTCATCTGGCTGTTGAACGGCTGGTTTCAATCTTTCGGCGCACCGGGCATGGTAAAGATCAACGCCGCGTGGTTCAACCGGTCCGAGCGCGGGACGTTTGCGGGCATCTTCGGCTTCATGATCCAGCTGGGGCAATTTGCAATCAACAACCTTGCCCCGGTGTTGCTGGGCGGATTCACCATCCTCATCTGGACGGCGGCGAAGGATGACTGGCATTGGTTGTTCCGCATTCCGCCGTTGTTTACGGCGGCAATAGCCATCTTGCTGGTATTCATCCCCAAGGAATCGCCGGAGGAGGCGGGCTATCCCGGCGTGGTCCATGACGAGGCCACGGAAGGGGACGCCGGGACGCGGGCGACCATCAAGGAATCCTTCGTGACCATCTTCAGTCATCCGCTGGTATGGTTTTACGCGGTGGCATACGGTTGCACGGGCGCGGTGCGCAACAGTTCGGACCAGCTATCCGTGCTATATTTTGTGAACCAACTGCACATCGACATGGCTAAAAAACCGGCGGCAGTCTTCTGGACATTCAACTTGATGCCGTTAGCGGCGGTCATCGGTTCTTTCACGGCAGGATGGGTGTCGGACAAGTTTTTCAAGGGCCACCGTTCGCCGGTGGCCATGACGCTTTATTTCTTCGAAAGCCTGGTGATCATGATCGCGGCAATCATCATCTATTCCGGCGTGGTTGGGCCGACGCCGGGCGGCATTTTCCTGGGGTGCCTGTTTTTGATTTTAATCTCGCTCACGGCGAATTCCACGCATGCCATCGTCGGCGCGGCGGCGCCGATGGACATCGGGGGGCGCAAGATGGCGGGTTTTGCGACCGGGGTGATCGATTCGTTCCAATATTATGGCGCGGCCATCGCACTGCCGGCCACGGGCTGGCTGATCAAGCATTACGGCTGGGGAACGTGGTACCCGACGATGGCCGGCTTTGGGATCGTCGGCGGTTGCGCGATGGTAATGGTGATGAAGAAACAAAAACGGATGGCAAACTTGCCCGGCTGAGGCTTTTGTCACACGAAAAACTTTGACCGGTGAGCGTGGCTCTGCTTAGCTGCGCGGCGACGTGGGAACGATTCCAGACTATTTTTATCCAATCACGGTCGCGCTGTGTCTGGCGGCGGTCATCATCATATATTTCTGCAATAACCCGCTGAAGCACACCGGCTGGTTCATGACACGCCGGTTCATCAACTGGTTTCCCCTTGGCCTGACGTACGCATTCCTGTGCATGGGCCGTTATAACCTGTTTGTAGCTCAAGATGCGCTGGGCAAGCTGATGTCCAAGTCCGATCTGGGGGTCATCTTTGGCGTGGGCACCTGCGTTTATGCGGCGAGCTTTGTGGTCAACGGACCGTTGATCGACAAGAAACTCGGCGGCAAGAGAGGCATGTTGATTTCGACGGTCGGCGTGGCGCTTTCCAACCTTGCGCTGGGCCTTCTCACATGGCTGATTATCGCCAAGCATTGGAAGGTGAACCTGGTGCTGAGTTTTTCGCTGCTCTATGCGATGAACATGTATTTCCAAAGCTTCGGCTCGATGTCCATCATCAAGGTGAAGGCGTATTGGTTTCATGTCCGGGAACGCGGCGTCTTCGGTGCGATCTTCGGCACGCTCATTTCCATCGGAGTCTACTTCGCCTTCGACTGGGGCAGCGCCATCGTTAATCTGACCAAGACGAGTTCAAGCGGCATTCTGCATGACCTTTTTGTCTCCCGTACGAATCCGCTGGATGCGACTTGGTCTGTCTTTTACATTCCCGCCTGCATTCTGGCCATCTGGGTGGTGCTGGATTTTTTGTTCATTAAGGACACCCCGGAGGAGGCGGGTTTTCCGCATCTCGACACCTGTGACGCATCTTCGGGAAAGATGCACATCGAAATTTCCGTAACCGACCTGCTCAAACGGATCTTCACGAATAAACTCATGCTGTTGATCGCCACGGCAGAACTGACCGGCGGCGTCTTCCGGTATGCCATGCTGGGCTGGTACAAGCCGTTTGCCAAAGAAATGGCGCAACCGGGCGCGGAATTTCTCTCGCACAATTGGGGCTGGTTCACCTGTGTCTTTGGAATCATCGGCGGGTTTGCCGGTGGTCTGATCTCGGACCGGATGTTCCAATCGCGCCGCGGGCCGCCCACGGCAATGTTGTGCGGATTTGTGCTGATAACGGCCACAGCCATGTCGCTCGTTTTATTTACGCAGCCGCTGATTGTCGGATGGTCCGCGGTGTTCATCGTCATGGCGTCGATCGGCGTGACGTCGCTGATGTCCGGCACGGCGGCGACGGATTTTGGCGGGCGCAAGGCAACAGCCACCTCCATGGGCATCATCAATGGTTTTGCATACATTGGCAGCGGTATCCAATCCTTCTTCATTGGTTATCTGGTGCCAAGTGAGACTGCCGGTAGTAGTGCCACCTTTTTGGGAATAACCCGCAACTGGCATTGGTGGCCGGTGTTTGTGATTCCGTTCGCGGTGATAGGTCTGATCTGCACTATCAAGATCTGGCACGACCTCCCGGAGGCGACGCGGCGTTACAACAAGAGCTTAGAGGAAGAAAAAGGTCCGCCGGGGGTGTTGTGAATCACTCGTAACGGAGTGATTCGATGGGATCGAGGTTCGCGGCTTTCCAGGCGGGGTAGGTGCCGAAGACTACGCCGACGAAGGAGCAGATGGCGAGGCCGATGATGATCCAGTCCACGGGGATGACCGGAGGCAGTTTCATGACCAGCGCGAGGATGTTGCCACCCAGGATGCCCAGCACCACGCCGATGGCACCGCCGACTTCGCAGAGGGCGATGGCTTCGAGGATGAATTGGACCATGATGTTGCGCTTCTTGGCGCCGATGGCGCGGCGGATGCCGATCTCCCGGGTGCGTTCCGTGACCGAGACAAGCATGATGTTCATGATGCCAATGCCGGCCGCGAGCAGGGCGATGGAGCTGACGATGGCCACACCGATGCGGACGTTGAAGGTAAAGTTCTTGAACTGTTCAATCAGGGAATCGTTGGAGGAGATCTCGAAGTCGTCATCCTTGCCGGGCGGCACTTTGCGCAGGACGCGCAAGGCGCCGCGGACTTCTTCTTGCAAGGCCGGAAGGCTCTCCCGGTCTGGCGCGGCGACGAGCAGGTTGAGGCTGCGAAACCACCAGCCGCCGTAGCGGTTCAACCCGGTGGTGACGGGCAGGACGATGAAATTGTCCTGATCGCCGCCCATCGCGCCGCCCTTGGGTTCAAGCACGCCGATGACGTTGTAATGGATGCCGCCAATCTTTAAATCCTCGCCGACGGGGGAGCTGTTCGGGAAAATGTTCGTGGCGAGCCCGTAGCCCAGCACACAGACGCTGCGGGCGCTGTCCACATCGGAGTCGAGCAATGCCCGGCCCTCGCCGATGTTCCAGTTGTGAGCGGGAAAGCTGCCGGAAGTTTCGCCGTAAAGCCGCACGGTGGGGGCGCTGGTCTTGTAGCGGGTGCTGATTTCGCCGGACCAAAAAGTGGTTTCCGCGCCGATGCTGGCGGGCAGGGTGATCTTGTCCTGCAGGAGCCTGACCTGGGCCAGGGTTATGTTTTTGCGCCGTCCGTAACGTTGCCAGTCGGTGTCTGAAATGCCGGTGAAATAGGTGTTCGGCCATTTGCGGATCATGAAGGTGGTGCTGCCCAGCGAACTTAGCTGGCGTTCGATGTTCGCTTGCATGACACGCATGGCGGTCATCACCACGATGATGGAGAAGACGCCGACGAGCACGCCGAGCAGCGTCAGGGCCGAGCGGAGTTTGTGGGCGGCGATGGCGCCGAGGGCCATGCGCAGGCTCTCGTGCAGTTCGCTGGCAAACGTGATGTGATTTTTATTACTCATTGCGCAACGCATCCACGGTGTTCATGCGCGCGGCGCGCCAGGCGGGGAAAAAGCCGGAGAGTATCCCCGTTATGGCGGAAACGAGCAGGGCGATGCCGGCGACGGTCAAAGACAGCGTGGCGGGCATCATTTTTTGAAGCAGCAGCGTGGCGGGCCACGCGATGAGCAGGGCGATGATGCCGCCAATGAGGCAGATGCAGGCGGCCTCGATGATGAACTGGAGCAGGATGGTGCGGTTCTTGGCGCCGATGGCTTTGCGCACGCCGATCTCCCGGGTGCGTTCCGCCACGGAAACGAACATGATGTTCATGATGCCGATGCCACCGACAAAGAGCGACAGGCCGGTGATGAAGAGGCCGATGCCGGCGATGGTGCCGGCCACGGCGTGAAACATCTCGAGAATCTGGTCCTGCTGGTTGATGGAAAAATTGTCCGGCGCACCGGGTTCGATATGCCGGAACCGCCGCATGACGGCACGTACTTCCTCCTTGGCATCCTCCAGGTCAGCAAGGGCGGAGACCTTGACCTGGATGCTGAACGGCGGGTTGGACCAGATATAACGCGTGAACTGGGGCAGGGGGATGATGACTTCGTTATCCGCGCCGCCCTCTTCGGCAAAACCACCCTGTTTATCGAGAACACCGACGACTTCAAATTCGTGTTTCTCAATCATGATCTTTTCACCGAGAGGCGAGGCGTTGAGAAACAGGTTGGTGGCCAGATCGGCACCGATG
>DATHQS010000291.1:0-2932 GCA_035482455.1 Candidatus Acidiferrales bacterium | reverse complement strand
CACCCCGGGCAGCGAAAGCCTCTATTTTAACCTCAACCCGTTCACGCCCGACGGCAAGCGCATGGTCATCACCACCTCCAACGGCATCGCCATGGTGAACCTGGAAACGCATGCGGTGGAAAACATCCTCGATGGCCGCGCCCACATCATCATGGTGGGCCACAAGACCGGGTCGATTTATTTCGTCAATCGCAAGATCGCAAACGGCACCGCCAGCCAATGGGTCTGCGCCATCGACCCCGTCACGAAAATCACCCGCGACATCCTCAAGCTCCAGCGCGGCCAGGAAGTCTCCACGGTGAATGCCGACGAAACGTTGCTGGGCGGCACCTTCATTGAGCGCACCGATTGGGGCACCAATAATTATTTCGACGGCGGCCCGAACCGCCGGAACGACATCGCCACCGTGGACGCCTACCGCGACCGGAAAGGCACGATGATGGAAGAGCGGCTCGCCAAGCATTATCCGATGGAGCTGTTCTTCTACAACATCGCCACCGGCGAGACTAAAAGGGTCAACCGCTGCACTGACTGGTTGAATCATCTCCAATTTTCACCAACCGACCCGGACCTGCTCATGTTTTGCCACGAAGGCCCGTGGCACAAGGTGGACCGCATCTGGACCATCCGCACCGACGGTTCGGACCTGAAGCTCATCCACCAGCGCACGATGATCATGGAGATCGCCGGCCACGAATTCTGGAGCAGCGACGGCAAGACGCTCTGGTATGACCTGCAAACCCCGCGTGGTGAAGATTTCTGGCTGGCCGGCTACGAACTCTCAACCGGCGCCCGCACCTGGTATCACATGCAGCGCGATGAATGGGGCGTGCATTTCAACGTCTCGCCCGACGGCAGTTTGTTCTCCAGCGACGGCGGCGACGACAAGATGGTCGCCCACGCCGACAACGGCAAATGGATGTACCTCTTCCGCCCCGAACTGATCCAGGACAAATCCGCCGGGAACGTGGAAACGAAGAATCTCATCCAGACCGGCGTGTTCCGTTCCGAACGCCTCGTCAACATGGCCAGGCACGATTACGCCCTCGAACCGAATGGCATGTTTTCCCCCGACATGAAATGGCTCATCTTCCGCAGCAACCTGAGCGGCGCCAACCAGGTCTACGCGGTGGAATTGGACAAACCCGGCGCCACACCCGGCCCTCCCGCCAAGGCCAACACCGAATTCCATTGAGCGGGCTGCGTCTTTTAACTTTTCAACTTCCGCTCCAAAATCTCGCCCACCAGCGCCGGGTTGGCCTTGCCCTTGGAAAGCTTCATCACCTGCCCCTTGAGCGAGTTGAGCGCGGCGACTTTGCCTGCCTTGTAATCCGCCACGGGTGCGGGATTCGCGGCGATGGCCTCGTCACAAAATTTCTCGATCGCCCCGGTATCGCTGACCTGTGCCAGCCCTTTTTCCTGGACGATGACGGTGGGAGCTTTTCCGCTCTCAAACATCTCGGCAAACACCTGCTGCGCGGCGGAGTTGCTGATGGTCTTGGCTTCAACCAGGCCAACAAGTTCCAGCAATGCCTCCGGCTTGAACTTCAGGTCGGCGAGCGATGAAAGTTTCATGTCCGCCGGCTCAAGCCCCAACACGCCCTGCTCGGATTTTTCGCGTTCGTTCAACTCTGCGAGCTTTGCCGACAGGTTGTTGATGACCCAGTTCGCGACCGCCTTGGGATTCTTCGCCGTTTTGGCGATGCCTTCAAAATAATTTCCGAGCGCGACATTGCTCTTGAACACCTCCGCGTCGCCGGCCGGCAACTGATAGTCCTTCATGAAACGCTGCTTGCGCGCCATCGGCAGCTCGATGGCCTTGGCCTTCACCTCGGCCAGCCACGCGTCCGTTGGTGCCAGCGGCATCATGTCGGGTTCCGGGAAATAGCGGTAATCATGCGCGTCTTCCTTCGTGCGCATCTGCTCGGTGATGCCCGCCGCATCGTCCCAGCGGCGCGTGGATTGGATGAGCTTCTCACCGCGCTTCACCGCCTCGATCTGGCGGCTGATCTCGTACTCCGCCGCGCGACGCACGCCGGAAAAGCTGTTCATGTTCTTGATCTCGATCTTCGCGCCGAGCTGCTTCGAGCCGACCGGACGGACCGAAACATTCACGTCGCAGCGCACCATGCCCTTTTCCATGTCACAGTCCGACACGCCGCCCTGGTGCAAAATCTCCGTGAGTGCGTTCAGGTAGGCATAGGCCATGTCCGCGCTCGTGATGTCCGGCTCGGAAACGATCTCCAGCAGCGGCACGCCGGCGCGGTTGAAATCCACGCCGCTGGTGCGGTCGAAATGCGTGAGCTTGCCGACGTCTTCCTCAAGGTGCGCGCGCGTGATGCGGACTTTGCCCAGGCCATTGACGGAGCCGGGACCGTTGAATTCAAATTCCACGAAACCGTTCGCCGTGCTGGGCTTGTCGTATTGCGTCAGCTGGTAGTTCTTCGAGGCATCGGGGTAAAAATAGTTTTTGCGGTCGAACTTTGCGTGGCGCGGGATCTCACAGTTCAGCAGGTAACCGGTCAGCACCGTCTTGCGTAAGGCTTCCTCGTTCGGCACGGGCAAGACGCCGGGCATGCCCAGGCAGACGGGGCAAACGTTGGTGTTCGGCTCGGAACCGTATTGGTTCGCGCAACCGCACCACATCTTTGATTTTGTTTTAAGCTGGACGTGGGTTTCCAGCCCGATGACGGCTTCGTATTCCATTGCGCGGAGATTTTAGCCACAGATGGACACAGATGAAACACAGATTTTTAAGAAGTTTGAACGGCGGCGAAAATTGTGGTCTAATTTACAGAGACAATTTCAAAATGAAAAATTTGCGGACAGCTGGAATCGTGGCGACAATTTTACTTGGCGTCGGAATTGTCGCGCTGATGCGCGGCGCGGGCGGCGGACAGACGAATGGAGTTTCTGATGTTTCAACCGGCAA
>DATHQS010000290.1:0-39070 GCA_035482455.1 Candidatus Acidiferrales bacterium | reverse complement strand
AAAGTCTGTCCCCGGAATCTGCGTGATGCCCGCGGGATTGTAATAGATGGCCGAGGGATCATCCGCCGTCGCCGCAAACGCATTGCCGCGCGCGATCGCCGCCGCACCCTGGTTGGGGATCAAAAAGCCGATGGCACGTGCTTGCGGCACGGAGATGCCCGCCAGGATCGTGGCGGCCAGTATCCACGTGCAGTTTATCCACCCGGCCCGCTTTTGTGATATGTTTGTCATAGTGCTCAGCTGCGTTACGGATGCATTTTGGACATCACCCTGCCTTACACCGGGACAGGTTTCGATGTTCCGCATCCATTCGGAGTCATCGGCAGCTTACTAAGCGGGCTTTAGGCCAAAGTTGGACATATTTTGTCCCGGGCCGAACAAATTCATTTTGTTTTGGCGCGGGAAATGTTCCATGCTGTCCGCACGATGAGCACGGTTTCCAAAGGACATAACTCTGGTTCGGCGACTGGTTTAACATCGCCATCCCGGGACCTCAAGCAAAAGGCGCCGCCCAAGCCGGTGACGCCGCCCCAACCCCAGTCGCTGCCCCTGTCATCCGACGGCAGCGACAGCCGTGTCACCTTCCACGCCGGTGGCGGCGTCTGGCTCCGCGGCATTCCCCTCAGCATCGCCCGGCACGCCGTCGTCTTCGAGATGTACAACCCGCAGGTGAATCCCCAGCTCTCCGAATCGCTGGGCGAGTTCAAAATCATCCGGCAGGACCGGACGGTCTATGCCGGCCACGCCGTCATCCGCAATATCGTCGATGCCGGCACCAAGCTCATCTGCGAAGCCGCGCTGGATGAAACCGCCTGGGCCCGCACCGCCACCACCGCCGGCGCCGCCGAGGCCGTCAAGGCCGACCTCAAAAAGGATTTCAACAAGTTCGTTTCCGAGTGGCAGAAATCGTTCCGCGTCCTCCCGGAATACAAGCTCATCATCGCCGACCTCCTCACGTTCCTGTCCGACCTCCGCCTGTGGCTCGACCAGATCGAATCCGGCATCCGCTCCGCCCCCGTCGCGCAGCAGGCCAAACTTGAGATCGAGGCCGTCGACCAGTTGCGCGGGCCCGTCATCGCCTCGCTCAACAACATGTTTGAGCCGTTTGAGATCCTCGCCGGCAAGATCCCCAAGGATCTCCAGGCCTCGCACCGTTCCTACGGCCAGCGCATTCTCCACCCGTACCTTCTGTGCGCGCCCTTCATCAACCGTTGCTACACCAAGCCCCTCGGCTACGCCGGCGATTACGAGATGATGAACATGATCGTCCGCAACAAGCTCGAGGGCGGCTCCCTGTACGCCAAGCTGGTGAACCAATATCTCCTCGACCAGATCGGCCCCATGGCCGTGCGCGGCCGCGTGGATTTTCTCCACGGCAAGATCGTCGCAGAGACCAGCCGCGTTTCCCTCACCGGCCGCAAGGCCAAGATTTTTTGCATCGCCTGCGGCCCCGCGTGGGAGGCCGTCAATTTCATCGCCGACCATCCGCTCGCTGACAAGGCGGATTTCCGCTTTCTCGATTTCAACGAGGAAACGCTCCGTTACACCACCGGTAAGGTCAACGAGGTCAAGCGCCTCAACCACCGCAAGACCACCGTCGAGTTCGTCCGCAACTCCATCCAGAACCTGCTCCGTGGCAAGGACACCAAGCCGGAATTCGACCTCATCTATTGCTCCGGCCTCTACGATTACTTGAGCGATTCCGTCATCCTCGCCGCCAACACCAATCTCTACGACCGCCTGAACCCCGGCGGCCGGCTCGTCGTCGGCAATTTCGCACCCGCCCTGCCGGTCATAAATTTCATCGAGCATTTCCTCGAATGGTTTTTGATCTACCGCAACTCCCAGGAGATGCTTGCCCTCTCGCCGTCGCAGGCGTCCAAGGACGACTGCATGGTCCGCGCCGAACCCACCGGCACCAACATTTTTTTGGAAGCCTACAAGCCTGAATGACCAGCAACCCCGAGATCCGGAAAGCCTACGAGGCGGAAAATGAGCGGGACTACATCGCGCAAGCGACGTTTGGTTCCATCGTTTCCATCCCGTTGCAGCTCTCATGTCTCGTCATGGATTGGTTCATGTACGGCGACCGGCCGGGGTTGTTCATGGATTTCGTCAAGATCCGCATCGCCGTAGCGCTGTTGACGCTCCTCGTCTTCACCTGGTTTCGCAGCCGCCCGCAGAGCTGCCCCCGCCGGCTCTTCGGCATCACCTGGTTCGGCGGCCCGCTGCTGATGGTCCTGTGGATGATGTATTACGTGGGGGATCCCATCAACCCGTACTACGCCGGCTTGAACATCATCCTGCTCGCGATGGGTCTCATCTCCCCTTGGACCTACGGGCAGAACACCTTGATCACCGTGTTCACCGTGGTGATGTACATCGTGCTCGCCGTCCTCTCCCATCCGAAGCTTGAAGCCATCCGTTACGTCATCAACAACACCACTTTCCTGTTCCTCACCGCCGCCTTCGTGATTTTGGGCAGCCGCGCCAATGCCCGCCAGCGCCTGGCGGAGTTCACCCTGCGCTACGAGCTCGACAAGAACCGCAAGTCGCTCGAACAGACCAATCACAAGCTCATCGAACTGGACAAGCTCAAGAGCCGCTTCTTCGCCAACGTCAGCCATGAACTCCGCACCCCGCTCACCCTCCTGCTCGGCCCGCTCGAGGTGCTCATCCAGAAATTCAGCCAGTCGGTCGATACCTCTTCGCAGGAGATGCTCCAAACCATGCACGCCAACGGCATGCGCCTCCTCAAGCTCATCAATGATTTGCTCGAACTCATCCGCCTCGAGGCCGGCCGCCTCGAAATCAAGACCGAGCCCCTGCCCGTCCTCGATTTCATGAACGGCATCGCCAGCTCCGTCCGCCAGATGGCTCGCGAAAAAAACATCACGTTCGAAACCCAATCCGCCCCGGAACTCGGCACCATCCTCGCCGACCGCGACAAGCTCGAGAAGATTGTCCTCAACCTCCTCTTCAACGCCCTCAAGTTCACCCCCGCCGGCGGTCGCGTCTGGTTCCGGGCGGAACAAAAGGACGGCCATTTCGTCATCGTCGTCGGCGACACCGGCAAGGGCATCGAAGAAAAGAGCCTGCCCTTTGTCTTCGACCGCTTCTGGCAGGAGGACGGCTCTTCCAAGCGCAAATTCCAGGGCGTCGGCATCGGCCTTGCCCTCGTGAAGGAATTGACCGAGATGATGGGCGGCCTCGTGAGCGTTCAAAGCCAGTTGGGCAAGGGCGCCACGTTCACGGTCCGGCTGCCATTTAAACCTGCCGGCGCGGCTGCGGCCGAAACCCCGGCTCCGGCGGCGGGTGCCGACCCCACGCATACCGAGGAATGGCTCACCAACCTCTACCGCCGCGCTGAATTGTTCCCCGCGGCCACCGTCCCGCGGCCACCGTCGCCTGGCACCCCCAGCACCACCACCTTTGCCCGCCGCACCCAACGTCCGCTCGTGCTCGTCGCGGATGATGAGCCCGATATGCGCCGCTTCCTCGTCTCCCAATTGATGGAAGACTACGAGGTCATCGAGGCCGCCGACGGACTGGAAGCCACGGACAGGGCCCAGGAAGCCCTGCCCGACGTCATCCTCCTCGACCTCATGATGCCGCAAAAGGACGGCCTCCAGGTCTGTCGCGAACTGCGCGAATACGCCCCGACCTCCGGCATCCCCATCATCCTCCTGACCGCCCGCGCCGACGAAGAGGTCAAGTTCGACGCCCTCCAGATGGGCGCGAATGATTTCCTCGCCAAGCCTTTCTCCTCGACCGAGCTTCAGGCGCGCATCAAGAACCTCATCGAGTCGCACCATTACCAGCGCCGCCTCACCAAGCAAAACCAGGCGCTCAACGACGCCATCGAGCAGATCAAGGAAACCGAGATGCAGCTCGTCCAGTCGGAAAAGCTTTCTTCGCTCGGCCGCATGAGCGCCGGCATCATCCATGAGATCAACAACCCCCTGAATTTTTCCATGACCGGCCTTTTCGCCCTGCGCAACAAGGGCAAAAAACTGCCGGAAGCGGACCGCCCGGATTACGAAGCCATCATCAATGACGTCGAGGAAGGCCTCAAACGTGTGCGCAACATCGTCTCGGATCTCCGCACCTTCACCCATCCCGGCGGCGGCACCGGCGAACCCGTCGAGGCCGGCGATGCCGCCGACGCCGCCGTCCGTTTCCTTGGCGGCGAATGGAAGGACACCGTCGAGATCCACCAGGACATTCCGCACGCCCAATTGCTTTGGGCCAATCGCAACAAGCTCATCCACATCCTTGTCAACCTCATGCAGAACGCCATCGATGCGTTGCGGGACAAGCAATTTTTCGCCGGTGAAAAACCAGCCATCTGGCTCGAGGGCCGCATCGAGGGCGACCGCAGCCTCATCATCGTCCGCGACAACGGCCCCGGCATCGAGCCCAAGATCATGGACAAGATTTTCGACCCCTTCTTCACCACCAAAGAAGTTGGCAAAGGCATGGGCCTCGGTCTGAGCATCTGTTATCGTATCGTGCAAGGTTATGGTGGTAAGATTTCGGTGAAGAGCGAGCCGGGCAAATCCTGCCAGTTCACCCTCGACTTCCCGCTCGATGCCGATGCGGTTCACGACCTGGAAATTGACAATGGACAATCCGTACGATTATAAAAAATTCGCCGTCCTCTACGTGGACGACGAGGAACGCTCGCTGACGAATTTCGTCCGCGCCTTTGGCGACGATTTTCGCGTCTACACCGCGTCCACCGCCCAGGCCGGCTTCAAGATTTTCGAGGAGCATGCCGACGAGATCGGCATCCTCATGACCGACCAGCGGATGCCCGGCGAAAAGGGCGTGTGGCTCCTGGAAAAAGCCCGGCAATTGCGCCCGCGCGTCCTGCGCATCCTCGTCACCGCCTTCGCCGACATGGATGCCGCCATCGCCGCCGTCAACAGCGGCGCCATCTACAAGTACGTCTCCAAGCCGTGGGACCCGCAGCAGCTCGACATGACCCTCAAGCAGGGCCTCGAATTTTTCCTCGTCGCCGCCGAGCGCGACCAGTTGCTCCGCGAGAAGATGTCCGTGCTCCGGAACATGATGATCGCCGACCGCATCGTCAGCCTCGGCCTGCTCGCCGCCGGCCTCAGCCACCACATCAAAAATTCCATGGTGGCCGTCAAGACCTTCCTCGAGCTCGCCCCCATGAAGATGAACGAGGAAAAGGCCAGCACCGCCGAGCTGCGCGACCCCGATTTCTGGCGCGATTACCACGGCAACGTCCAGGGCCAGATCGAGAAGATCAACAACCTTCTCGCCGACCTCCGCTCCGCCTCCGAAAACAACAAGAATAGCGAGCCGTTCCCGGATGAGATCGTCCTGAAGACCGCCGTCGCCCAGCGCCTCGACGGCCTCCGTGAGGCCTTCACCGCCCGCCGCATCGTCGTGGACAACCAGATCCCGGATTCCCTGCCCAAGATGCACGTCGACCGCCCCAAGTTCGACCGCCTCTTCGATTTGCTGCTCAAGGACGAGCTCGCCATGCTCCCCGCCGGCAGCCAGATCACCATCAGCGCGGAAGCCCAGGGCCGCGATATCGCCATCAAGCTCTCTGACAATGGCCCCGCCCTCCCACCGGCGGCCTTGCAGGTGGTCCTTGATCCCTTCACCGTCACCAGCGGCGTGCCGTCCGAGTACGGCATCAACCTGATGGCCTGCTTTTTCATCGCCCACCACCACGGCGGCAAAATTGAGGCGGCCAGCCAGCCCGGCGGCAACGTCTTTACCGTCCGTCTGCCCATCAAGCCGGAGCGGCAGGCCGCCGCCCCCGCCGAGGATGCGGATTTTATGAAGCGCGCCCTGCTGAACGACAACCTCTGGGACAAGCTGCTCACCAGCGGCTGAACGGGTGCCGGCACACTGGCCTTTTAATGGTTTGAACATGGCAATTTACGGGTAGTCACCGGCAAACTGAACTATCATCATAAGTTTCGTTTGACGACATGGCTGGCAACGTGGAAAATGGCTTTTAGCAGTTATGGAAACCAAATGTGTTTGGATTTTCTAGGCATCAAATGAAGACAATCCTGGTTTTATCGCCCCACCCCGATTTTGCGGAGGCCATTCGCGCCGCGCTCAATGCGGATCAATACCGCATCGTCCACCGCACCAACGTCGAGGAGGGCGAGCCGCTGCTCGTTCACGGCCTCGTCAGCACCTGCATTCTCGACGCGGATTTGATGGGCGTGGAAAGCGTCTGGGTCATCGAACGCCTCCGCCGGCGCGATGCCAAAACCCCCATCATCGCCTTCACCTCCAACGCCCAGTCCGACTGGGAGGAAGAAGCCTTTCTGCGCGGCGTCACCCACGTCCTGTCCAAGCCCGTCCGCACCCGTTTGTTGAACTCCGTCATGGAACGCCTCGCTGCCGCCGCTGCGCCCGCGCGCTTTGCGCCCAGCGTCCCGCCCGGCAACACCGCCGTCTTTGCCCGCACCGCGGCCGATCCCGAGGCCGTCAACCGTTTCGTCAACACCTCGCAAACCCTCGACGTCCTCCGCGATTTTTCCTCCATCCTCACCCACTCCCTCGACGCCGAGGCGATGCTCAAGCAGTTCCTGCTCTTCCTCCGTGAAACCCTGAGCGTCAACCGCGCCGGCATTTTCCTCAACCGCCCGTGCGCGCCCCTCACCGAGGCGGTTTCCCACGAGGACTCCCGCCGCCTCCGTTCCGCCTCCGCCATCGGCCTTTCCTCCGGCCTGCTCGAACATTTTGAACTCTCCCTGGACTCCGGCATCGGCGCCCAGATTTCCCGCCTCGGCCGCATCCTCCGCCGCGACAGCGACGAGGCCCGCGCCGACAGCGAGACCCAGAAGGAATTTGAACTCCTCGGCGCCCAGGTCGCCGTCCCCATCCTTGACCGCGATGCCATCGTCGGCGTCGCCGTGTTCGACGGCCGCGTCACCGGTGAACCCCTCGTCAATGTCGAGCTCGAGCTCATCTTCCGCCTCCTCGAACAGGTCGGCCTCGGCCTGCGCAACATCTGGCTGCACGACCAGCTTGCCGGCAACCACGAGATGATGTCCAACGTCCTCCGCGAACTCAGCAGCGCCTGCATCGTCGTCGGCCGCGACCTCAAGCTCCTCCACGCCAACAAGGCCGCCCGCCGCCATTTCGGCCGCAAAAACGAACGCAGCGGCAGTCTCGAATTCAGCGACCTCCCGCAGGCGCTCGGCTCCAAGATTTACCAGGTCCTCAAGACCGGCTCCGCGCTCGAACCCTTCCGGTATGAGCCGGAAAATTCCCCGGGCATGACCTACAGCGTCAGCATCGTCCCGTTCCAGCGCGGCAACTCCGCCCTGCCCTCCTCCGCGCTGCTCACCGCCGATGACCTCACGCAGAGCGAACAGCTCCGCAAGCTCGAGGTCGAGGCCGCCAATCTCCGCCTCGTCCGCACCATGGCCGACCGCATGGCCCACGAGATTGGCAACGCCATGGTCCCCATGTCCACGCATCAGCAGCTCATCGCTGAAAAATTTGACGATGCCGAATTCCGCGAATCCCTCGACCTCGCCATGGGCGAAGGCGTCAAGCGCGTTTCCCGCCTCATCAACCAGATGCGCTTCCTCGCCCGCGACGGCCACATCGAAGAGGAGGCCTTCCCCATCGAGAAAGTCATCGAAGAAGCCTATCAGGACGCCATCCGCCAGCAGCCGGCCACCGGCGCAAAACTGAAGATGGAACACGCAGGCAAACCTTTCATCGTCACCGGCGACCGTGCGGCCCTGCGCCACGCCCTGTCCGAGATCATGTTGAACGCCCTGCAGGCCAACCCCAAGGCCCCGCAGATCGGCGTCACCTTCCAGACCGATGGCGCCGTCGGCGACCGCGCCCTCACCATCGAAGTGCAGGATAACGGCGCCGGCTTCACCGCCGATGCCGCCAAGAAAGTTCCCGCCCCGTTTTACACCACGCGCAGTGTCGGCCTCGGCCTCGGCCTCGCCGTCACGCAGAAGATCATCGAGAACCACCACGGCAAACTCGAGATCATCCCCTCGCCCTCCGGCATCGTCCGCGTCTCCCTCCCCATGGAACACGCCGCCGCCTGAAACTAAGGTGGACAATGTCGCGCTGCGACGTTGTATGCCTGCGCAGCGGGCACTTTGAGGCTCGGTCGCCACCTTGATATCCGCACAACCCCAACTGTCTGGTAAACGCGTCAGCGTCTTGGACTGCGGCACCCCTCTGCCGCTTTCGCCCGCACCGGGGGCAGGCTTGGCACCGACAGCGTCCATTCGCGTTTTGATTTCAGGTCTTCGGTTCATATCACCGGTTTGATTTGGTTTAATCTGGTTGAATTTCACTTGTTTCATTGCCATTTTCTCAAATTCTCACCTTTTAAACCTTCGGTTTTTGTTTTGTTAATCGCTGTTAATGACTGTTAATCGCTGTTTTTGAAACCCAGTTTTCCGGTTGGATTTGGTTGGATTTACTTGGATTCGCCCCGATTTGCTGGTTTTTTGGAGCGCGGGCAGCTCGCCCGCGTGTCCATGGCAGGTCCCATCGGTGTTCCTTCCGTGGTTAAAATAAATTTTTTCCAAAACCCCCTGAATTAGGTGGAGATCGGTTGATTTGGGTGGAGATTGGTTCATTTCAGTGGAATTGAGTGGAGGGATGCTCATTGCCCAATTCACCTGACATGGTGCCAGATGGACCGCAATGACGTTCGCTGTTTGGTGCTTGGAATTTCTCTGGATATTGGAGCTTGGACGCTTGGAGCTTTTTTTGCTCCGCGCCTCGCACCGTCCTTCAGCCTTTTTCAGCTTCATCCGTCCATCCTCGCACAGCCGGTTGGACAAAGGCTGTCCAACCCACCAAAAAATAAAAAAATCCTCCCAGCCTAGACAACCCCGCACCCCAAAACTATGCTCGCCTTGGAAACCGAAAATGAACGCCCCATCCATGCGCCTGATTTCACCGCCTCTGGTTTCAATGTTGCTCCTGCTGGCCGGCCTGGCCTGCGGGGCGGAACCGACCAACGCCGTGGTTCAACCGCCCGACCGGTTCGAAGCCAAAAGCTCGGCCGCCGCCAAAATGGACTACCTGCTGTTTCTCCCTCCGGGCTACGAAAAACCCGGGCGCAACTGGCCCTTGCTGCTGTTCCTTCATGGCTCAGGGGAATGCGGCACGAACCTGGACCTGGTGAAGCGCAATGGTCCACCCAAATACGTATTATCTCATCCTGACTTCCCTTTTATCCTCGTGGCGCCCCAAACCAAGGGCGGCTGGGATAACCGGGCGCTCATGGCGCTCCTGGATGATGTTGCCGGCCAGTATCGGGTGGAACGCAGCCAGATTTACCTGACCGGCCTCAGCCTGGGCGGTGGCGGCGCGTGGAGCCTCGCCGCCGCGCACCCGGAAAAATTCGCGGCGCTCGTCCCCGTTTCCGGCGTCGGCGACCCGGCGATGGCAACGAAACTCGCGACCCTGCCCATCTGGGTGTTTCACGGCGCCAAAGACACGATCATTTCAGTGGAATGGTCCCGGAAAATGGTCGCCGCCATCAAGGCCGCGGGCGGCACCGTCAACTACACGGAATACCCCGGCGCCAACCACAACATCTGGGCGAAAACCTACAACAATCCGGACCTTTACTTTTGGCTGCTCAGCCAGAAACGTTGAAACCATTTAAGCAGCAACCCCAGGCGTCATGACCAAGTTCCTCGAATTAAAAAAACCAATGCGTTGGCTATCGATTTCGCTGCTATCGTTTATTTCGGCGCTGCTCATGCCCTATTGTGAAGGCCGGTCGAATACTGTCTGGGCGATTCCGCCTCTGGTTCCGGCTGACCTGCTGCCGCTGGTTTTATTGTTCATCAGTTGCATTGTATTGCTCGTTCATTGGATCCGCTCTTTGGCTGCCAGACGGCGCGCCTTCGCGGCAGGTTTGATGTTCTGCGGAGGCTTGCTGCTTCTAGTCGCCTGGTTCGCCGTGGATCGTTGGAGTATGTATCAACTTGGTTTTCGTGATTACGCCAAGAACGTCCTGACGGCGGATGAGTGGAGAGGCATCTCCCGTTTTGCGCAGGAGCACCTGAAGCCGGAGGAAACCCTTGATGTGCGCTGGAAGATGTTATGGAACGATGAAAAACATCGTGTTCTCTGGTCAGAATTCACCGCATCCACACAGATTCAGAAGCTGCCCCCGTCCTTGGTTATCTATGTTCAGCCTGAATATACCGAGATTATATGGGGCGGCGCACTGACCGGACATCGGTGCGTGATGGTTGCCGCCAGTGGGAATGACGCATTTCAACGCGGCAAACCATCGCGGGCCCTGTTCATTGCCACGGATATTGCCACCGTTATCGAGGACTAATATTTTTTCATTTCAGATGCGATATATCGGGTTCATGCCCGACCAGGCGCCAAAGCCAACATAGTTGGCCCCGATCCATCGGGATTCGCGCTTGAGCACCCAAGTCCATCCTGCCACAGTTCCCGCGTAGCTCAGATTTTTAGAAGTATCTACGTTTATGGATTCATTGTGGGGCAGAGTTGATGTCGAGCGGTGGCAAGAGACGCCTTGCCTTCGCGGGCGTATGGCTGTCGAGCAAGATGTTCGAGAGGGCCGGGCAGTTTTTTACATTCAAGGCACAGACGAGATTGGATCGGATCATGTGGACATTGGTTTGCCGCACTGTGCGATATTATCCACAGATGGCGACAGTTTTCCGGTTGTGATTATTCAGTCAGAGCGGCATGGAGACAAGCATGCCATCGGCTATCGTCCGTTGCGTGGCGACAACGGTATTTGCACAATTGCCGAGGTTGAGCTGTTGGAGGAGCCTGATCAGAGATTTACCGATACGCCCAATAAGTTTGGACGAGAAAGCAGAGGCACACCGCAGTAAGGCGGGTAAAATTCTCTGCCGATAAAAAACAAATACCCCGCAGGCCTTCACCTGCGGGGTTTTGTCTTTAAAAATCGAACCGCTCAGCCGTTGTCGCCGATCGCTTCCACCGGGCAGCCTTCTTTGGCTTCCTTGCAGCGCGCTTCTTCGTCGGGCGACGAGGGCTGCTTGTAGACGAAGGAATAACCGCCGTCATCGTTGCGTTTGAAATTGTCCGGGGCAGTTTCGCGGCACAGGTCGCAGTCGATGCACTGGTTGTCCACGTAGTATTTGCCGGCGATATTCTCAGGATATTTGTTTGCTGCGTCAGCCATAAATTTTTTGCTTTAAGTTCGGCGGGTATTATGACATTTGCGCCAATCATGGCAAGCCGGATTTGTCGCCGCCCCGGGATAAAAAACTTTTTTTCATGCCAAAAATGGCTATTTTAACCTGATGCGACAGGCACAAACCCGCCGGACCAAAATCGTTTCCACCCTCGGCCCCGCCACCGATTCCGCCGAGATGATCGGCAAGCTCATGGATGCGGGCGTCAACATCTTCCGCCTCAACATGTCCCACGCCCCGCACGACTGGGTTCGCCGCGTCTATGCGGATATCCGCGCCCAGTCCCTCAAACGCGCCCGCCATTTCGGCATCCTCATGGACACCCAGGGCCCCGCCATCCGCACCGGCGACATCGGCGTGCCCCTCGACCTCCAGCCCGGCCAGAAGTTCACCCTCACCGTCCGCGGCGAAAAAAGCGAGGAGGAGCATTCCGTCGACGTGAACTACGAAAATTTCGTCAACGACATCAGCGTCGGCGACGTCGTCCTCATCGACAACGGCACCATCCAGATGAAGGTGCTCGCCAAGAACGGCAACAAGGTCGAATGCGAGGTTCTCACCGAGGGCAAGCTCGGCAGCCGCCGCCACATCAACCTCCCCGGCGTCAAGGTCAGCCTCCCCGCCCTCACCTCCAAGGATATCAAGGACGTGAAGCTCGGCCTCGAGCTCGGCGTGGATTTCATCGCCCTCTCCTTCGTCCGCGAAGCCCGCGACCTCCTGCAACTCCGCGAATTGTTCGGGGAAGGCAAGCCCCACCCGCTCGTCATCGCCAAGATCGAGGACCAGGAGGCCATCAAAAATCTCGAGGCCATCATCCTCGAGGCCGATGGCATCATGGTCGCGCGCGGCGATCTCGGCATCGAAATTCCGTACGAGGAATTGCCCATCGTCCAGCGCCGCATCGTCAAAACCTGCCTGCGCATCGGCCGCCCCGTCATCGTCGCCACCCACATGCTCGAAAGCATGATCGAATCCCCCATGCCCACCCGCGCCGAGGTCACCGATGTCGCCAACGCCATCTTCGAGGAGACCGACGCCATCATGTTGAGCGGCGAAACCACCGTCGGCAAATATCCCCTCAAATGCATCGAGGTCTTCGACAAGATCGCCACCCGCATCGAGCGCAGCGGCAGCGCCCAGTTCCATGACGCCGCCGAACTCACCAGCGCCCGTCAAAAACTGGTGAAAAGCGCCGTCGTCATGGCCGACGAGCTCAAGGCCGCCGCCATCCTGTCCTTCACCCGCCACGGCCACATGGCCAGCTACGCCTCCTGGATGCGCCCCCGTTATTCCCCCGTCTTCGCGATGTGCGATAATTCCAAGGCCGCGAACGAACTCACCCTGAGCTGGGGCGTCACCTCGTTCGTCATGGAGTTCGATTTCATCGAACCCCAGAACACCATCGAAACCGGCCTCAAGATGCTGACCGAACAGGGCCGCCTGCATAAGGGTGACACCGTCGTCATCATCGGCGCCATCTCCGTCGGCACCGAGATCGTGGACGCCATCCAGATGCGGACGGTCTGAGCAAACCCGCTGGCCGCCCCGGCTGCCATACCTCATGTTCAACCTGCCGCACTCTGGAATGCCGGGGGTTGTTTTTCCGGCAGTACCCGCACCGGCCGCCGCCGCCATGTTGGCGGTGTTGCACCAATTTCGTGCCACTGAACGCCTGCCCCTGCCGGATCTGGAGCACCTCCAGTTCCGGCAATTGGAACAATTGCTTTCCCACGCCAGCCGCGCCGTTCCTTATTATGGGCCGGGCTTGCGGGCGGCGGGCTTCATTCCAGGCCAACCCGTCACCACGGAACTATGGCAGCGCCTGCCGGTCTTGTCCCGGGCCCAGGTGCAGGCAGCCGGCGCGCAATTACACGCTGGCGAACTCCCGGCCGGACATGGCTCCGTGGCCTGCGCCACCACCTCCGGTTCCAGCGGCCGGCCGGTGACCATCCAAAAAACCGCGCTGTTCCAATTTTATTGGCAATGCCTCACGCTCCGCGACCAGGAATGGCAGGCACGGAATCCGGGTGCCACCTGGATGGCAATCCTGCGGGATGACCAGCGAACCGATCCCGCCAAACAACCACCGCTGCGGCGCATGCCCAATTGGGGCGGCCCGATGGCGGCCGTTTACCCCACCGGACCCGGTCTGTTTTTAGATTACCGGGCCGGCGCTGCCGAATTGTTGACCATCATCCGCCAGGAACAGCCCGCTTACCTGGTCACTTTTCCGTCCTTGCTGCGCGAACTGGTTCGCGAATCCCAAACCTCCGGCTTGCGTCCGCAAGGTCTGCGGGAAGTGCGGACCACCGGTGAAACGCTGGCCACCGGATTACGGGAATTGATCACCGCCGCCTGGAGCACGGAGGAAACCCCGCTGCGGGTTTCCGAGATCTATAGCACCGCCGAGGCCGGCATCATTGCCATGCCGTGCCGGGAAGAAAATGCCCTGCATGTCCAGGCGGAAGGTGTGAAATTGGAAATCCTGCGTGCGGATGGCAGCCCCTGCCAGACGGGCGAAGAAGGGCGGGTGGTGCTGACCGCGCTGCATAATTTTGCCATGCCGCTGATCCGCTACGAAATCGGCGACCGCGCCGTGCCGGGTCCCGCGTGCCGCTGCGGGCGATCCCTGCCCGTGCTGGCCGCCATTCCCGGCCGTGCGCGCGACATGCTCACCCTGCCCGACGGCCGGCACCGTTTCCCCTACTACGCGCATAATGCCATCATGCAGGTGGGTGCCATCGTACAGCATCAAGTCGCCCAGACCGCCTTGGACCAGGTGGAAATCCGGCTCGTTGTGCGGCGTCCGCTGACGCCCACGGAAGAAGCGCACATCATCGGAGCGGCGACCCAAGGGCTGGGCGGCGCACATCAGGTGCGGTTGGTGTATCGCCCGGAAATCCGGCGCCAAGCCAGCGGCAAATTCGCCGAATTTATCAATGAATTTGAAAATCCGCCGGCGGCCTGACTTGCGGCCTAACTGGTTTTTCGGCGGGTGAATCCCCAAATCCCGATGGCGCCCAACCCCAACAATGCGCCAGCGGCTGGTTCGGGGACGGGAACAACATCGAAGGTAAATACGGTTCCGGCGGGAATGGTTAATTGCGGCGTGCCAAAACCCGTATTGGCCAGGCCGAAAATCAGTCCGGTAATATTACCCAAGGTGAAGGATTCGGCGGGCATCGTGTTCAAAGCGTATCCCGGTCCAAAGCCCGACCAGGATTGACTGTAGATCGGTTGCGTGGAGGAATTGGCGTATTGCACCGACAAGTTGAAGCTGGCGGATTCGCCGCCGGTCAAAGTACCTTCGTTGATGCTCAACAACTCATCCGCGTTTTGAATACCCGGGGAAAGGGCGAATAGAAAATTGTTGATCCCCGAAACGGAAAACAAAGTCGCATTCGTAAAAGTGACTGTCCCCTGGGCCGATGCTTCATTCGGGTGGGCACAAACTGCCGCCGCCACGGTGGCAACCAGTAACGGTGAAAGGGTGAGTTTATTCATAAGCCTGAGCGGCGAAAAATAGTATGGCCTACTTTGGCGGCGTGACAACCCAAAACGAAACCCCGGCATTTTTCAGTGAAAGCAAAAAAACTTGAAAAAATCCAAATCGGTGGGAATCTCATTGAAATCCTCTTTTTATTGGAAAAACATGGTCCAAGTGGAAATCAAGGGTAGGCGTCTAAAACCAATCATATGAAACACCTCAACCAGCTTGTCATTTTGGCCGCTTGGCTGGTGCTAACTTTGCCGCAATGCGGCTTGGCGCAGTTCACCTTTTTCACCAACAATGGAGCCATCACCATCACCAGCTATACTGGATCGGGAGGTTATGTAACCATCCCCGGTAGCACCAATGGCTATCCGGTAACCGCCATTAAATCCAATGCTTTTTCCAGCACCTTCTCGATCACGGGTGTAACCATCCCGGACAGCGTCACCAATATCGGTATTTGGGCGTTTTTTAATTGTCCCGGCCTCGCGAGTGCGACCATTGGCAATGGCGTCGCCAGCATTGGTGATTATGCATTTGATTCTTGCCACGGCCTGACCAATGTGACGATTGGCAACAGCGTCGCCAGCATTGGTAACTATGTATTCTATTCTTGTTACAGCCTGCCGTACGTGACGATTCCCGCCAGCGTCACCAATCTCGGCCTCTCGGTGTTTGCCAGTTGTAACGCCCTCACAAATATTTCCGTCAGCGCGTTGAACCCGCGTTATACCGGCGTCAGCGGTGTATTGATTGATCAAACCCGGGCCCGGTTGATCGCGTGTCCAGGTGGCTTCACCGGGACATATACGGTGCCGGACAACATCACCAGCATCGGTGATGACGCGTTCGATATTTGTCACCTGACGGGTATTACCATTCCAAACAGTGTTACTGCCATCGGAAACAATGCCTTCAACCTTTGTTCCAGCCTGGGCAGTATTACGATTCCAAACAGTGTCACGAACATCGGTGGCTCTGCTTTTGGAGGCTGCACCAGCCTGCACCAGGCATATTTCATGGGCAATGCCCCGCTTGTGAACGGAGTGGCTGGGAGCTTGGATGGCACCGTCTTCCTCAATCTTTTAGGCACGGTCTACTATGTGCCTGGCACCATGGGTTGGGGTGCGAGCTACGGCAGTTGGCCCACCGCCCAGTGGTTTCAACCTGCTCCGCAAATCCTTGGCAATGGCAACGGATTTGGCGCGCGGAGCAATCGGTTCAACTTTACCATTTCATGGGCCACCAACACATCAGTGGTTGTCGAGGGTTCCACAAATATGTTCACTTGGACTGCCATCGCCACCAACTCATTGGCCGGCGGCACGAACGCATTCAGTGACCCGTCCTATACGAATTATCCCTGCCGTTTTTATCGCGTCCGTTCGCCATGATGCAAAACCTGCGGACCCCCGCCCCGCCCGCCCAATTTTCACACATTTTTGCCGTGTAACCATAACAGTGGAGGCTGACGGGCGCGTTTAATAGGTTACAGTATCACAATGCATCCCGTTTTGTACCCCGGCCGCAGCCGGTTTCATGTCCTGCTGTTGAAAACGTCGTTTTTGGTTTTGTTTGGCCTGGGTTTTTCCATTGCCGGTCGGGCACAGACAACGTTCTGGACCACCGGCAGCGCAAATTGGAACACCGCCGGCAGTTGGTCGCCGTCCGTGGTGCCCGGTGTCGGCACCAACGCCGCGACCAGCGCGTTTGGCACTTACACGATCACTTATGACGCACCGATGTCCGCCGCCGGCATCGCTTCGCTCACCTTGACCAATACCGTAACCCTCAACCTCACCGCCGCCGGCTTCAATGTCGCCGGTACCAGCTCGCTTCAGGACGCCACCACCGAGACCCTCAACATCAACAGCGGCGGCGTGATGAACAACGGCACGCTCGCCATGAACGGCCGCAATTGCAACGTGAACGTCAACGCCGGCGGCATCCTCACCAATGCCACCACCCAGGTCGCCAACAACAACAGCGTGGATGGCAGCTGCGAACTGAAAATATTCTCCGGCGCCATCGCCAGCCTCGGCGCGGTCACGGTCGGCCGGCACACAGAATCCTCCACACTGGGTTTGAACATCTCCAGCGGCACGGTTTCCGCCACCAGCATCGATGTTGGCAGCCGTAATTCCTACGCCACCATGGTCGTCAGCGGCGGCATCACCACCAATTCCGGCAGCCTGCGCCTGGGCACCGGCACCGGCACCGCCGGCCGTGAGGTGCGTTATGCGCAGACCGGCGGCACCGTGTCGTGCGCCGGCACGGTTGATTTGGGCGTCGGCACCAGTTACACGTTGTGGTTCACGGTGCAGAATGCCGCCTCCACGCTTTCGGCAGCCGGCATACGGATTTATCCCACCACATCGTCTTCCGACAAGCTCGGCATCACCAACAGCGGCAATATTTATCTCGGCGCGTCCGGTTTCAATATTTTGACCTCCGGAAATTACGCGGTGTTGCTGAATGACCTCGGGGTTTTGGGCGCCTCGGCGGACTGGACCGGCAACGTCAACATCACCGCCCCCAGCGGCACGGCCACCTTCAAGGCCGCCGATGCCGCCGGCAACCCGCATAACATCACGCTGACCGGCATCATCAGTGGCGGCGGCAACATCGCCAAGACCGGCGCCGGCGCGCTCAATCTCAACTACACCAACACCTACACCGGCAGCACCACCGTTAGCGCGGGTTCGCTCGTGTTGGGCAACGCCTCCGCGCTCCCCCGGGGCACGGCGCTCACCGTGGGCGGCACCGGCACGTCCGGCGTCTTGGACCTCGCGGGCTTCGATGCCGTGGTCAGCAGCTTGACGACCGCCGGCACGGCGGCCAATCAGCTCATCACCAACAGCAGCGCGGCAAACCCTTCCACGCTCACCTTTAGCAATGGCGCCACCGGTTCGACCTTCGGCGGCGGCATCGCCGGTGGCACCCGGCCGGTGTCGCTGTCCGTGGTTGCCGGCAATCTCACGCTCACCCGGCAAAACACCTACGCCGGAAATATTTTCATCGGCACCGGCAAGCTCGCATTGAGCGGCGCGGGTTCCACCTTCACCGGCCCGGCGATCATCTTGAGCAATTCGGCCTCCATCCTCGACCTCACCGGCATGAACACGCTCACGCTCGCCGCCGGCCAGAGCCTCGCCGGCTTCGGCAGCGTCACCGGCAGCGTGGTGGCCGCGAGCTGCCCCATCACGCCCGGCAACAACGGCACCGGCGGCACCTTGGCCATCACCGGCAACCTGACCTTGAACGGCAACGTCACCAACCAGTTCGACCTCCTGCTCGACCCGAATGCGGCCGGCAGCGACCTCATCACTGTCAGCGGGGCGCTGAATGTGAGCGGCGTGAACCTGATCAAGATCAGCCTGCTCGGCGGCTCCTTGTCGGCCGGCACCTACCATCTCATCAAGTCCGGCTCGGTGGGCGGCGGCGACACCAATAATTTTTCCCTGACCGGCTCGCCCGGTTCCGGTTTGCAAGCCGCCCTCGCCGTGACCGCCACCGGACTGGATCTCGTCGTTTCGCAGACGGGCGGCGCGGTGCGTGTCTGGGTCGGGGATGGCTCGGCTAACCTGTGGGACCAGACCACCACCAACTGGCTGAACACCGGCTTCCTTGATATCTTCACGAACGGAAGTTTTGTCATCTTTGACGACACCTCATCCAATCCCCTGGTCAATCTCACCGGCACGCTTCAACCTGCCACCGTAACCGTGGATTCCGCGAACGACTACACGTTCACCGGCACGGGAAAAATCAGCGGCACCGTCGTGCTGACCAAGACCAATTCTGACACGCTGACCATTTTGACCACCAATGATTACAATGGCCTGACGACCATCGGGCAAGGCACCGTTCAGGTTGGCAACAACACCGCTTCCGGTTCGCTCGGCAGCGGCCCGCTCTTGGACAACGGGCGGTTGTTGATGCAGCAACCGGTCAGTGCCACCTTGGGCAATGCCATCAACGGCACCGGCAGCCTCGTGCAGGCGGGCACCGCCACGCTCACCCTAACCGGCAGCAATGCCTTCACCGGCGGCGTGACCATCAGCTCCGGCGTTTTGCAGGTCGGCACCGGCGGCACCATCGGCACCGGCGGCGTGACCAACAACGCCGGGTTGACCTTCAACAATTCTGCCAGCAATACCGTGAACAACGTCATCAGCGGCAGTGGCAGCCTGACGGTGCTCGGCGGCGGAACGGTTGCGCTCAATGGCGCCGATTCCTACGGCGGCAGCACCACGGTCAGCAGCGGAACTTTGTTGGTGAACAACACCATCGGCGCCGGCGCGGTGACGGTCGCCAATGGTGGCCGGTTGGGCGGCGGCGGCAAGATCGGCGGCGCAGTCACCGTCAACAGCGGCGGCATCCTGATGCCCGGAAATCTGGTCGGCACTTTGATCGTCGCCAGCAACCTGACGCTCAACGCCGGCTCCATCATGAACTTCGATCTCGGCACCGTCAGCGACCGCGTTGTGGTCAGTAATAATTTGAGCCTCACCTGCACGCTCAACGTCACCAATTCCGGCGGCCTCGGCAGCGGCACCAACACCCTGTTCACTTACGGCGGCAACCTGCTCGCCAGTTCCATCACGCTCGGCTCCCTGCCCGCCGGCAAACTGTATGCCATCGACGTCTCCACGCCCGGTCAGGTCAACCTCATCGTCGGTACGATTGCCACGAACGTTGTTGCCTTCCCCGGCGCGCTTGGTTTCGGTTCCATCGTGACCGGCGGACGCGGCAAACCGGTTTATCACGTCACCACGCTCGCCGATAGCGGCACCGGCTCCTTCCGCGATGCCGTCAGCGTCAGCGGACGCATGATTGTTTTTGATGTTGGCGGCTACATCAGCCTGAACTCGGCGGTGAGCGCCAAGGGCAACCTCACCATCGCCGGCCAGACCGCTCCCGGTGGCGGCATCGGCATCAAGGGCGGCGAGGTTTCCTTTGCCGGCCAGGCCAACATCATCTGCCGCTATCTCCGCATCCGCCCGGGCAGCGACACCGCCAGCACCGAGGACGATGCCGTGAGCCTGTATCAGGCCAAGAACGCGATCTTTGATCATTGCTCCATCGAATTCGCGCCATGGAACAACATTGATGGCGTCGGCGACAGCACGCACGTCATCACCAACATCACCTTTCAGAACTGCATCATCGCCGACCCCACCGGCCAGCAGTTCGGCTGTCACTCCGAGTCCGTCGGCGGCACCTGGTCCTGGTTCTACAACATGTTCGTCAATTCCCATAACCGGAACCCGCTCGCCAAGGCCAATACCGTGTTCGTCAACAACGTGGAATACAACTGTTCCGCCGGCTACACCACGCACACCAGCACCCCGTTCAAGCACGATATCGTGAACAATTATTTCATCTACGGCCCGGCGAGCGGCGGCGATTTCCCGTGGTACCAGATCGATAACAACCAGAGCATGTATTTCACCGGCAACCAGCGGGACAGCAGCCTCGATGGCGTGCTCAACGGCAGTTCTACCTCCCCGCTGCCCGGCTATCAGGGCGGCGGCACCATCCTTTCCGCACCGTGGTCGCCCTGGGTGACCAATGTCCCCGTCTACACCCCGCAAACCGCCTTCCGCTCCGCCATTTCCCGCGCCGGCACCCTGCCCCTCGATGAATTGGATTCGTTGATCGTGAACCAGGTGAAGACCCTCGGCAGCGGTTCCAGCGGCACCGGCGCAGGCACGGCCGGACCCGGCGGCGGTCTCTACACCAGCCAGGCCCAGACCGGTCTGGAAAACAACGGCTACGGCACCATCACCGGTGGCGCGCCCCCGGTGGATTCCGACGGCGACGGCATGCCCGATTTCTGGGAGACCGCGGTCACGGGCTTGGATCCCAACAACCCCAATGACAGCACCAACCTCACGCTCAGTGGCTACACCCAGTTGGAATTGTATCTCAACTGGCTCGCCGGTCCGCACGTCGTGGCCAACACCAACATCGTGAACGTCGAATTGTCGCAGTATGCCCTCGGCTTTACCAATGTCAGCCCGGTTTACGCCGTCTCCGCCGCCGTGAACGGCAGCGTCACGCTGCTGCCCAACGGCCACACCGCGCAATTCACCACGGCCAGCAGCTTCGTCGGCCTGTGCAGCTTCATCTTCACCGTCGCCGGCAATGACGGCACCCACCTGACCAACACCGTTGGCCTCGTGATTTCCTCCATCCCGCCGCCGCAGGAACTCGTCTGGCATGGCGACGGCACGACGAATACCT
Organism: Candidatus Acidiferrales bacterium; assembly: GCA_035482455.1. Taxonomy (GTDB): domain Bacteria; phylum Verrucomicrobiota; class Verrucomicrobiia; order Limisphaerales; family UBA11358; genus UBA11358. The sequence goes on along the minus strand of DATHQS010000290.1, from coordinate 18,118 downwards.
GGGACACCGGCACCAACGCCAACTGGCTGAACGGCGCCAGTCTCACCACGTTCAACGCCGGCGACACCGTGACCTTTGACGACACCGGCTCCACCACCCCGGCGATCAATCTCGCCGGCACGCTCAAACCCTCGAGCGTCACCGTGGCCGCCAGCCACAATTATACGTTCTCCGGCAGCGGGACTTTGGGCGGCTTGATGACCCTCAACAAGTCCGGTTCCGGCAACCTCACGCTCAACACCGCCAATACCTATGGCGGCGGCACGGTGGTGCTGGGTGGCACGGTGACCATCGCCAGCGGCGGCAACGTCGGCGGTGGTGACGTCACTTTGGATGGCGGTACGCTGACCTCCACTTACGGCAGCACCACAGCCTACAGTCTTGCCGGCACTGTGAATGTCCCGTCCACCGGCACGCTCAACCTTTCTCCCCGCATGACGCTCAACGGTTTGTCCGGCGGCGGCGTACTGAACCTGAATGTTTCGGGAACGCCGTTCAACTACGAGAACTTTGACGGCTCCGGATACGGAGCCTTCACCGGCACGTTGAACATCACCGGCACCACGGCTGGCGCGCAGCTCACGCTCGATTTCAACGGCGGTGCTTTTGACGGCGTTCTGAGCAATGCCGTTCTGAACCTCGATAATGTGACCGCCATCGGCCGGCACAATTCCACCGGCAACTCCTGGAGCATTGGGGCGCTGAACGGCACCGCCTCCTCCTCGCTCGGCGGTTCCGGCTTTGGCGGCGCCGAAACCGTCACCATCGGCGGCTTGAATCTCGATTCGGCCTTTGCCGGCTCCATTTTGAATGGCCTCTCCACCACCACCGTCAACAAGATCGGCACCGGCTCGCTCACCTTGGGCGGCGCCAATAATTTCAGCGGCGGCTTGAACATCAATGCCGGCACGGTCCTGGTCAACGGCTCGACCACCGCCGGTGCCGTGACCGTCGCCTCCGCGGCCACGCTCGGCGGCAGCGGCAGCATCGGCGGCCCGGTGACCCTGCAATCCGGCGCCTCGTTGAAACCCGCCGGCACGTTCACCACCGTGGGCAATCTCAGCCTGCTTGGCGCGAAACTTTATTTCGACCTCGCCAATGTCGCCACCACCGGCAGCCCGAATGATCTCGTATCCATCTCCGGTGGCATACTCACCCTGTCCGGCACGAGCACGGTCATCGCCAATTATCTGAACGGCTACCTGACCAATGGCACCTACACCCTCATCAGCGGCGGCAGTTCCACCACCGGCAGCGCGGCCAATCTCGTCTGGAGCGGCCCCGTCGGCACCCGCCAGACCGTTTCCTTCAACACCGCCACGCCCGGCACCGTGCTGCTGAATGTCGTCGGCCCACCGCCCGCCTCGCTGGTGTGGTCGGGCACCAACGGCAACAACTGGGACCTCTCCACGACCAACTGGTTGAATGCCGGGGTCGCCGATAAATTTTACAACGTCGATTCCGTGCTGTTCAACGACACCGCCGCCAATGGCAACGTGAACGTCGCCGCCGCCGTTCTGCCCGGCACCATCGTCGTCAGCAACAACGCCACCGCCTACACCATCGGCGGCGGCGTGATCGGCGGCACCGGCGCATTGCTCAAATCCGGCAACGGCACCTTGACGATGAGCGGCAGCAACACCTTCAGTGGCGCCGTCATCAGCGGCGGCACCGTTCTTTTCACCAACGACATCGCCAATGCCGCCGGCCTGGGCACCGGCACCATCACCTTGAACGGCGGCACCCTCGCGATGTATGACAACAACACCACGTTCAACAGCGCGACCTGGAACCTCGTTATCCCGGCCAGCGCCACCGGCACCTTGCTCGCCGATTCCCGCAGCGACCTCTACGGCAGCCTCGCGGGCGGCGGTGTTTTCAATTTCCGTACCACCTATGTCCGGACCAGCCTCTATGGCGATTGGTCGGCCTTCACCGGCCGGATTAATGTCTTCGGCGGCGGCGAGTTTCGCGTGCTGAACCTGACCGGCTATCCCGCCGCGGCCATCAACCTGTCCAACAACGTCACCGCCGATTTCCAAGGCACGGTTGACCCGGGCGGCACGGCGCTCGCCATTGGCGAATTGTCCGGCGTCAGTTCCGCCGAGTTGCTCGGCGGCACCGCCACCAACGGTGAAGTGCTGACGTGGGTCATCGGCGGCAATAACACCGACGCCACCTTCGCCGGCGTCATCGGCGAACAGGACCCCAACGCCAACACGGCCATCCAGAAGGTCGGCGCCGGCACCTGGACGCTCACCGGCAACAACAGCTACAACGGTGGCACCTCGGTCAGCGGCGGAACCCTGCTAGTGAACAATGCCACCGGCAGCGCCACCGGCTCCGGCGACATTGAAGTTTTGGCCGGCGCCATGCTCGCCGGCACCGGCACCATCGGCGGCTCGGCCACCATCGACAATAATGCGGCGCTCCGGCCCGGCAACCCGGCCGGAACCCTGACCATCACCAACAATCTTACCCTGAACGATAACTCCCTCCTGCCGTTCGCGCTCGGCACCAACAGCAGCACCATCGTCGTGGGCGGCAACCTGTTTTTGACCGGCCAGATCTCGGTGACCGATGCCGGCGGCTTTGGCGCCGGAACCTACACCCTTTTCACCTGCGCCGGAACGATCACGTTTGACAGCTACGTCCTCGCCTCCGCGCCCGCCGGTTACAACTACACCATTGATACCACCACCCCCGGCGTCGTGAAACTTGTCGTCACCCCGATCGCGCCGCCGTCCTTTGGCAACGTGAACTTGAGCGGCGGCAACCTGACCCTGACCGGCAGCAACGGCACGCCGTTCAATTACTACTACGTCCAGCAGTCCTCCAACCTCACGAGCTGGGTCAACATCGCCACCAACCAATTCGACTCCAACGGCGGTTTCACTTTCACCACCAACGCCCCCGCAGGCTCCCTCCAAAACTTCTACCGCCTGCAACTGCCGTGACCCGGATCTGCGCATGAAATCAGGAACGACCTGGAACCTTGTCCGCGGATTTCTCCGGTCCGTGGCTTTGGGGGTTTGTTTCAGCGCGGCGGGCGCGTTCGCGGCGTATCAGACCATCACCAATGATGTCTGGTGGAAGGATAACAACGGCAACCCGGTCATGGCCCAGGGCGGCGGCATTTCCAAGTTCGGCGGCACTTATTACTGGTATGGCGTCCAGTATGTGGAGATGGGGCCGTATTACACCAATGGCACAGTCAACACCGGCAGCTCCACCTTTTCATCCATCAACTGCTACAGCTCCACGGATCTGGTCCACTGGACGTTCCAAAACAAATGCGTCACCCGGTCCACGGCGGGTTTCAGCGGCGCGGGCTGGGTGGGACGCCTCGGACAGGTGGTCTATAACAGCGCCAGCAGCCAGTATGTCATGTGGTTCGAAGGGCTGAATGGACAGGCCTGCTGCACGTGCGCCACACCGACCGGAAACTTTGTCTTGAATCATGTGCAGCCCGCCATCACCAACGTTTTTTTTGGACCGGGGGCCGGTGATTGCACGATTTTTTGCGATGTCGATCACGGTAGCACGCCGTATTTCATCTGCTCCGATCCGCACGGACGGCAACATGCCTACGTCTGTCCGCTCAGTTCCGATTTTCTCACCATCGGCAACGCGGTGGCGATCAATGACACCGGCAGCATCCCCGCGTGGCCGCAAGGACAGGAGGCCAGCAACATGTTCGAGCGGAACGGCGTTTACTATTACACCATGTCCAATCTCGCCGGCTGGAGCTATTCCACCGCGTATGAGGTGAATTCCACCAGCATCTTCTCCCCCACCAGCTACACGGCGGACGCCGCCTATCTGGGCACCACCGCCGACAACACGCATTATTCCCAGGTAAGCTTTGGCTTCCAGGTCGCCGGCACGGTGGCCACAAATTACATCATGGTGGGCGACCGCTGGGCCCAATTCATCAGCACCTACGCCGGTGCCGGCCACGGCAGCAATTTTGCCATCATGTGCCCGATCACGTTCACCAACAACACGCCGTATTTCCAGTCGCTGAACATGTTTCAGATCGATACGGTTACCGGGAAATGGCGACCCGCCACGACCGCGGACTCGCCCACCAACCTGACGGCGGCGGCCGGCAACGCGCAGGCGGTGTTAAGCTGGTCGGCCATGGACGGCGCCACCGCCTACAACGTGAAGCGTTCGACCGTCAATGGCGGCCCCTATGCCATCATCGCCAGTCCCACCACCGCCAATTTCACGGACAACGCCGTCGCCAACGGTACGACCTACTACTATGTCGTCTCCTCCACCAATGTCTTCGGTGACAGCGCCAATTCCGCGGAGATCAACGTCACGCCATCCATCGGCCCGATCATTTCCGCGGCTTCCGCTATTCCGAATCCGGTGTATCCCGGCCAGATGGTCAACATCAGCGCCACGGTGACGGCGCAGGCCAATCCCATTGCAACGGTCACGGTGGATGTGAGCGCGATCGGCGGATTGACCAACCAGACGCTCGTTGCGGACGGTGCCGGCAATTTTACCAACACCATCACCGTCGGGGCCACGACTCCCGTCGCCGTCCTCACCTTGACCGCCAATGCCAGCGATACTCTCGGCAACATCGCCTCGCCCTATCCTTTCCCAGTCACCATCGGAACGGTGAACGACACATGGAACGGTGGCGGTCTCAATAACAATTGGAGCAATAGCACGAACTGGGTTGGCGGAACGGCACCGGGTTTTGGTTACAGTTTGATCTTTGGCGGGGTGACGCGGCCCACACCAGTGATGGATGTTTCGAACAATGTCTACGCCGTCACCTTTAATAACACCGCCAGTAGCTTCCTCATCACCGCCAGCGGCGGCAGCACCCTGACACTCACCGGCGGCGTGACCAACAACTCGCCCAACTCGCAAACGCTCAGCGTTCCTGTCGTTCTCGGCGCGCCGGTCACCGTCAATGCCGCCACCGCCGCTGTGACGCTGGGACAGGCCGTCAACAACGGCGGTAATCTCCTCACGATCACCGACGGCGGACGTCCCACCGTGCTGGCCGGCATCATCTCGGGAACCGGCGGCCTGGCCAAGTACGGCCCTGGCACCAATTCCCTCTATGCCAACAACACGTTCACCGGCGGCATCACCATCAGCAACGGCACATTGACCGTTGGATCGATCCCCATCGGTGCCTCAGGCCAGTTGGGTGCTGGCTCTTATTCCGGCGCCATCGCAGACAATGGAACGCTCACCTTCAACAGCTCGGTAACCCAGATCTTATTGGGCGTCATTTCCGGAACGGGCGCGCTGAACCAGATTGGTTCCGCGTCGCTAACCCTTTCCGCCGCGAACACCTTTGGCGGGCCGACGACGGTTTCCGCCGGCACCTTGCTGCTCTCCGACTCATTGGCCCTTCAGAACAGCACCCTGAATTTTATCGGCGGCAAGATCAACCCGACCGGCCTTTCGGCCGTGACGCTCGGCGGATTAAGCGGCACGCAAAGCACGGTCCTCATCAATAATTCCTTGGCTGGCGTGGCCTTGACCGTCGGCGGCAATGGCTCGAACACGGTTTATTCCGGCGCCTTGTCCGGCTCCGGTGTATCACTGACCAAAACCGGAACGGGCACTCTCACCTTGACCGGCAGCAACAGTTACACCGGCACCACCACGGTGAATGCCGGCACGCTGGAACTTTCCGCCGGCGGCATCAATGGTGGCGCGCTGGGCGGCGCCGGCTTTCTGGTGGACGGCGGCACCTTGGTTTCATCCGGTACGACCACCTTCAGCGCGTTGAACAATGCCTTTCTGGAAAGTTCGGGCAGCGCCACCTTGGGCGCCATCACCGAGCCCAACAGCGATGGCCTGCTCATCAAGCTGACCGGCGGTAATTTTTCCGCTTCCTCCCTGACCTTGCAGCGTACCGCCCAGTTTCTCACCACGCCGACGGCAACCGTTCCGATCGCGGCGGCGACAACTTCCGGCCTGTACGTCAACGGCGCCACGGCCAACATAAGCCTCGGAACGCTGACCATCGGCACGGGTAATTCTTCCGATTCCGTCCGCCTGGATGCCGGCAACTTCGTCGTCACCAATGAAGTGCTGGTTGGCCACACGTCGAATACCCGCTGGGAAATCCTCCAGATCAACGGCGGCAGCTTCACCTCGCTGGACACCGTCAATGGCATCGTGTTGAGCCAGAATAACGGCACGACCCCCAACAATTCCGAATTGTATTTGTCGGGCGGCACCACGACGGCGGGCAAAATCGCCTTTGGCACCAGCACCGACACCGTGGGCGGCACCGGATTTCTCATCATCACCAACGCCGCCCTGTATCTGGGCGGCGGCGGCATCGTGCAACCCAATACCGCCGGTTACATCAGTACGATCTCCCTGCTCGGTGGCACGTTGGGCGCGATAGCCGACTGGTCCAGCGCGCTGCCACTGCAGTTGAACGGAACCAGTTTCACCTTTCAGACCGCCGATGCCTCCGGCACGGCCCATAATATTTCATTGAGCGGTCCGCTTTCGGGTGCGGGTAAGCTGACAAAAACGGGCTCCGGCACACTCACCCTGCTTGGCACCAATGCCTACACTGGCGGCACGATGGTGAGTGCGGGCAAACTGCTTGTGAATGGCTCATTGGCGGCGGGCGCGGTGACTATCACCAATGGCGGCGTGCTCGGCGGCACCGGCGTCATTTCCGGCCCCGTCACGATAAACTCCGGCGGCATGCTGGCGCCCGGCAATCCGCTGGGAACCTTGACCATCAGCAATACCCTGCTGCTCGCTGGCGGCAGCATCTCCGTCCAGGTTCAACATTCGCCGCTCACCAATTCCACCCTGAAAATTCCCGGCATCCTCACGAACGGCGGTTCGCTTTTGGTCAGCGGTCCGGTCGCGCTGGCCGCCGGCGATACCTTCAAGTTGTTCAACGCGGCGGGTTACAGCGGCACGTTCACCAATGTTATCCTGCCCGTCCTCCGCGTCGGTCTCGGTTGGGATACCAGCCAGTTGAATTCCGGCGGCATCATTTCGGTCGTCGTGACCGCCACGCCCGTCATCGGCTCCGTTTCCATTTCAAGCGGCGGCCTCGCCTTCAGCGGCACCGGCGGCGTTGGCACCGCAAATTTCATCCTGCTCGGCACCACCAACCTGGGCGCCCCCTGGTCCCCGCTGCTCACCAACCAGTTTGACTCCGGCGGCAATTTCAACTTCACCAATACCCTGGGCACCACCCCGCAAACCTTCTACCGTCTGCAATTGCAGTAAGGCAGCCAGCATGTTCGCAATGGTGGGGTGTGCACTCCGCGCGCCGCGTCTGCCAAAAAAACATTCCAACCCGCCGCAGCCGTCCGGCACTCGCGAAGCGCCTGGAGTGCGGTCGCTTCAGCGCCGCTTTTCCACCGCCAACCTATCGCCTGCAAATTGCAGTGTTTGCTAAAACCTTTCACCAGTTCAAAATCGCGGCACTTTTCTGCTGGACACTGGTTTCCATCGAACCTAGTGTCGAATCATGAAAGAGGATAGGCTGCAAAACAACCCGGCCATTAACTGTTCAAACGGCACGGCGCGTGAGCGTAAGAAATGAGTCGCCAAAATCAGAGAGACGTATTATTACGAAGTAGTCCGCCAAGCGTGGTCGGCACGAACGAAGTTGTGCCGACCACGCTTGGCGGACTACTAGATAGCGTCTCTCCGATTCCGGCTCAGCTATCTTTTTAAGAGAACTAAAGATGCCGTGCGCTTTGAACAAGTCGCTGGAGCCGGCACGGCGCGAAGCTATTGGAAATGCGTAAAAGACTATATCAAGTTCGGTCACGGCATGGTGCCGTGCGGCTCAGCTTTCTACGTTAGGCGTCACCAGCGCACCATGAATATTGAGCGGCCAATGCCACGGATGCCAAAGAGCAGAGCCGTTATTTTTGGCGTCGGCTTCGCTTTTGTCGCCGCCGTCGCGGTTTGGCTTGCTATTCGGTTTGAAACGACGAGTCTGATTCCGTGGTTGTTGGTGGTTCCCGCGTTAGCGATCATTGGCTACACACACTGGCGGCATTGTCCGCAATGCCACAGTCGTTTAGTTCTTCGCCGCGATTACTTTCCTGGGACGAAACGGTTTCGATGTTTGCAGGATTGTCCACGTTGTCAGATTGCGTGGGATACTGGCGACATTGGAGATGACAGCGATGGAGGTGGAAGTTGAGAATGCCGTTTAACCAGTCGCCGGAGCCAACGCCTATTGGCCATCGCAGTTCCGTCCCGCTTTGCGGGACGGTCAACGTCGCGAGTACGGCGCGGCTCAGATTTTTACGTTAGGTGTCATGGACACGCCCCGAAAACCTAATTTCTTCAAGCTGTATCTCTGGACAGTCGAGATATTCTCGATCGCATTGGTCGCTTGCTACTGGGGATTTTTATTCAGTGGGTCAGTTTGGGGCTCTAAGTTTCGCTACCATGATTTGTTCCAGGGCAGCTTGCCGATTATTTGTTTGCAGTTCATCACTGCGATTGCTTGCTGGCGGCAGCATCGCCGGCACGCAATTCTTGGTTTCACGGTTTGCGTGGCTTGGATAATCTGGGTTGCACTTCCGAGATTATAGCATGAGAGCGCTGACACCTAACCGCCGGAACCAACGCCGTTAGTCCAAGAAATATGGCAGCACTGACATCCTCCGGCTAAACAAAAAGGACGGGCAATTACTTGCCCGTCCTTCTTGAAATTATGATTTGGCTTTGCGCTTACTTCACCACCGTCGCAAACACCGCCGCCGCCTGGTTCGCCATGTCCAAGACCGTGTTCGGGAACAGGCCCAGCCAGAAGATGCCCGCGATGCACACCCACGCCGTGACTTTCGCCGGGGCCGACAGTTCGATGATCGTCAGATCCTTCGCGTCCTTGTCCCAGTACATCGCCTTGATGACGCCAAAGTAGTAATAGAGCGAGATCACCACACCCGCCAGCGCGGTGAAGACCAGGCAGTAATAACCGTGGTTGCCCGTCGTCTGCGCGGCGTTCACGGCGGCCTTGAGCAGCAAAAATTTTCCAAAGAATCCCGCCAGCGGCGGAATGCCCGCCAGCGAAACCATCGAGATCGTCATCGTGGCCGCGAGCAGCGGCGAACGCTGGCTCAGGCCCGTCAGGCCGGAGATGTCCTCCGTATCCAGGTGGCGCAGCACCAGCGCGATGACCAAAAAGCCCGCCAACGTCGTGAACAGGTAGCCCGCGAGATAATACAGGATGGCCGCCTGCCCGCCCGCATTCAGCGCCGCCACGCCCAGCAGCAGATAGCCCGCGTGCGAGATGCTGGAATAACCCAGCAAACGCTTGATGTTTTTCTGCGGCAGCGCGCAAAGGTTGCCGTACAGGATGGTGATGCCCGAAATGACGATGAGCAGGTTGCCCCACTGCGCCGTCACGCTCGGAACCGCGGCGAACAGCACGCGCAGCAGCAGGACAAAACCCGCCGCCTTGGAACCGACCGCCAAAAATGCCGTCGTCGGGGTCGGCGCGCCTTGATAGACGTCCGGCGCCCAGATCTGGAACGGAAACGCCGCGATCTTGAAACCGAGGCCCACCAGCACCAGCAGCACGCCCAGCAAAAAGAGTTTGCTGTCCCCGTACTGCGCCGCCACGGCGGCCAGCTCGGTGAAATTCAGCTTGCCGGTGACGCCCCAGATCAGCGCGATGCCGAACACCATGAACGACGAGGACAGCGCCCCGAGGATCAGGTATTTCACGCCCGCTTCCAGCGACATGATCTTGCTGCGCTGGTAACTGACCAGGACGTAAAACGTGATGGTGATGAGCTCGATCGAGACGAACAGCATCACAAAGTCATTGGCCGACGCCGCAAACAGCATTCCTGCCAGCGCAAACACAATGAGTGAGTAATATTCTGCGATACTTCCCTCCGCCAGCCGGTCGGAAAATTCCGCCGCGATGAACAACACTAAAATCGCCGCGACTAGGAAAAAGCGCTTGAAGAACAGTGACAGGCCGTCGTTGACAAAAGAGCCGTTGAAAACCGATCCAAAAGTGCTGCAACTGCCGTCACCGCCCAGGCTCATGACGAGCAAAAAACCCAGCAAAGCAATACCAAGGTAGCCTATGAACTTGCGCCGCTCGACGGGCACAAACAGGTCCGACAGCATCAGCACCAGGCCGAGGCCGATCACCGAAACTTCCATGCCGATAAAATTAAGAGATGAATTCATCAGTTACGAACTCCAGAATTGTCAACTTGCGCCACCTTTTCGACCGGCGCGGCCGCAGTCGCTTGCGCGGCGATCTTCTCCGCGTCATGGTTGATTTTATCGGTCAGCAGCTTCGGCCAGAAACCGAACACCAACAGGCTGGCCAGCAGCAGTGCGTACGGCAGCTTGCGCCAGACATGCGACGCGTCAGCGATCGTGTTCCACTTCTCCGGCAGCGGACCGTGTAAAATATTGCGGATGGCGCGCGTCATGTAGATGCCGCCGATGACCAGCGCGCCCCACAGCGCGATGATGGTGATGGTCGGGAACGCCTTCCAGGCGCCGAAGAACACCGTCGCCTCGCCCACGAAATTCGCAAAACCGGGCAATCCGCAGCCGGCCATCGCCGCCATCAACAGGGCCGTGCCGATGAACGGCAGCTTGCGGCAGAGCCCGCCCAGCTCGCTCATCTCCAGCGTGCCGGTCTGCTTGTAGATATAACCGCTCAGCGCAAAACTCAGCGCCGCGAGGAAACCGTGCGCCACCATGATGAGCACCGCCCCGGTGATGCCGATGAGGCTCAGGCTCGCAATGCCGAGGAAAATGAAGCCCATGTGCGCCACGCTCGAATTACCGATCAGCAGGTTCAGGTCCCGCTGGCGCATCGCCACCCAGCCGACATACAGGATGTTGCCAACACAGAGCCACGCGATGACATGCGCCCAGCTTTGCGCCGCCTGCGGCAGCATTGGCAACGCGAGGCGGATCAGACCGTACAGGCCAAATTTCTTCAGCACGCCCGCGTGCAGCATGGACGTCGGCGACGGTGCCACGGCATAGCCCAGCGGCGCCCAGGAGTGGAAGGGCCAGATCGAAACCAGGATGCCGAATCCGAACAACAGCAGCGGGAAGATGAAATTCTGCGCGGCCAAGGCCATCGGTTTCTCCTGGACGTGCTTGATGATCTCCGGGATGTCGAACGAGTTCGCACCCGACTGCAAATACAACGCGATGATGCCGATGAGCGCGATGAGCGCACCCAAGCTCAGGTACAGCGTGATCTGGAAGGTCGCGTAGTTCTTCTTTTCGCCCCGGCCCCACACGCCGATCATGATAAACGTCGGGATGAGCGCCAGCTCGTGCAGGAAATAGAAGAAGAACAGGTCCAGCGAGGCGAACGCCCCGAGGATGCCGCCGGTCATCACCAGCAGCAGGATGTAGAATTCCTTCTCGCGGGTCTGGATCTCAAACGAGCACAGCGCCGCGGCAAACGCCACGATCGCGCCCATCAGGATCAGCCCCACGTTCAAGCCGTCCACGCCCACGTGATAGCTGATGCCCAGCGATTGCACCCAGGTGTGCTGCTCGACGAACTGGAAACCATCCGTATTGGGAACGAACTGGCAGAACATCTTCGCCGCCAGCACCGCCGAGATGAAAGTCGCCAGCACCGCGATGGCGCGGATGATGACCCGGTAATTGCGCGGCACCACCACCAGCAACAACGCTGCAAGAATCGGCCAGCCTGCGATATATGTTAAGATGGACGTCGTCATTTATTTCCTGAGCACAAAATAGAGCAGCAGCGACACGCCCAGCACGAACAGGAAGGCGTAGGTCTGCAGGTTGCCGGTTTGCACGTTGCGCAACATGCGCCCGCTGAGATTGGTGCCGCCGCGGATAATGCCGATGGCCGCCCACTCGACGAGCCAGCGGTCGACCCAATCCGCCACTGCCGCGAGGGCATCATGCGCCCGGATGAACGTGGCCTCGTAGATCTCGTCGAAATAAAATTTGTTCTTCATCGCCGTCGCCAGTCCGCCGAGTTTGGCCGGGAGCGGGTCAGTTTCAGCCTTCGCATACAACGCCCAGGCGGCCACCAGGCCGATGGCAAATGCAAGCAACCCGAGCCCCGCCGCCACTGGCGCGGCTCTGAAAGGCTCGGTCAATGCCGCCATGAAACCGGTGGATTCTTCCCCGACAATGGGAAAATTGTGATGGTAGATGCCTTCGATCCCGATCAGCCCGCCGATGACGCTCATAATCGCCAGGACAACCAACGGACCGGTGATTATCCAATTTGATTCATGAGCATGCGAGGCGGCCTCGGATTTTTCCTTGCCGAAGAACACGACGAAGAACAACCGGAAGGTGTAAAAGGTCGTCAACCCGGCGATGAACACGCCAATGCCAAAAAGCAGATAATTATGCTGCCCGTAGGCTTGCCCAAGGATGCTGTCTTTGCTGAAGAAACCGCTCAACGGCCACAGGCCCGAAAGCGCGAGCGCACCGATGAGAAAGGTGACGAACGTGAGCGGCATCTTTTTGCGCAGATTGCCCATCTGCCAGATGTCCTGCTTGTGGTGCATGCCCATGATCACGGAACCGGCGGCCAGGAACAGCAGCGCCTTGAAGAAAGCGTGCGTCGTGAGATGGAACATCGCCGGTGTCGGGCCGTTCAAGCCCACCGCCATCACCATGTAACCGAGCTGCGACAGCGTCGAGTAGGCGATGATGCGCTTGATGTCGTTCTGTTGCACCGCGATCAACGCCGCCAGCAGCGCCGTGAATCCGCCGATATAGGCGATCACGTGCAGCGCGTCGGCATTGTACAAAAACAGGGTGCGGCAGAGCATGTACACACCGGCGGCCACCATCGTCGCGGCGTGGATCAACGCTGACACCGGCGTCGGGCCTTCCATCGCGTCCGGCAACCACACGTGCAGCGGAAACTGCGCGGACTTGCCCATCGCGCCGCAGAAGATTAACAAGGCAGCAAGGGTTAAATTTATTGATGCTACACCAACATGACCATTAACCAAAGTGGCATGGTCCAAGTGAGTAGAATGAGGCTGGGCTATAGATGAGCCGAGTAGATCAGACAGCCCATCAAAATTGAGTGTTCCCGCAAATCCCCAGAACATTAATATGCCAGCGAGAAAACCAAAGTCGCCGAGGCGATTGACGATGAAGGCCTTTTTCGCGGCGTCACCGGCGCTCGGCTTTTCATACCAGAAACCGATCAACAGGTAGCTGGACACGCCGACCAGCTCCCAGAAGATGAACATCATCACGAAATTGTTCGCCAGCACGATGCCCAGCATCGAGAACGTGAACAGGCTCAAGCACGCGAAAAAGCGCGCCTTGCTCGGATCTTCGTCCATGTACGCGTAAGAATAGATATGGATCGCCCCGCCGACACCCGTCACGATCAGCAGCATCATCAGGCTCAACGCATCCAGCTTCAGCCCGATATCGACCTGCAATCCCCCAATGTTCAGCCAGCTCGTGGTGGTTTCGACATTGACCTGAAATCCGTTCGCGTGGATGAACAGGACCGTCATGATGAAACCGGTGACGACCGCGCCGATGGAAATCAGGCTGCTCAGGTTTTTGCGGCGCAACGTGAACAGCGTGATGAACGCCGCCGACAGCAGCGGCAGGAACAAAACCCACCAGACCAGTGATATGTATTCTAATGTCATTTCTGCAAATCCTTCAGAGCTTCATCGAAGTCAGGTCCTCGACATGCGCCGACTGCCGCTTGCGGAACAGCGCCACGATGAGCGCCAGGCCGACCGCCACCTCCGCCGCCGCCACCGTGATGATGAAGAACACCAGCACCTGGCCGTCCAGCTTGTCGTTGTACCGCGAAAAGGAGACCAGCGCCAGGTTCGCCGCGTTGAGCATCAGTTCCAGCGACATGTAGATCACCAGCAGGTTGCGCCGCAGGATCACGCCCAGCAGACCCAGGCAGAACAGGATCATGCTGACGGCCAGATAATGTTGTAGTCCGACGTGCATTTGTATTCGTTAAATTGTTAAATCGTTGAAACGTTAAACCGGAGGGGAGCCGGCGGTAGTCCGCCGGTGCAACCATTCAACGATTTAACGATGTAACACATTTTCATTCCAATTTCTTTTTGCTCAGCAGGATCACGCCGATCATCGCCACCAGCAGCAGCACGGAGACGATCTCAAATGGCAGGGTGTATTGCGTGAACAGGAGTTTGCCCAGCGCGTAGGTTTCACCATCATGCGCATTGGCCGGCGGTTCACCGGTAAATTTGGCAGACAGCAGCGACTTCATGAAAATCGAGAACACGATGCCCACGGAGAGCAGCCCGGCGAACAGGCCGAAAAACTTGATCCGGCGGCGCTGCTCTTCCTTCAAATCGAGCAACATGATGACGAAGATGAACAGCACGATGACCGCGCCGGCGTAAACGAGGATCTGCACCGCCGCGAGGAAGAACGCGTGCAGCAGCAGGAACAGCCCGCTCATCGAGATGATGGTCAGCACCAGGAACATCGCGCTGGTGACCGGGTTGCGGCTGAACGGATTGGCGATGACGAGGATGCCGCAAAGCAGGGTCAACGCCGCGAAGACGTAAAACAAAACGTCCGTCACCGCACCGCCTGCGATCAAGTTGTTGATGGATTCCATTGCTGATTAGGGCTTCACCGGGAAGCTTTCCTGCGCCTTCGCCTCTTCCAGCTTGTTCTTCCATTTCTGGATGCCGGGGCTGACACCGCCGAGTGACAGGAGCTTTTCCTTGTTATAAATCAATTCACCGCGGCTCAGGGCGACGAGCGAATAGTCCTTCTGCAAAAAGATCGCCTCTTCCGGGCAGACTTCCTGGCAGAAGCCGCAGTAGATGCACCGCAGCATGTTGATCTCGAATTCCGCCGGCATTTTCTCCGCGTTGGCGCGGTCGGCCTTCTGGCCGTCCTGGCCGGGCGGCGTGATGCGGATGGCCTTCGGCGGGCACACAAATTCGCAGAGCTGGCACGAAACGCATTTTGTGCTGCCTTCCTGGTCCTTCACCAGATACGGCGCGCCGCGGTAATTCGCCGGCAGCGTCCATTTCTGCTCGGGATACTCCATCGTCACGACCTTGCCCTTGATGAGCGTGCTGAAGGCGTGCTTGAGCGTGACCTTCAACCCGCCGATGATGGCCGGCAGGTAAAGCTTTTCCCAAAACGTCAATGGTTTGCGGTCAACAATCATCGTGAAACCTCAATCAAGTTTTACCTTCGCATCGACGAAATTCGTCAGCGTTTCAAAAGGGATGTCCACGATCAGCTTCTGCCCATCGCAGAAGGTCAGGATCGTCGCGATGCGAGTCGGCTGCATGGCCATCACATGGTCGGTGTTGAAACAAAACTCGGCATTCTTGCCGGTGATGTCGTCCGTCAACGTAGTTTTGATGAAGGCCATAGGTTTTTTTAGTTTGCGGATTTAAGCCACAGCCAGATGGCCGTGACCAGTATGTTTACCAACGCCAGCGGCAAAAACCGCCGCCAGCCCAGATCCATCAACTGGTCATACCGGAAACGCGGGAACATCCAGCGCACCCAGATGAACACCACCATGAAAAACACCATCTTCGCCAGGAACACCAAGACATGCGCGAGGCCCATGCCGATCGAGGTCGCCGGATGGTCCAGGCCCCAGAACGGCAGCGTCCAGCCGCCGAAAAACAGTGTCACCATCATCGCCGAGGACGAAACCATGTTCGAATATTCCGCGAGGAAGAACAGCGCGAACTTCATCGAGCCGTATTCCGTGTGGTAGCCGCCGACCAGTTCGGTTTCCGCCTCCGGCAAATCGAACGGCGTGCGGTTGGTTTCCGCGAACGACGCGACCATGAAAATGAAGAACGACACCGGCGCGTACAGGACCAGCCAGCCGCTCGTCGCCTGCCAGCTGATGATCTGGCCCAGGTTCAAATTACCGACGATCAGCAGCACCGGGATGACCGACATGCCCATCGAAATTTCGTACGAAATCATCTGCGCGCTCGAACGGATGCCGCCGAACATCGGATACTTCGAGTTCGCCGCATAGCCCGCCAGCACGATGCCGTACACGCCCATCGATACGATGCCGAACGTGTAGAGGATGCCGACATTCAGGTCCGCGATGACCATCTTCTGATCACCAATGACTGAACCAAAAGGAATCACCGCCACCGTCAACATCGCCGGGATCACCGATACCGCCGGGGCGAGGAAGAAATAGATCTTCTTCACACCTGCCGGCGTGAAATCTTCCTTGAACATGAACTTCAAACCGTCCGCCAGCGGCTGGAACATGCCCCAGCGCGTCAGCAGCGGACCGAGGAACGGAATGTATTTCGCAAACGGCGGCGCACAGCGGTTCGGGCCCACGCGGTCCTGGATCCACGCCGAAATCTTGCGTTCCGCCAGCACCGAGTACGCGACCAGACCCTGCACCACGCCGACCACGATCATGATCTTGACGACCGACCACAGCACCATCTTGCCGTCCGGCGAGAGGGCGAAATACCAGTTTTGTATGGATTGGGGGATTAGGTCCATTTTAGATTTGCACCGTTACGCCAGTGTCGCCGAGGCCCGCCCAGGTCAGGCCGTTGAACGCGGAAACGTCCTTCGCCATTTCGTTGAACAATCCCTCGATCGTCACAAAGCCGTTCTGGCCGGTGACGTTGTGGACGAGGTCGTGTAAAAATTCCCATTCGGCGCGGGCGTCGCCCGGCGCCTCGACGGCCTTCATGAATTTCTGGACGCGGCCCTTGCCGTTGGTGAACGTGCCGCGCTTTTCCGCGTGCGCGCAACCGGGCAATACATAATGCGCCAGCTTGGTCGTTTCGTTCGGCAAGATGTCGCTCACCACGAACGTGTCCAGCTTGGCCAGCAATTCCGCCGTCAGGCCGTGTTCTTCCACCACTTCGCTGATGGTTTCCTGCTCGCGCAACTTGTCGTTGCTGACCCCGCGCTTGACGATGTTTTCGCCGAAGACGATCAAGGTCTTGATCTTGCCTGACGCGATGCCGTCGGAAATCTTCACCAAGTTGATGCCCATCTCGGTGAAGCAGATGCCCGTGAGTCGCGCGCCGTTCGTGTTCGGATTCTTGTCCGCGCTGACCAGGAGCTTGTCCGCCGCGCCCGTGCGCGGGATGGAATCACTAATCGCACCGAGCTTGGCCTTCAATTTTGCGATGAGCCACAGTTCCTCGTTCGTCTGCCGCGCCGAAGCGACAATCGCGACGGAACCCGCCGGAGCTTTTTTCAGCTTGTCGGAAATTTCATTGAGCGCCGCCGTCCAAGTGGATTTTTGTCCGCGCACCAAAACGTCTTTCAAACGATCCGCACGACCGATCCATTTGTAATTCAAGCGTCCGCTATCGCACATCCACGAGCCGTTGACGGCATCATTGTCGCGCGGCGTGTAGCGGTAAATTTTTTCCTCGCGCGAACCGATGAGCGCGCTGCAGCCGGTGCCGCAGTTCGTGCAGAGGCTCTTGGTTTCCTTGAGAAACCACGCGCGCATCTGGAAACGGAAATCCTTTGACGTGAGCGCGCCGACGGGACAGATGTCCACCGTGTTCAGCGTGTAATTATTGTCGAACGGCATTCCTGGAAATGTCGCGATCGTGTTGTAGCTGCCGCGATTGATGATGCCGAGCGCGTCGTCGCCCGCGATGTCCTTCGTGAAACGGATGCAGCGTGTGCAAAGGATGCAGCGCTCGTCGTCGAGCACGATGCGCGGGCCGAGGTCAACGGCCTTGGGCTTGTGGACTTTCGGCTCGACAAAGCGGCTCGCGCTCTGGCCGTAATCCACCGAGTATTCCTGCAACTTGCATTCGCCCGCCTGATCGCAGATCGGACAATCGAGCGGATGGTTGATGAGAAGAAATTCCAGAACGCCTTCGCGCATCTGTTTCACGCCGGGCGTCGAAGTGTAAATTTCCATGCCGGGCGAGATCGGCGTGGCGCAGGCGATGGCCGGGCGCGGCGACTTCGCGATCTTCGGCGTGCCGTCGGGATTCAAGATCGGCTTGCGATCCGGGCCGAGCGCGGGCGTGCCGTATTCGACCAAACACATGCGGCAATTGCCCGCGACCGGCAGCTTGGGATGATAGCAATAATGCGGCACGTCCACGTTGATGAGCGCGCA
>DATHQS010000289.1:0-4800 GCA_035482455.1 Candidatus Acidiferrales bacterium | reverse complement strand
CTCGGTGGCCGCGTGGCATGGGGGGACCAGTTCGTTCAACTGGGCTGATGGACACGCCGAAAATCATAAGTGGCAGGACGGCAAAACGGTCACTTACGCCTTGAGCAGCGACCCCTCCAAGTATTTCAATTCAGCGCTGGTGCCGACTTTCGCCCAGGCTCCGCACGACCTTTTCTTTTTGGCGAACGGCTATGCCGACAAGCAAAACCCATAACGCGCCTTCCGTCCGGAAGATGTTCTTTGGCAAACCATTGGATTTTTAACGGACAGCTTTTATAATGAGGTTTGTTGCCCGCCGCATCGAATCAATGATCTGGCGATTTTTTATAACCGGTGAAATTTTTTTACGAGTCTTGGTGTCGCAAACCGTTTCCGGCCTTATGCTTCACCTTGGCATGAATTTTAGAAAGCGCATCGCCGCCGGAATTTTGCTGGCGCTTGCCGGGCTTTGGCCGGCCGCCGCCGCCCCCTCTTTTCAACAGATTGGAAATACGCTGGTGATGTCGAATGCCAATGTCCGCTTGCAATATGACCTGACCGCCGGCACCACCGATTTCTACTGGCAGAACTCCAAAAAAATCTCCGGATTTTACAGCGGGTTCTCGCTGGACACCGGATACATCAAAGGCATCAGCTACAGCAGCTGGAGCTACGCGGTCAGCAATGGCAACCAGGCCGTGGTCACCGCCACCGGCAGCGGGTTGCCGGTGATGCGGCAGTATTTCACGCTCAACCGAAACGACAGCTTTCTGTTGCGGGTTGAGGTTTCCGGTTCCAACTTGAAGGCAAACTGGATGGGGCCGGTGGTGGTGGACTCAACCGGCGGTGTTGACATCGGCATTACCAACGACAACCGGGCGCTCGTGGTTCCTTTCGATAACGACGGTTTCGTCCGCTACAACGCCATGCCGATGAGCAGTTCCGGCAACGGTTACGAAGTGGGGGCGTTTTACGACAACACCACCCGCAACGGGCTGGTCGTCGGCTCGGTGACCCATGACACATGGAAGACCGGAATTTTCTTCGTCGGTGCCAACAATAAACTGAACGCGTTGAATGTTTATGGCGGGGCGACCATGCCGGCGGACGTGTCGCCGCATGGCTTTGTCGGGGGAAACACCGTCGCTTCACCGACCATGTTCGTGGGCTTCGGGCCCGACTGGCGGGTGACGCTGCAAAATTATGCCGCCGAAAACACGAATGTCGTCGCCCGGCTCGCCTGGACGAATGGCGTGCCGTTTGGTTGGAACAGCTATGGCGTCATCCAGCAGAATATCACCTATACCGACGCCGTCGCCGTTTCCGATTATTATTACACCAACCTGATGAACCGGAATTTCACCAATCATGGCACGGTTTATATCAATTTTGATTCTTTCTGGGATAACCTAAGCGGTACGGAGTTGCAAAACTTCGTCAATCATTGCCACGCGCATGGCCAGAAGGCCGGCATTTACTGGGGGCCGTTCGTCTTTTGGGGAACGGTGGCGCAGGGTTCGAATTGGCTCATGAGCGGGAGCAGTTATAATTTTAGCGATGCTTACCTGCGAACAGCCGATGGCAGTGCGCAGACGCTCGATGGTGCCGTTGCCCTGGACCCGACGCATCCTGGCACCAAGCAGATAATCAATTATTACATCAACGAATTCACCAACTGGGGGTTTGATTACATCAAACTGGATTTCCTGTCCCATGCCGCGTTGGAAGGTGTCCATCATGACGCGAATGTGACAACCGGAATGCAGGCCTACAACCAGGGGATGCAGTATTTGCTTAATGCCATCAACGGCCGGATGTTCATCAGCGAATCCATCGCGCCACTTTTTCCCTATCAATATGGCCACAGCCGCCGGATCGCTTGCGACGCGGAAACATCCTTGATCGGCGATACCGAATACACCATGAACTCGGTGTCTTACGGCTGGTGGCTCAATGGCGTTTATCAATTTAATGACCCGGACATCATGGTATTTGCCAATGGTGCAAATGCCAATGAGGCGCAAAGTCGGCTCATCAGTGGCGCCGTGACCGGAATTTTTCTGGACGGCGACGATCTGACAACGGCATCCGGGCAAATTGGCTCTCAACCTTACATGACCAATGCCGCCATAAATGATGTCGCCCGCGCCGGCCGGACATTCACGCCGGTGGAAGGCAATACCGGCAGCAGCGCGGTGAACACCTTTGTACGCCAGGATGGAGCCACCTGGTGTATCGCTGTTTTCAATTATGGTTCGAGCACCGCGAACCGGACCGTAGATTTGAACCGTGCCGGGCTGCCGCCGGGGAATTATCTCATGACCAATCTCTGGGATGGCACCACCGCGACAGTCAGCGGTTCATTCAACGTCAGTTTGAATGCCGAGCAATCAAAATTATTCCGGCTGGCCGCCCGCAATCCAGCAACCCTGCGCTGGAACTCCGGCAATCCGGCCTGGGACATCGGCACTTCGGCGAACTGGCTCAACGTCAGCAACAGCCAGCAAACCGTTTTTCTGAATGCCGACTCGGCGCTGTTTGATGATGCGCCGGGTGTGGCCACGAATATCACCTTGAGCGGTCCTATTTTTCCCGGTGTCGTCACCGTCAACTCCGGCACCAATAATTTTCAATGGAATGGTCCGGGCAAAATCAGCGGATCGGTCGGCCTGACAAAATCGGGAGCCAGCACGCTGACATTGAATGCGACCAACGATTTCACCGGGCCGGTGGCCATCGGCGGCGGCACGATCCAGGCCGGCGCCGGGGCGCTGGATTCGGTTGCCTCGCTGACCATCACCAATGGCGGCACGCTTGATCTGAACGGCAATGCCATCGCCGGCAACAAGGCTGTCTTTGCGGCTGGCACGGGCACGGGCGGCAACGGAGTGATCTACAACGGTGGTGGCGATTTTTACAGCCAGGTGTTCAATCTCAACCTCGCCGGGGATGTGACCCTTGGTGGTAACCATCGCTGGGATCTGGCCAGCGGCTCCGCCATCAGTGGCCCGCATAACGTTACCCTGAAAATGGCTGGCGGCTATGCGGAGTGGGACACCGTGACTCTCGGCAGCGATGTCGGCGACATTGAGATCGCGCAGGGGGCGTTTGGCATCAAAGGCATGGGCAACAGTTTCGGCAATCCTGCCGCCACCCTGATCGTGGATACGGAGGTGGATTTCTGGAACAGCAGCTTTGGCGCGAACAGCGGTTATGCCAGAAACATCCACGTGCAGCCCAACGCCGCGTTCAAGGTTCTCACCTCACCCAACACATATTTCAACGCCAACGTGACCTTGGAGGATGGCGCGAACTGGAATTATTTTTACGGCAGCGGCAGCCAGACGATGAACGGAGCCTACACGCTCAATGGCGTTGCCCACCTCATCACCAGCGACAGTACCGTGATATTCAGCAATGTCATCAGCGGCCACGGTGGGCTTATATGGGATGGCAATAACCATCAGGCGGTCTTCGCCGCGTCCAACACCTACAGCGGGCCAACCGTTATCGGTAGTGGCATGACGCTCGCGCTCACCGGCAACGGCTCCATTTCCAGGAGCACGAATATTTTTTTCGGCGGCACTGATTTCACCATCGTTCATTTGGATGCCGGCGGCCGGCCGGATAAAACGCTGACCCTGGCTGGCGGCCAGACGCTTGGCGGCATCGGGCGCCTCAATGGCAGCTTGACCGTGTCTCCCGGTGCCGTTCTGTCGCCGGCAGGAACAAATACCACGCTTGGCATCACCACGGGCTCAAATGCCATCGGCACCATTTCCGCCACGAATGCCATCGTTCTTAACGGTACGACATGCATCAAACTGAACGGCCCGGGAACCAATGATGTCATCCAGTCAGGTGCGGCCATCACCTATGGCGGGACATTAAACCTGATCAATCTCAGCGCCACAGCGTTGAAGGTGGGTGACGCTTTCCAGATATTTAACGCGGCCGGTTACAACGGTTCATTCATCACCATCACCCCGGCTGTTCCTGGACCCGGCCTGCTATGGGATACCACGCAATTGAATGCCGGAAAATTAAAGGTCATCGCCGTGCCGCCGGCACCGGTGATCAACGAAGTCAAAATGCTGGCCGGTAATTTGGTTTTTGGCGGGACGAACGGCACGGCGACCAACAACTATGTGCTGCTCACCTCAACCGATGTCAACACACCGCGCACAAACTGGACCCCGCTGGCAACCAACACATTTGACCTCAATGGTGCCTTTCATGTCACCAACCTGATTGTTCCGGGAACACTCCAAAGATTTTACTGCATCCAACCGCGCTAAAACCCGTCCATGAACACCATCAAACTCTGCCTGTTGATTTTGCCACTCGCGTTGTTGACGGGCTGTGTTACCCACACCAAAACCGCCGCGCCCCGGCCGGCGGCGCTTGAATCCATCGAGTGGTGCGATATCTGGATTTCACACGCGAACGAAACCAATCTGCCCCGCGTGTTGCTCATCGGTGACTCCATCACCCGGGCGTACTATCCCGAGGTGGAGAGACAACTGGCCGGCAAGGCTTACGTCGGGCGGCTATCCAGTTCCGCTTTCATTTCTGACCCGGCCTTGAACCGCCAGATCAAAATGATGCTGCGCGAGTACCACTTCGACATCATCCATTTTAACAATGGGATGCACGGCTGGCAGCACAGTGAAAAAGAATATGATGCGGCATTTCCGGGTTTCCTCGCCACGATCAAGTCCGGTGCGCCGGATGCCAGGCTGATCTGGGCCAGCACGACCACGCTGAAAGAGTCGCCACATCTTCCTCCGGGTGATCAAACCCAGGCCAGTGACGAACGCA
>DATHQS010000288.1:0-13800 GCA_035482455.1 Candidatus Acidiferrales bacterium | reverse complement strand
CCAGCGCGACCAGATGCGGCGCGACCACATAATAAAGCAGCGCCGAGCCCGCGAACATCGAGAGCGACACGCGCAACCCCGTGATCATCCCCGCCCCGACCAGCATCACGCTCGGCTCGAACGCCAGCCCGGCCATCTGTCCGCGCGCCAGCGGATTGAGCCAGCCGGTGAAGTCCCAGGTGTCCGGCAGATACATCTTGCCGGAAAACCACTCCAGCCAGTGCGGCAGGCGGTTTTTCAATTTCAGTTGCAGAATTAAGGTGGCGTAAGTGTGCAGGAACCCGATCAGCGCCCCCCCGCCGAGCGCGATGATCAGCGAACGGGCCTGCTTCAAAGATTCGCCGCTTTTCGAATAGAGGCTCCGGAGCGTTTCCGCCGTCGCGATGCCGGAGGGGAAACGCAGCTGCTCATGGTTGATCATCTGCCGCTTCATCGGGATCGCGAGAAACACCCCCAGCAGCGCGGTGAAAAAAACAAACGCCGCCGCCACCGGCCACGGTTGATGGACACCGGTGATCAGCAGCAGCGCGCCCATCGCCGTGCCCATCGTCAAGCCGGTCGAGGAACCGGCGGCGGTCGCGGTGGACTGCATGCAGTTATTTTCCAGGATGCTCATCCGCGAAAGCTTTCCGCCGAGCAGTTTGCAAATGGTGTTCCATACGACCACCGAGATGACGCAGGCGGTGATGGACACGCCGAAGCTCCAGCCGATCTTCAGCGTGGTGTAGAGATTGGAAACCGCCATGAACATCCCCAGGATGCCGCCCATCACCACTGCGCGCACGGTGAGCTGCCGCTGTGAATCGCCGCGATAACACTGCTCGAACCACTGCCGGTCTTTTTCCTCGGGCGTGCCGGTGAACCCGGCCAGCGGCAGTTCATATTCCTTTTCGACAACCGGTGCTTCCGGGGTTGGCTGGCCTTGTTTCACGCGCGGCAATGTCCGAAATCTTCCGCCCCCACGCGAGCATTTTTTATCGGTGATGAAACTCCTTGCACCCGCGGCTGGTGGATAATGTCGCGCTGCGACGTTGTCTACCCGCGTAGCGGGCACTTTGTGGCATCACCAATCCTGCGATTCTTACACATCCCAAACCGCCTCCCTCAACTCTCAACTAGTTCCCACCTGCTGACGTCCCCCTTCAATAACTGCTCCGATAAAACCCTGACGTCGCCGCCACCGGAAACGTCACTTCCCGCGTGACCACCGCTCCAAAATCCGCGACCACCGTGATTGAATTGGGCGTGATCGGACTCCAGTTCACCAGGTCCGTCGAATGCAAAAACACCCGTCCCAGCGCCGCGGCATTCTGCCGCTCCGTGAACCGGCACCGGACGAACCCATTCACCGGATTCAGCGCCTGCACCGGCGGCAACAGGTCTGGAACCAGCGGATCGGATCCCGCCAGATACTCCGCCTCGTTTGAACGCCCATCATTATCCGGATCTGCCGTGCTGGCCGTGACCGCCGGATCGGTTATGCCGCGCCGGGTGAACATCCAGTTCTGCCACTCGGCATAGCTCACGCTCAACGGTTCGATCAGCATATTGCGAAAATCAGTTTGCATCACCGCATTTGAAACGCCACTGGCCACCGCCAGCCCCACCTGCACCTGTGCATTCATGGCCGCAGTCGCGGAACCGATGTTCGTCCACGACTTTCCATCTAGCGAAGCGTACGCGGTAAAGACATCCCCCAAACGCATCACCCGCAGCCACGGTATCCCGCCCGACCCGGTCGCAACCACATTCGTTGTTGCGCCCTGATCCGCCGTGCGGCAACTCAGCGTCAATCCGCTCGCCGCCAGCGGCGCAAATGACAGGAACACATTTTTTGACCCCGTCGTCGTCCCCTCCCGCACCATGATGCCTGCCACACTGCTCGCCGTCAGCGCCCCCATGTTGGTCGGTTGCGCGGTGATTTGCAGATCGCCCGCAATGGTCGCGGCGACAAACCCGCATTGATCCGCGCTTCCCCCCGCACCGCTCCCCGGCGACGCCACGGTCAGCACCGCTGCCGTCTCCTGTGCCCACGACGGCAACGCCGGCACCCCGATGTCGTTCAAGCCCCAGTTTGAAGACAGGTCAATGACCCGCACGAAGCGCACAAACTGGTCACCCGGTATGCTGCCCGCGGGCTTCGCTTGCGAAGGCAATGCGCTCAGGAAATGGTCGCCCGGCGACGGCAGGTTGGTCGGCGTGAACGGCACGTTGGACACCGTCACCGAAAACTGGATGTCGTTGGTCTGGTACTTCACCCACGAAACCGTACCAGTCGTCTGGACGCCAATCACCCACCCTGCATTGGTGTGCAAATTGATCGTATCGCCATCCGCCAACGGCCCGCCGCTGTGCGTGAGCGTGTTCGTCCACAACAGCGCGTTGACGATGGGGATGCCCGCCGACAGATCCCCATGCGTCAGCGTGGACCAGCCCACAAAATGTTCATCCGGCAGGTCGCTGAGGTTCGTCCGGTAGTGATTGACCACCATGTCGGCATACGTGGGCAGATTCGTCAGCCCCTCCCGGTAGATATAGTGGTTGTGCGCGATGTCATAAGCGCCGCTCTGGGTCTGTTTACCGGGATAACTGTACGTTGAATCAAATGAAGAGCCGCACGGCGTCCCCCGCAAACCCATGAACAGTTGCCCGAAATATTCCAGGTTCCGCGAAAATTGCGGCGGCCCCGAGGGGTCGAGCAGCATGTCGTACAGGTTCGTACCCTGTGTCCACGCCACCTCCGCCGCCTGTTGCCACACTTGCAGCGTGTATTGCGGATGCGTGACGTCCCGGCAGACTTCATAGATCGAATCGTCATTGTAACTGTCCACCTCCGCGTTGATGTCGATCATCATGGTGCGCCACGTCTGGACACCGGCATTGAAGCGCGTCCGGTCACCTTGGTAAACGCCCGTCCCGATCATCGTCAACGCCGCCGAGGCGCCCCAGTTGTTTTGCATGGTCGTGGCCTGCGCGGCCTGCCCGTAGAGGTAATTCAACATGCCGTCAAACTTCACGATGTCGTTGGAATTCCAGCCCGCCGCCCCGTGGTTGTAATAGCGAATGATGTCCGCGGCCACGAGCCAGATTGGCGCCACCCACGCGGCTTCCAGATGGATTTGTTGCGAGGTCGTCGGCGGCACGGTGTTCGTGTCCGGGCTCATCTTGATGAACGTGGAACCCCACGCATTCATGATAGTCAGTGCCTTGTCCCGGTATTGCGTGTTGCCCGTGACCGTCCATTGCAGCGCCGCCGCATACGCCGCGTGCGCATCCTGTCGGAATTGATCCTCACCGCCTGCATCTCCCGCGCCCGCCGCCACTACCACGTTGGAAAACGTGTGATACTGGTAGCTAAGTTGCGCGTAGGTCGAATTGGTCATCTTGTTCCACCCCAGCCGCGCGGCCGACGTCGGCTCGTTGATGACCCGGTACTTGATCCGGTCCAGTTCCTCTTGTGTGTTGAAAACGCTCGGATGCACAAAGCCCCGCTGCGGCACCACCGCCGTCACTGCCGGCGGCGGCGGATTGCTGGGCGCAAAAAAATTCGTCACCACCTCCAGGTCGTTAAGCAGTTTTACGTTGTCAAAATACGCCTGCACACCCGTCTCGGCCGAGAATGTGCGGAAGCCGACCCGCTGCGGCGTCAGCATGGCGTTCGTCACGGACAACGTCATCACGTACGACTTCAACCCCGTCACCCAGTCGTAATACCACACATCCAGCGTCTTCCCCGCGAGCGTGCCGCCATTGAAGGACAACGGGGCGGCGGTATGATTCAACGCCAGGCTGAATGTCAGCCGCCGGTCGCGTGGATACGTGAGCGTGCTTGAGGCCGTCATCACCACGCCGCTCGCCGAACTCATCGACAGCGCCCCGGCCGTCAGCGCCAGCCGCGCAAACGCCCCCGCCGCGTTGATGTCCGATCCTCCCGCATAACCCAGCGTCACGCTGCCGGAGGACGTCGAAGGCTCGTAATAATCAAACGCGAACGTGCTGGGCTGGCCGTTCAATTGCGGGCTCCAGTTGACCGTCAACGCCTCCGTGCTGCCGCCGGTCAATCGCAGATAACGGTTCGTGGCCCCAAACCAGGTCAGCCCCGATTCGACATGCGTGCTCAAGGAGAGCGGCCAGATTGTCGGATCAACGGTGGTCCCCGCCCCCTCAAAATCGTCGCTCATGATCAGGCTCTGGGCATGCCCCATCGGCGCCAGCCAAAGACCGGCCATCATCGCCACCGCCACCGTCCAAAACCTGAGGCGACCGGCAACGAAGCAATTATTGCGAAACATACGTATGGAGTGTTGATAAACTGCCATATTTCCGGCCAATTGCATGTCCTCGTTTCGTGTGACATCTAAAATCTGGTGGGGCCGGCGCTGCCGCGCCGCCCAAACTTCCCACCGGACCAGCGCAGTGAGGTTCGGTGCCCCCTGTCTCAACATTCAGCCGTCCGTCAACCGCGTCAAATAACTGCAACCACCTTTGCGTCCTCCGCGTCCTTTGCGTGAGGCATATTCAGTTTGTGTTAATGAATCAACTGCCGCGGAAAGGAAAAATGATACGTGCCCGCCGTCAGGTTCACCATCGTGGTGGCCGTCCCGCTGCCAGCGGGCAGCGGCCGGCCGGATTGCAAAACAGTTTCCGGCGGCACCGGCAGTTTGAGCACGGCAGAACTGTTGGGCGGAATGGTTACGTCATAGCACATCTGATCGTGCTCGATGTGCCAGTAGGAGACAATGCGACCGTAGGGCGATTCCAGTGAAGCCTTGACGTGCGTAAGCCGGGCCGTGAACTGTGGTGCCAACTCAAACTGTTTGTACCCCGGGTGTGCTTCATCCAGCCGGATGCCCGCGGCGCCGGAATAAAGCCACGCGCCAACCGAGCCGAGCGAATAGTGGTTGAAGGAATTCATCGAAGAATCCTGAAACCCTTTTTCCGGGGTCCAGCCATCCCAGCGTTCCCAGATCGTCGTCGCGCCATTTTTCACCGAAAACAGCCACGAGGGATACGTGTCGGTCAGCACCAGTTGCCACGCGAGGTCGGAGCGGCCGATTTGCGTGAGCATGGGACAGATCAACCCCACGCCGACAAACCCGGTCGTCAGATGCCCGTTTTCCGAAACATTGTCCGCCAGTCGTTGCGCAACCGTGGCGCGGAGATTTTCCGGCAGCAAACCAAACTGCAGCGCGAGCAAATACGCCGTCTGGGTGTTGCCCGTGCGGACAGCATTGGTTCCGCCATCCGTTGGCGGCGCGGCAGTGCGTGCACCGCGAAAGCCGCCGCCCACACCGGTGATGGAACCGTCGGCGCCCACAAATGCGGTGTTGAACGCCGCAGTGATGTCCCGTTGCAGCGCCTCATATTTTGCCGCGTCTTCCGTTTTGCCGAGGATATCGGCGGCTTTGGCGACAATGCGCGCGGAGTTGGCGAAGTAAGCCGTGTCCACAATGCTCACCGGTGTGAAGCGGGGCGCCAGATGGTCGCCAACGCCGCCGGAGAGGATCAAGTTGGACGCCGTGTCCTTGCAGTGATCCACCCAGCGCGCCATGTGTTCGTAATTGTCCGCCAGAAACGCCTTGTCACCATAGGCCGTGTACATCGTCCAGGGAATGATCACGCCCGCGTCGCCCCACACCGGCCAGGAATTGTTCTGGTTCGCGCGCGGCGAAACCGTGGAAAATTCGCCCTTCGCTCCTTGCGCGTCGTTCACGTCCACCATCCATTTGGTGAAGAAGGCGGACACGTCGGCGTTGCGTTCGGCGGTCGGTGCGAACACCTGCGCATCGCCCATCCAGCCCATGCGCTCATCGCGTTGCGGACAATCGGTGGGCACACTCAGAAAATTTCCGCGCTGTCCCCACTCAATGTTCGAAAAAAGCCGGTTGAGGTTGGTGTCCGAACTTTCCCACGTCCCGGTCTGCGGCGTATCCGACCCGGTGACAATCCCCCGCAGGTCATTGGCCGTAAGTTTTCCGGGGTAGCCGGTCACCGCCACGTAACGAAAACCGTGAAATGTAAAATGCGGCTCAAAAGTTTCGCGACCATTGCCCCTGAGGATGAACGTGTCGGTCGCCAGCGCGGGACGGAGGTTTTCGGTGTAGAGCGTGCCGCTGGTATTGAGCATTTCAGCGTGGCGAACGCGGATGGTTGTGCCGGCCGGACCGCGCGCCGTGAGCCGCACATGACCAACCATGTTCTGCCCAAGGTCGATGACCCACGTGTCCCCATCGCGCGTGATTTTTTGCGGCGTCAACTCGGACAACCGGCGCACCGGCGGCCCGCGTTGCGGATCCAGTTTGACCGTGTGCTCCTCCACAATGGCGCCCGCCCATGACGAGTCATCGAACGCGGGCTTGTCCCAGTCCGCCAACCTCCGCGCATCAATGATTTCACCCCACTGTTCGTCGGAGCCGGTGATTTCACCGGGGCCGGCCTTCCACGAATCATCCGTGTTGATGACCCCGGTCGAGCCGTCGGTGTAAGTGATTTCCAGTTGCCCTGTGAAAACCGGCCGCGTGCCGTATTGCGCCGGCCCCATCCAGCCGACGCGCCCGGCATACCAGCCGTCTCCCAGCACGGCGCCGAACGTATTCTGCCCGCTCGTCAGCAAGTGCGTGACATCGTAAGCCTGCACCATGACCCGCTTCGTGTAATCGGTCCAGCCCGGGTCGAGGACCGAATCACCGTTCACCTGTTGTCCGTTGATGGAGGCTTCGTAAACGCCCAGCGCCGTGGCGTAGAGGCGGGCCTTGGCGACCGGTTTTTCAACGGTGAAATTTTTTCGCAAGTAGCGTCCCGGCCCGATTGTGTTGTCCGTGTATTTCGAAGATTGCGCCGCGTAGGCGGCCACGACCGTTGCCGCCAGCCAGGTGGAATCGTCGAACGCGGTGGCAAACCAGTCACCACTCGGCGCAACAGCGGCTTTCCACAACCCGTCGCTGTTGAATTCGATGCGCTCGCCATTTTCCAACTCGATGACGCCATGGGCGGCGATTGCATTCCGTCCGGTTCCTCCCCCGTCGCGACGCACGGCATTGCGCACCGCCGCGGACCCGACGGCAATCACATTTGCGCCCGCAGATAATTGCGTGCGCACATCCCCATGGACCGGTGCCGTGCGGCTGCTGCTGCCCTGCCGCGTCGGCTGGCCGTTGACGTAAATCGTGATGAGTCCGTCGCCGGCGGCATCAATGGTCGCCGAGCGGACAACCGCATTGGCCGGCAACTTGACAACAGAACGCACGGCTGCAGCCTGACCGGCAACGGAGCCGGCATTGATCCACGATGCGTTTGCCAGGGCGGATTGCTCGATGTCATAGCGCGGCAGATCAGCCGTGATCCACTTTCCTTTCCAATCGTTTGTGAAATCGCAAAGGCCCAGTTCAAAGGATGACGCGGCGCTCCACGCCGACGGCTGGCCGTCCTTGTCCCAGATGCGAACCTGCCAAAAAACTTGCGAGCGCGAACCCAGCGGCTTGCCGGCCCACGGAACCATGACAGATTGATCGGATTCTATTTTTCCCGAGTCCCAAAGGTCAGGCGGGCCGGCTTTGCAACCGGCGGCGGAAGCGGCGGCGCGGATTTGATAGGCCGTCTGCACTTCACCCATCCGGTCAGAACGCAGCTTCCATGAAAGCCGCGGTTGTTGCGTGCCGATGCCAATAGGATTTTGCAGATGCTCGCACGTGAGCGCCACGAGAGTAACGGGCGAAAGCTTCTCCGCTTGCAGCGGCCCGGCCAAAAGCAGCGCGGCGAGAACGCAAAATAATCGCGAGTTCATGGAATTTTAACGCCCGGGTTTCAAATGGCCGTCCGCAAAGTCCAGAAAGGCCTTCCAATCAGAGGCGGTGATCGTATGGCCTCCGGTGTGATAATGGAAACCCAGCTCGCCCGCGATCAACGGCGTGTCGAGCGGCGGCAATTCTCCCGTGCCCAGGTCCTTTTTGCCGAGCAGGCGGTAAACCGGACCGGCGGCCACCTCCGCAAGAAATTCCCCGCGCGGGTCGGCCCATTGATCCTGCGTCCCGCCGGTGATGAACACCGGGCGCGGCGCGTTGAGCGCTATCAGCATGTGCGCGTCCACCGGCATGTCGTTCCAATGCCCGGAATATTTTTGGAAATTACCCGCGAACTGCCACGGAAAATTTGCGGCCATGTCGTCCACCGTTTCGCCAAAATCGCGGCGCGCGAGCGCCGAGCCCATTTCGCCGCCGCAACTCGAGAACACCAGCGCGACCCGCGGGTCGGACGCCCCGATCCACAGCACCGTCTTGCCCAGTCGCGAATGCCCGATGACGGCGATGCGTTTGGCGTCCACCGCGCGGTCCGTTTCAAAATAATCGATCACCCGGCTCGCGCCCCAGGCCCACGCGCTGACGGTGCCCCACTCGTCGGCGGTGACATTTGTCTGCCCCGGGGCGAGGGCCAGCTTGCGGACCAGCGTGAGATTGTTGGTTCGCGCGTCGCCTTCGATTTCCGAGTAGCGAAACGTGGCGTAACCGTAGCCGTGCGCAAGGATGTCGGCGATGGGTCCGGTTTCACTGAAACGCGGACGGGCCGCGTTGGTTGCGCTTTCAGCAACGGCGGGTGACATTCCCCCAAAGAAAACCAGGTGCAACAACACCGGCACCGGCTTCGTGGCATTCGCCGGCAGATAAAGATGCACATGCACCGTCGGCCCGTTTGTGCCGGGTCCGATGTGGCCCGCGATTTCCTTGCGCACCGCCACGCCGTCCAGGGCGTTTGTGATCATTTCGGTGACTTCCCATCTCACCGTGGGCGCACGCTTGGGCACGCGGCCATAGATCTCGGTCTGGTAAAGCTTGAGGATTTCCGGACGCCGCTGCTTGAACCAGTCGCCCGCAGTGCTCACCGGCTTGCCATTTTGCAGCACGAGCGGATCCGGCAACGTGTAAGATCCCACCTTGGCTTCGTCGTAATTCGAGACGTGCCCGGTCGCCGCCCGACGGATCGGATTGCCGTTCGCATCGGCCCGTGGCAGCGTGACCGTGTTGGTCGTGGAAACGGATTCAGCAGCGCAGACCCAAAAGCTGGCAAACGCCGCCAGGGTCACGATCAGGAGACGTGGAAAAAGAAGCGGTGTATTCATGGCGCAGTTAAGTTTGGGAACAGGCTCAACGCTACCAGTCTTTTTGCCGCCGAAACAATTGAATTCTGCGACCCTGTTGCGCCTGGCAAAAAAGCCGGCAAATTACAGTTCCCTTCTCGCCCACAACCTCGCATCATTTGTAACATTAACTTTCAAAGCCCCCGGGTTGCCGGTTAACCACGATGAAGAAAACGAAACATCCGCGCCGCGTCAGGGCATTTGGCCTCTGGCTCAAGCCGCGGCTCACCGGCATCGTGGCCGCATCTTTCATTGTTCTTTTCACGTTCTGTGGATGCTCCACGCTGGCGCCACAGTCTAAAAAAGTTGATGTCTCCGAACGTAATGCGGTTGGTGACGGCAAAACCTTGAATACCGTGGCGATTCAGGCGGTGATTGACCAATGTGCAAATCAGGGCGGTGGAACGGTGGTGATTCCCCAAGGTGAATTTCTCAGCGGAGCCCTTTTTCTCAAGCCCGGCGTGAACCTCGATCTGCTCGCCGGCGCGGTGCTGAAGGGCTCGACCAATATCAACGATTATCCCAAGGTGAACACCCGGATCGAAGGTCATTTCCAGCCATGGCGCGCGGCCCTGCTCAACGGTGACCAGGTGGATCATCTTCGCATCACCGGCCCCGGCATGCTCGATGGCAGCGGCGCTCCCTTTTGGCATGAATTCTATCAACGGTTCCGGGCCGATCGCAAGACGACCAACCTCGACGTCGAGCGCCCCCGGCTCGCTTTTATCCAAAACTCGGCGGATGTCCAGGTCAGCGGTGTTACCTTTACCAACTCCGGCTTTTGGAACCTGCATCTTTACCGATGCCGCAACGCAACCGTGACCGGCTGCCGCTTCATCGCGCTGGGACCCGCGCCCAGCACGGATGGAATCGATGTGGACAGCTCGCAGGATATCACCATCAGCCATTGTTTCTTTCAAGTTGGCGACGATGACATCGCGCTCAAGGGCTCGAAAGGCCCCTTTGCCATGCAGGACAAGGACAGCCCGCCGGTCGAGCGCATTCATATCCTTGATTCCATCTTCGTCACCGGCGGCGGCATCGCGACGGCCGGCAGTGAAGCAACCATTGTCCGCGATGTGGATGTGGAACGCTGCACCACACGCGGCCCCACCGTGCTGCGGCTAAAACTGCGACCCGACACGGCCCAGCAATATGAAAACATCCACCTTCACGACATCACCATGGAGGGTGCCGGCGTCATTTTCAACGTCTCGCCGTGGCGCCAGTATTTTGACCTGCAAGGCCAGCCGCCGCCGAAGTCCTTGGTGCGCAATATCACCATCTCCGACGTGCACGGCTCCGGCGGTTCCTTTGGAAAAATCATCGGCAATCCAAACACGGACATCAGCGACATCGCGGTAAAAAATGTGGACGTGAAGCTAAAGGATACAAAGTTTGACGCCGGTGCTGTCAAAAGCTTGAAATTTGACAACGTCTTGGTCAACGGTTCGCCTTTTGCAGCACCAGTCCCAGCCGAACCGTAGACCAGTTCATTCGACTGTGTAACATCGAAGTCATGCACTCCTCACTATGATGCACTACCGCCCTCTCGGCCGCACCGGCCTTCGCCCTTCCGTCATCGGCCTCGGTACCTGGCAGTTCGGCGGCGAATGGGGCATCGACTTCACCCAGGCCCAGATCGACGCCATCCTCGATACCGCCGCCGAGTGCGGCATCAACCTCATCGACACCGCCGAATGCTACGGCGACCACCTCTCCGAAAAATTCATCGGCGATTACCTCGCCCGCCGCGACCGCTCCCGCTGGATCGTCGCCACCAAGTTTGGCCATCACTACAACAGCTTCCTGAACCGTGACGACGATTTCTCCCTCGCCGGCATCCAAAAGCAGCTCGACGCCTCGCTCAAGGCCCTCCGCGTGGACGTCATCGACCTCTACCAGTTCCACTCCGGCTCCGATGCCGTGTTCCAGAACCAGGAACTCTGGGATTTCCTCGCCGCCCAAAAGCGCGCCGGTAAAATCCGCCACCTCGGCGTCTCCATCATGCAAAAGGGCAGCGAACTTCAGACGCGTGACTGTGCCCAATTCGGCGTCGAAGCCCTCCAAGTCTATTACAACCGCCTCGACCGCCGCCCGGAAGAAATCTATTTCCCGCACGCGGAGAAAAATAATCTCGGCATCCTCGCCCGCGTCCCGCTCGCCAGCGGCCTGCTCTCCGGCAAATACCGGCCCGGCGCCACCTTCACCGGCAACGACGTCCGCGCGAAATTCGACGCCGAAAAATTGAAAACCGACCTCGCCGAAGTCGCCCGCCTGCAAAAAGAAGAAGTCCCGCCCGGCGTGCCCATGGCGCAGTGGGCCATGGCCTGGTGCCTCCGCAACCCCGTCGTCACCACCCTGATCCCCGGTTGCAAAAATCCCGGGCAAGTCCGGACGAATGCCCAGGCCGCCGGCCTCGTTGCCACCTGATGATTGCGCCTCGTTGAACCGGTTTGATTTTAGGCTTCCGCCCCCCGACCGTTTTTTGCCAACCTCGTTGGATGTGGCATGCTGTAACCGGGAAAAATCTTGCGCAATTAAACACACGAACCATCCGCCTCGCCTCCATTCTCCTTTTTCTGGCATCGGTGCTGGCACCTTGGGCGGCCAAAGGTCAGGCGTCGGTCGCCACCGTGAACACTGGGGCGCCGCCGTCATGGGTCGAGGCAAATGTTGAAAAAAGCGACGGCTCCGTCCCTCCAAATTCGGACTCGCACGGCACCTTTCTCATTTTGTTTGAGCAGCAGATAAATGCCGTGACCTCCGAGAAATATGTCCACGTCATCAAAAAGATCAATAACGAGAGCGGCGTTCAAAACGGTGCCAACCTCTCCTTCTCCTTCGATCCGTCCTTCCAAAAACTGGTCGTCCACCAGATCGTCATTCACAGAAACGATCAGGTCACCGACCGGCTCGACCCGGCCAAATTCAAAATCATCCAGCAAGAAACCGACCTTGACCGGCAGATTTACAACGGGACGCTGTCCGCCGTGTTTTTTCTCGAAGATGTCCGCGTCGGTGACAAAATTGAATATGCCTACACCTTGAGCGGGGAAAATCCCGGCTGGCGCGGCCGCTACGCGGAGACGTTTCTCGCCGCCCTGCCCATGCCCGTCCAGCATCTGCGTCATCGCCTGCTCTGGCCCCGGAACCGCGAACTGTTCTTCAAGTCATTGGGCATTTCCACCAAGCCGCAGATGATTACCGTCGGCGATAACCGGGAATATGTCTGGGACTGGCGGGATGTCCCCGCCGTGGCCTACGAGGACCAGGTGCCCTCCTGGTACCCCGCCTACCCGTTCATCCAGGTCAGTTCGTTCAAGAATTGGGCTGAAGTGTCCGCTTGGGCGGCCGGATTGTTTGCCGGCACCAATCTGGACGCCCCTGAATTGAAGGCGCAAATGGCCGAATTGAAACGGCCCGATGCCACCGCCGAACAGTCCATCCGGAACGCCCTGGATTTTGTGCAGACCAAGATTCGTTATCTGGGCATTGAGTTCGGTGAAAATTCCTGGCGGCCCACCGATCCGGCGACCGTTCTGCACCGGCGTTTCGGCGATTGCAAGGACAAGGCATTCCTGCTGTCCACCCTGCTTCACGGGCTCGGTTTCGAAGCCACGCCGGTTTTGGTGGCCACCGGCTTCCGTCAAAACCTCCCGGACCTGCTGCCTTCCCCCAACGCTTTCAACCATGCCATCGTCCGCGTCATCGCCGGTCAAGAAACCTACTGGATCGATCCCACCGCCGCCTACCAGCGCGGCTCCCTTGCCGGCCGCTATCTGCCCGATTACGCGTTCGGCCTGCTGACCCGGCCCGGTGAATCAGATTTGACCCCCATTCCCCCCGCACCCGGCGGCTGGCCGGAAGCGCTCACCCTGGAGGAGTTCCGGGTTGGCGGCCAGAAGTCACCCGCTGCCCTGACCGTGACTTCAACCTATCACGGGTTTGATGCCGAATGGATGCGCGCCGTGCTTGCCTCGTCCGGACAGGACACCCTCGCCAAAAGTTATCTGAACGATTACGCCCAAACCTATCCGGGAACCGTGTCGCACTCCCCGCTCATCATCATCGACAAGGACACGAACTCGCTCACCGTCATCCACCAGTACGTCATCAGTAATTTCTGGACCTTGACCGCCGACAAGGTGCGTTATCAATGCCACTTTTATCCGCTCGGCATCCACACCTGGATCACCAAGCCCTCCACCATCAACCGCACCCTGCCGCTGGAACTTTCCTTTCCCCGCAAACGGACCGTTGAAACCCGGATCTATCTGCCACGCGACTTCAAGCTCTCCAGCCTTATCAACACCATTCGCGGCCCCGCGGCGGAACTCTACGTTCAACGCAATGTCACCGCCCGCACGGTTGACTTGAAATACGTCTACCGCTCGCTCACCAACGAGGTCCCCGCCGCCCTGACCGCGGCTCATCTGGCCGGCTTCGAGGAGATGGAGGCCGCCATTAATTATTCGCTCGTCTGGCAGAGCGTTGATGTCGCCGTCGGCGGCGGCAGTTCCTTTAACTGGCCCGTTTTTTTGCTCGCAACCTTCTACTCCATCATTTGCATGGTTGCCCTCGTGATGATTTACCGCCGGCAATCCCGCACCCCCATCTTGGACCCGCCGCCGGTTTTGGACCCTCATCTGGTCGGCTTGGGCGGCTGG
>DATHQS010000287.1:0-7717 GCA_035482455.1 Candidatus Acidiferrales bacterium | reverse complement strand
GCTTACCGCATCCTGCTGCCCTCGGCCACGCAGAAGAAACCGGACATGATCCCATACTTCGGCAAGGCTTACGTCGCGGGAAATATTGTCGAAGGCAACGAAAAAGTTTCCGCGGACAACTGGGCGGGCGGCGTGCAATTCTCCGATGGCGGCACGAAGGACGACCCGACGACCAGCACTGTTGAATCGGTGAAAACCGTCATGGCGGGCGTGCGGGTGGACAAACCGTTCCCGATGCCGCCGATGACGATCACGCCGGCGAAGGAGGCTTATGAGGCCGTGTTGAAAGATGCGGGCGACACCCTGCCGCATCGCGACCCGGTGGATGAACGCGTCATCAATGAGGTTCGCACGGGAAAAGTATGGAGCGAAGGCAAGGAAATCACGCCGACGCCGATGAAGGGCCTGGCCAAGAACGACATCGG
This sequence comes from Candidatus Acidiferrales bacterium, assembly GCA_035482455.1. GTDB lineage: Bacteria > Verrucomicrobiota > Verrucomicrobiia > Limisphaerales > UBA11358 > UBA11358. The sequence continues at coordinate 7,292 of DATHQS010000287.1, read as the reverse complement.
CAAGGCGGGGAACGGCATCATCACCGATGTTTCGCAAGTCGGCGGTTATCCGGAGTACAAGGGCGAACCGGTCAAAGATCTGGGCGCGGACGGCATCCCGCTTTCGTGGAAAAAGAAATATGGTCTGGACGCGGCTGATGCTTCGCTCGCGCAAAAAGATTTGCAAGGCGACGGCTACACGGTCATGGACAAGTACCTTGCGGGGCTCGACCCGACCAAGAAGATTGACTGGAACAATCCGCAGAGCAACGTGAACACTTTGGCCGCCAAATGAAGACCAAATTTCTCGTCCTCGCGCTCGCGCTGGTTTCGGTCCTGTCCGCCCGGGCGTTGATGCTCGACAAAGAGATCGCCCGGATGCCGGCGAATGAACGGCCGACACCGGAACAGGTCGCCGCCGCCAACGCTGCGCAGAAACAATGGGACGATTATCAGGATCAGCTCATGCAAAAACTTGAGCCGCAGTTGCTGGCGTGGGGCGCGAAGGGCAAGGCGTACCGGGCGCGGGCCGTTTTCCCCACGGATTTGCCACCGGCGGAGGTTCCCGCTTTTCCTGGCGCGGAAGGCGCGGGGAAATTTTCCCAAGGCGGGCGCGGTGGTCAGGTATTTGTCGTGACGAACCTGGCCGATGGCGGGCCAGGTAGCTTTCGCGAGGCCGTGGAGGCCGCCGGGCCGCGGGTCGTGGTCTTCAATGTCGCCGGCGTCATCCGGCTCGAGCAGCCGCTGCACATCCTGGCACCGTACATCACGATTGATGGGCATACCGCGCCGGGCGACGGTGTGTGCATCGCAGGATTTTCGACGCTTGTGGACACGCATGATGTCGTCATCCGCTATATGCGCTTCCGCCGGGGTGCGACCAATCTGTTTGACCGGGATGATTGCTTGGGCGGCCAGCCGATCGGCAACATCATCGTGGATCATTGCTCATGCAGCTGGGGTTTGGATGAAAACCTCTCGATGTACCGGCACGTGTACAAGCCGAAGGGTGCCACGGAATTTTTGAAATATCCCACGCTCAACATCACGCTGCAGTGGAACATCTCCAGCGAGGCGTTGAACACCTATGGCCACGCGTTCGGCGGCACCTGGGGCGGGAACAATACGAGCTTTCACCATAATTTGTTCGCGTGCAACACGGGCCGCAACCCGAGCATCGGCATGAGCTACGATTTCAATTTCGTGGACAACGTGCTGTTCAACTGGCGCCATCGCACACTCGACGGCGGCGACCAGGGCAGCCGCGTGAATTGCATCAACAATTACTACCAGCCCGGCCCGGTCACGGAAAAATCCGTGAGCCATCGCATCGGTCTGCCGCAACCATCCACGTTCAAGCCCGACCTGACGGTGCGGTACGGCAAGTGGTACGCGGCGGGAAATGTCGTGGAAGGCAATGCCGCCGCGACGAAGGACAATTGGAACGGCGGCATCCAGTTCAAGGGCGGCGGCACGGAGGAAGACCCGACGTATGAAGCCGGCGACGTGACCAAGAAATTGATCGCCCGGGTGCGTGTGACCGAGCCGTTCCCGATGCCGCTCATTGAGATTCAATCCGCCAAGAAGGCGCGGGAACTGGTATTGGCCAATGCGGGCGCGATGTTGCCGAAACGCGATTCCGTGGATGAGCGCGCCGTGCGGGAAACCAAAACCGGCAAGGTGGATTACACCGCGGGCAAGGGCATCATCACGGACATCTCGCAGGTCGGCGGATATCCCGAGTACAAGGGCGAACCGGTCAAAGATCTGGGCGCTGACGGAATCCCATTGTCTTGGAAAATAAAATTCGGCCTGGATGCGAACGATACGACGCTCGCGCAAAAAGATTTGAAAGGCGACGGCTACACGGTCATGGACAAGTATCTGGCCGGCCTCGATCCCACGAAGAAAATTGACTGGAATGATCCGAAGAGCAATGTGAACACTTTGCAGTGAACAGCGGCGCGCAAAAAATTTCCTCTTACGCATGGGCCGTTGTGGCGTTGCTCTGGCCGGTGGCGATGCTGAATTACCTGGACCGGCAGATGGTTTCCACCATCCGCGCCTCGATCCGGGCGGACATCCCGAGCATCGCGAACGACCAGGATTTTGGCACGCTCATGGCGGTGTTCATGTGGGTGTACGCGTTTTTGAGCCCGGTTGGCGGGTATATTGCGGACCGGTTCAACCGGCGCTGGACCATCATCGCGAGCCTGTTCGTGTGGTCGGCGGTGACGTGGCTGACGGGACATGCGCAGACGTATTCGCAGATGCTGATGTGCCGGGCGCTCATGGGGATCAGCGAGGCGTTTTATATTCCGGCGGCGCTGGCGCTGATCGCGGATTTTCATGTGGGCGGCACGCGGGCGAAGGCCGTGGGCATCCATCAGACGGGCATTTACGCGGGGCTCGCGCTGGGCGGCATCGGCGGCTACATCGCGCAGCACAGTTCGTGGCGGAATTGTTTTACGTGGTTCGGCGCGGCGGGAGTGATCTATGCGGTGGTGCTCATGCTGACCTTGAGAGACGCGCCCACGGAAAATCAAACTGCCGGCGAGAAGAAGAAGCCGGTCGCCATCGGGGACACGATCATGGCGCTGTGGTCGCAGCCTGCATTTTGGATTTTGGTGGTCTATTTTACGCTGCCGGCCATCGCGGGCTGGGTGACCAAGAACTGGCTGCCGACGTATTTGGCGGACACGTTTAAACTGAACGAAGGCCCGGCCGGATTGCAGGCCACCGGATACATCCAACTGGCGTCGCTGGGCGGAGTTTTTCTCGGTGGCGTGGTGGCGGACTGGTGGATGCGGCGGACGAATCGCGGTCGCATCTTTACCAGCGCAACCGGCGTGCTGCTGTTGGTCCCGGCGTTGCTCGGACTGGGCTATGCGTGGAACCCGGGCGTGGCCATTGCGGCCATGATCGTGTTTGGTATCGGCTGGGGATTTTTTGATTGCAACAACATGCCGATCCTCTGCCAGATCGCGCGACCGGAGCACCGGGCGACGGGCTATGGATTTATGAATTTGGTGAGCATCAGCGTCGGCGCGGCCGCCACGGTGGCGCTTGGCTGGATGCGCGACCAGGGCATCAAGTTTTCCGTCGCTTTCGCGGTGTCGGCGGCGGTAGCCTTGTTAAGTGCCGGTCTGATATTATTGGTAAAACCGAACACCGGGAATTTGGAAAGAAATTGAGATGAAAGCGCCCCTGACAGGAATTGTGCCGCCGATGATCACGCCGTTGCGGTCGCGCGATGAGCTGGATGTCGCGGGGCTTGAAAAGCTGGTTGAACACATCCTCGCCGGCGGGGTGAGCGGACTGTTCATCCTGGGCACGACGGGCGAAGGGCCGAGCCTGAGCTACCGGCTGCGGCGCGAGCTGATCGAGCGCGTCTGCAAGCAGGTGAACCGGCGGGTGCCGGTGCTGGTGGGCATCACGGACACGGCGTTCGTGGGGTCGGTGGACATCGGGCGGCACGCGGCCAATCTGGGCGCGGATGCGCTGGTGGTGGCACCGCCATATTATCTGCCCGAGGCGCAGCCGGAACTGCAGGAGTATCTCGACCATCTGGTGCCGGAACTGCCGCTGCCGCTGTTCATCTACAACATGCCGGCGTTGACGAAGGTGCATTTTGAACTGGAGACCGTGAAGCGCGCGCTGGACAACAAGCGCATCATTGGCTTCAAGGACAGCTCCGGCGATCTGAATTATTTCAAGCAGGCGGTGGAACTCATCAAGCAGCGTCCGGACTGGCCGGTGTTGATCGGGCCGGAGGAAAAACTGTTTGATGCGCTGCAACTCGGCGGGCATGGCGGAGTGAGCGGCGGGGCGAACCTGTTCCCGAAACTGTACGTCAAGCTGTGCGAGGCGCATCGCGCGGGGGATATCGCGCGGGCGCAGGTGTTGCAGAAGCAGGTCCAGCGCGTGAGCGATTCGTTTTATCGCATCGGGAAATATTCCTCGTCCATCATCAAGGGCATCAAGTGTGTGCTGGCGTGCATGGGGGTGTGCGATGACTTCATGGCGGAGCCGTTCCACCGTTTCCGCAGCGAGGAACGCGAACTGGTCACGGCGCGCTTGAAGGAAATCGAGGCGGAAGTGTCAAAGTTGAACCTGTGATGAAACGGCCACCCATTCAATCGAGAAACGCGATGCGCGGCGCGGCTTGCCTCATCGTTTTTGCGTGCATGGTTTTGAGCGGGCGGGCGGTGGAAGCGGACGGGTTGAAGCCCGCAACGTTTGCGCATTACGTCGAACGGTTCAACACGATGGAGGATGAGAATTTCACGAACACCATCCCGAATGCCGGCGCGTGGGACTGGATGCAGAAAGAGATCCCGCTGTTTGAATGCCCGGACAAGGAAGTGGAGGAGATGTATTATTTCCGCTGGTGGTCATACCGCAAACATCTGGTGCAGACGCCGACGAACGGATGGGTCATCACGGAATTTTTGACGCCGGTGCGCCATGCAGGGATATTCAACACCATCAGTTGCGCAACCGGTTTTCACATCTCCGAGGGGCGCTGGCTGCGGGACACGAATTATGTGTCCGACTATATAATGTTTTGGTTGCGCAGCGATGACGGTACGGCGCAGCCGCTGTTCCACAAATACAGCAGCTGGTTCGCGGCGTCGGTGTATGACTATTACCTGGCGACGGGGGACAAGAGTTTGACGACCAACCTGCTGACCGACCTGGTGGCGGATTACCAGGCGTGGGAGCAGGAACATCTGACCACGAACGGCCTGTTTTGGCAGTTTGACGTGCGCGACGGCATGGAGGAATCCATCAGCGGGTCGCGGAAGGATAAAAACCTCCGGCCCACGATCAACACGTACATGTTCGCCAACGCGCAAGCCATCGCCGCCATCGCCCGGCTGGCGGGGGAAGAAAAGGCGGCGGCGATATTCGACGCCAAGGCGGCGAAGCTGAAAAAGCTGGTGCTGGAAAAATTGTGGGATGCGAAGGCGGACTTTTTTGAGGTGCGGCACGAGGATGGGACGTTTTCCGGGGCGCGCGAGGAGATCGGTTTTATTCCGTGGATGTTCGACTTGCCGGATGCCGGCAAAAAGTATGATGCGGCGTGGCGGCAGTTGGAGGATACCAAAGGTTTTTCCGCGCCGGCGGGCCTGACGACGGCGGAGCGGCGGCATCCGCAGTTTCGCTCGCATGGCACCGGTAACTGTGAATGGGATGGGGCGGTGTGGCCGTTCGGCACCTGCGAGACGCTGTACGGGCTGGCGAACGTGTTGCGCGAGGGCAAATCCGGTGCCGTCAGCGTGCGGGATTATTTCGACAACTTCATGACCTATGTCCACAGCCAGCACGCGGACGGGAAGCCGTACATCGGCGAATATCATGATGAAGTCACGGGCGACTGGATCAACGGCAAGGGCGGGCGCAGCCGCTATTACAATCATTCCACGTTTGCGGACCTGCTTATCACCGGGGTTGTCGGCCTGCAGCCGCGTGCCGATGCGACCGTGGAAATCCAGCCGTTGCTGCCGGCGGGAACGTGGGACTGGTTCTGTCTCCAGGATGTGCCGTATCATGGGCACCTGCTCACGATCTGTTGGGACAAGGACGGTTCGCATTATGGTCGCGGGCAGGGATTGAGCGTGCTGGCGGATGGAAAGGAAATTGCGCGCGGCGAAAAACTTGCCAAGCTGACAGGAAAGCTCCCGTGAAAAAGACACTGACCATCATCCTGTGTGGATTGACGCTGGCGGCGGGTGCGGCGCCAAAGAAACTGATATCACCGATCATCAGCGGCGGCAAAGATGGCAAGCTGACATATGATGTGGATGAACGTGGCAACCGGGTGCCGGATTTTTCGAGCGCCGGTTACGCCGGTGGCGACCGGCCGATCCCGGATGCGCCGGTGCGGATGACGGTGTCGCCAATGGCTGGAGATGAGACGGCGCGCATCCAGAGGGCCATTGATTATGTGGCGGGCCTGCCGGTGGATACGAACGGCATTCGCGGGGCGGTGCTTTTGTTGAAGGGCCGGCATGAGGTGGCCGGCAATCTGAAAATCAGCGGTTCCGGGGTGGTGTTGCGGGGACAAGGCGAAGGCAAGGAAGGAACCACGGTGGTGGCGACGGGCATCGACCGGCGGACATTGATCCGCGTGGCGGGCAAGGATGACCTGGCCGGCAAAACGGATGACGGCTGGGCGATGACGGATGAATATGTGCCGGTCGGCGCCCTGAGTTTTCACGTGAAGGACGCGAGCGCATTGAAGCCGGGTGCGGCCGTCCGGGTGGTCCGTCCCGGCACGAAGGAATGGATCGATTTTCTGGGCATGACGGATTTTGGCGGGGGCATCAACGACTGGCGGCTGGTCTGGCATGCCGGTAACTATGACATCGCCTGGCAGCGCGAAATCAGAAAGATCGAAGGTAACACCGTGACGGTGGATGCGCCGGTCACGACGGCCCTGGAGGCGAAGTTCGGCGGCGGACACGTTGAAACTTATTCCTGGCCGGGCCGGGTTGAAAACATCGGCATCGAGAACCTGTCGCTGGACTCCGAGTTCAATGCGAAGAATGCCAAGGATGAAAATCATGCGTGGTTCGCGGTCACCATGGAAAATTGCCGTGATGCGTGGGTGCGGGACGTGACGTTCCGGCATTTTGCCGGCTCGGCGGTGGCGTTGTACGAAAGCTGCCAGAAGGTGACGGTGGCGGATTGCGTCTCGCTGGCGCCGGTCTCGGAAGACGCGGGCTGGCGGCGGAACACATTTTTCACGACGGGGCAACAGACATTGTTCCTGCGCTGCCGGGCGGAGGCGGGGCGGCATGATTTTGCGACGGGAACCGGCGCGGCGGGACCGAACGCGTTCGTGGATTGCGAGTCGGACCTGCCCACGGCGGACAGCGGGGCGATCGGGAGCTGGGCGAGCGGCACCCTGTTCGACAATGTGCGCATCGACGGTCACCGGCTGGACCTGATGAACCGCGGCGGAGACGACGGCGGCGCCGGGTGGTCGGCAGCAAACTGCGTATTGTGGAACTGCATCGCGGCGAAAGTGGCGTGTGACAGCCCGCCGGGCGCGCAGAACTGGGCTTTCGGGTCGTGGGGCGAATTTGAAGGGCATGGGGTCTGGCGCGATTCCAACACGTCGGCCAAGCTCGATTATCTTTATGGCGTGCAACTGGGCGAGCGGGTGGGTGCGGCGCGCGCGAATGCGTTCATGGAGGAAGGTGACATCACGGCCGAGCCCGGCGACGCGAGGCCGGTGGATGAATTCGCCGCCAAGCCGGCCAGAAATGACAGCCCGCAAGCCTTGATCTCCGTGACCAACGGCT
>DATHQS010000286.1:0-3205 GCA_035482455.1 Candidatus Acidiferrales bacterium | reverse complement strand
GCACGGGTTGCAGCTCCTCGAGAAGAACCGCATCCGCCTCCAGGGGGTGATCGGAAAATCGGTCGTCCTGAAATTCACGCCGACCTTGAAATTTGTGATGGATGATTCGCTGGTGCGCGGCAACCGCGTCCTGCAGATCCTCGACGAACTGGAGAAGAATTCGCCGTCGGCGACCCCGCCGGAGCCCGGCGGCCCCGCTAAAAAATCGTGAAGAAGCACCCGCAAGTCATCGACCGCATCCTGGAGGTCATCCGCGAGCACCAGACTTTTTGCATCGTCGGCCACATGCGCCCGGACGGTGACTGCATCGGCTCGCAACTCGGCCTGGCGCTGGCCTTGCGCGCCGAAGGCAAGAAGGTGACCGTGTGGAACCAGGACGCCATTCCGCAGAAATACAAGTTCCTCAACACCGCCGACCTGTTTGAAAAACCGCGGCGTGGCGAGAAGTTCGACTGCGTCATCGCGACTGACTGCGCCAGCTTTGAGCGGCTGGGCAAGGTGGGCGAGTGCATCACCAAACGGAAGGTTTTCATCAACATCGATCATCACGTCAGCAACACCCGCTACGCGGATGTGAACTGGGTTTCGCCGCGGGAGCCTTCATGTGGCGAGCTGATTTATCGCCTGCTCAAGATCGCCCGTTGGCCGATCACGAAGCAGATCGCGGACCTGCTGTTCACGGCGGTCTCCACGGACACGGGATCGTTCCAGTATTCGACGACGCGGCCGGGGACGTTCCACACCGGCGCGGAGCTGGTGACGCGCGGGGCGAACCTGGCGAAGATCTGTGACGAGGTGTATCAATCCTATCCGCTCTCGCGCGCGCGGCTGCTGAAGCACGTGTACAGCAAGTTCCGGCTGGCGGAGAACGACCAGATCGCTTGGTTTTGGCTGAAGAAACAAGATTTTACACGCACCGGCGCGGAGAGCGACGACACGGAAGGGCTGATCGACCATATCCGCGCGATCGAGCCGGTGGTGGTGGCATGCGTGTTCGAGGAACTCGAGCCGGAGATGACGCGCATCAGCCTGCGCTCGAAGAGTGACAAGGTGAACGTGAGTGAAATCTGCCAGCAGTTCGGGGGCGGCGGCCATCCGGCGGCGGCGGGCGCGCGGATCCCCGGTACCGCGCTTTCGGTGCAGCGCAAGGTGATCGGCGCGATCAAAAAAGCGTTGAAGGCGGCAAAGTAATTTTCAATTTTCCATGCAAGATTTTTCCGCACTCGACGGGGCGATCCTCGTTGACAAGCCCTCCGGCCCGACGTCCCACGATGTCGTGGACGCCATCCGCCGCCAGTTCGGCATCAAGAAGGTGGGCCATTGCGGCACGCTGGACCCGAACGCCACCGGACTGCTGATCATCGTGCTGGGGCGCGGCACAAAATTATCCGAACGCCTGATGGGTGACGACAAGGTCTATGAGGGCACGATCAAATTCGGCGAGGAGACGGACAGCTACGATTCCGACGGTGAACTGACCGGTTCGCTGCCCGTGATGCCGATGACGCTGGACCAGCTGAACGAGGAGGCCGCCACATTCATCGGCGACCAGATGCAGGTGCCGCCGATGGTTTCCGCCATCAAAAAGAACGGCGTGCCGCTCTACAAGCTGGCGCGCAAGGGCATCGAGGTGGAACGCGAGCCGCGCCTGATCCACATCTACAATTTCCGGTTCACGGAATATGCCGAGCCGCTGGGCCAGTTCCGCGTGGCCTGCACAAAAGGGACGTACATCCGCAGCATGGCGCATGACCTGGGGAAAAAGCTCGGCTGCGGGGCGCACTTGACGGCGTTGCGCCGCAGCGCCTCGGGGAAGTTTGATGTGAAGGACGCGCTGCCGTTGGATGCGATCTTGCGGCTGACGCCGGCAGAGCTGGAGAAGCGTGTGCTGCCGTTTTTAAAGCTGGCGGCGAGTTGAATGAAAACGGATGAAAGCACCAAGCTCCAACATCCAAGCACCAGAGAAGCTCCAAACACCAAGCTTCAATCGATTTCATGGTAATCGGCATGATATTTGGAATTTGAAGCTTGGAATTTCTCTGGTGCTTGGAGCTTGGATGTTGGAGCTTTTCCCTTTGTGAAGATCATTCACGCAGCGAACGAGTTGGGGAACGGCAGCCGCAAGGTTTGCCTGGCCATCGGCGTGTTCGACGGCGTGCACCTCGGCCACCAGCACATCATCCGGCAGACCATTTCCGATGCGCGTCAGCATGACGCGGTGGCGGCCATCGTGACCTTCGACAAGCATCCCAACACGGTGGTCGCGCCGGACCGGGTGCCGCCGCAAATTTCAGCGCGCTCGCAAAAGCTGCGGGCCATCGAGGCGCTGGGCGCGGATGCCCTGTTGGAGATACCGTTCGACCGGGCGTTCAGTGAAAAGACGGGGGAAGTTTTTATCCGTGAGCTGGTGCGCGACCTGGGGAAAATCCATAGCATCTGCGTGGGAGCGGATTTTGTGTTTGGGCATAAGCGCAGCGGGAATGTGGCATTGCTGAAGACGCTGGGGGCGGAACTGCATTTTCAAGTCCACGGGCTGGCGGCGGTGGCGCTGGACGGGCAGGTGGTCAGCAGCACACGAATCCGGGAGGCGATCCGGGCGGGAGATTTTGACGCGGCGAGCCAGATGCTGGGCCGGCCGTACGCGATTTGCGGGTTGGTGGTTCCGGGCGACCGCATCGGGCGGCAACTGGGATTTCCGACGGCAAACTTGGATGTGACAAACCTGATTTTGCCACCGAACGGGGTGTATGCGGCGTGCACGAAAGTGGCGGGGAAATTTTATCAGGTGGCGTTGAACCTGGGGGTGCGCCCGACCGTGGCAGCGGCACAACCGCAACTGCGGGTGGAAGCGTATCTATTAGACTTCACGGGAGAGCTTTACGGGGTGGAGCTGGAGCTGGAAATCGGGTCAAAATTGAGGGACGAACGCCGGTTTTCTTCGCCCGCCGAATTGCGGGAACAGATTAGCCGAGATGTAACGGCGGTGCGCAGTTTGGGATAATAAGATTATCTACAAAGCCTTTTGCCTGTGGTGTTTGACAGTTGTTTTTGGGTGTATTAGTCCTGTACAAAAACAAAGATAATGCTTGAATTTCCTGCAAAAGCGGGTAGCATTGGCGGCACGTCAGTCTTCTGGAGTTCGCGATTCCAAGATTCACAAAGTGAACGCGGGTGAGTTGTCAGAAGCCGCAATTTCGCGGTCGGA
>DATHQS010000285.1:0-31452 GCA_035482455.1 Candidatus Acidiferrales bacterium | reverse complement strand
CGATTAACGCGCATGAACCCGCCGGCTGGAAGCCGGCGCTCCGGCTACGGCCTGAAGCGGCGATCATGTGTTGCATCACGAGATTTACAACCCAATCGTAAATCGTAAATCGCCAATCGCAAATTTTTAAACTCCCCGTTGTTCCGGCGGCCAGATGATCTTGTGCTGTTGGATCTGAAAACGAACCGGCAGCGCATCCGCAATAATTTTCTCCGCCAGTTCCCGGCGCGTTATGGCGGTTAGCCCGGCGGGAACCGGCTTGAGCACCTTGCTTTGCTGCTCCGGCGTGAGCGGATGCACCCAGGAAAACAGCAGCGGACAGATGGCGTCCAGCTTGAGCCCGGCAATCTGTTCCTTCGCCCAGTCGTAATCTTCCGCCGCACCGATGACGAACTTGATCTCATCCGTGGCTTTCAGGTGGGCAATGTTTTCCAAACGGTTGCGTGCCACCTCGCCGCTCGACGGGCATTTCAGGTCCATGATGCGGTGAACGCGCGGGTCTACCTTCGAGATATCGTGCGCCCCGCTGGTCTCGATGAGCACCGTGAAGCCGTCATCGCACAGTTGCTGCATCAGCGGCAGGGTGTTCTTTTGCAACAACGGTTCGCCCCCGGTCAGTTCAACGAGGGGCAGTTTTAAATTTTTAATTTTTAATTTTGAATTGGAGTACGGTTCCGCCTGGCGTTTCACTTCCGCCAGGATTTGCTCCAGCGTTTGCTTCTTCCCCTCGGTGAAGGCATAGGCTGTGTCACAGTAGGAGCAACGGAGGTCGCAGGCGGTGAGCCGGATGAAAATGCACGGCAGCCCGGCAAAGGTGCTTTCCCCTTGCAGGCTCAGGTAGATTTCGTTGACGACGAGCGACTCGGACACGCCGGCAAACTACCCCAAACGGCGGAATTAAACAGGATTTTTCACGGTGTCACTGGAGTTTTCATCCGGGCGGGGCTATGTTTTCCCATCAGTTGATGAATGCTTTTGCCAAGACCGGACTTTTTTTCACGACCGCGCTGCTGTTTTGCCATGCCACCCGCGGCGATTTTCAGGATGACATCGGCCTGCGGGCAATGCGGGCGACCGCCAGCCTGGATGGCAGCGGCATACGACTGGCGCAACCCGAGGCGGGTTTTGGATCAGCCACAAACTGGGAGGTGAATCCATCAGCCATCTGGGTCCTTCAGCCCGCCGGCAAGTTCACCTACAGCTCGTCGTCGGGCACGGCGACGAATTATCCCAATGCGGTCGGATCTGATTCTGGCCACGCCGAATTCAATGTGGGCGGCTTTTGTTATGGGCTGCCCTTTGGCATCGCGACGAACCTGTCACACATCGACAATTACGAGGCAAATTATTTCATCGACGACATTGTGGTTTTGGCTTCGCCCATCGCGGCCCCGCTCGTCAACCAGAGCTTCGTGGATCCGGACACAAATGATGAAGTGGTCTTGGATGCGGCCTATGACGATTACGCCGCGCAGTACGGGACACTCTTCATTTCTGGCGTGGATAATGGCGGGCCGGTGAAGCCACCCTCGACCTGTTACAACGGCATCGGTGCCGGCGCGTATCAGGACTATGCCAACCATACCTCCATCGGGCCCACGCCCGCCGGCGGACGCTGCAAGCCGGACATCACCGCCATCTCTGACAGTGCCAGCACGGGGACGGCGCTGGTGTCCGGTGCGGCGGCATTGTTGTTGCAGGCGGCCTTGCGCGGTGACGGCGGGAGCGACACCAATTCAACGGCCGACTTGCGTACGCTCAAGGCATTGCTGCTCAATGGCGCGGTGAAGCCCGTGGACTGGACAAATGCCGGGGCCAGCCCGCTCGACGCACGTTACGGCGCGGGCGTGGTCAATATCTTGAATTCCTATGAACAGCTCGCTGGCGGCAAACACGGCGTCACCATTTCCAACACCGTGTCTCTCAACGCCGCGCATCCCCCCACCGGTGCGATGGGTGACGTGGGCGTTTTATCCGGCTGGAATCTGGCCACCAACGCCAGCGGCATCTTAAATGATTCCATCCACCATTATTATTTTAACGTCTCCAATGGGGTCACGTCGGCGAAATATACCGCCACCGCCACGCTCGTCTGGCTGCGGCAACAGGGCATGACTGACATCAACAACCTGGACCTCTTCCTGTACAACTGCGCCAACAGCAACCTTGTCGCCTGCAGCACCAGCCAGGTGGATAACGTGGAACACATCTGGACCACCGGCCTGGCGCCGGGACGTTATGACCTGCAGGTGTGGAAGGCCGGCGGCATCGGCCCGGTCAGCCTCGATGAAACGTATGCCTTGGCGTTTGAGTTCGTGCCGCAACCGGTGGTCTCCGTGTCAGGCGGCACAAACCCGTGTGTGACCTGGCCGCTTTATCCGGCCGGCTACTTGGTGGAGGCGCGGACCAATCTGCTGGTCGGCGCCTGGAGCACGAACGGCCTGCCCACGGTTCCGGTCATCACGAATGGCCTGAACAGCATCCCGCTGGGCCCGGCGAATGCCCTTCAGTTTTTCCGGCTGCGAAAGCCGAACCTGTAAACTGGCCCAGGGCAAAGTGGCTCCCGATCCTGTAGCTGTCTGAAATTGCGGACGTGATGAAGTTTTTTCCCAGCTCCACGGCGTGTGGCAAATCGTGGCCGAGCGCCAACGCGGCGCAGATCGCCGCCGAGTAAGTGCAGCCGGTGCCATGCGTTGAAACGCCCTTCACGAACGGGGCCGACAGGAGCAGTTCGGTTTCGCCGTCGAAGAAGATGTCGATGGCTTCGTGGGAATTCTTCAGATGCCCGCCCTTCACCAGGGCCGCGCAGCCGTAACGGGAAACGATTTTTCGGGCGGCGGAACGCAGGTCTTCCGGCGAACGGATTTTTTGCCCCGCAAGGATTTCCGCCTCGTCGAGGTTCGGGGTGACGAGCGTGGCCAGCGGCAGCAGCTTTTCCTTCAAGGTTTTTTCCGCGGCCGGTTTGAGCAGGCGCGCCCCGCTGGTGGAAACCATCACCGGGTCAACGACCAGCCTTGGATGTCCGGCTTTGAATTTCGCCTTCTGGAAAAAATTCACCACCACGGAAATGTTTTCGGCCGTGAACAGCATCCCCGTTTTCACCGCCGCCGGTTTTAGTTCGGCCAACACCGCTTCGATCTGCAGCCGCAGCATCTTTGGCGTGCACGGCTCCACGCCCAGGACGCGCCTGGGATTTTGCGCCGTGAGGCAGGCGATGGCGCTCGTACCGTGAACGCCCAGCGCGGCGAAGGCTTTCAGGTCCGCCTGGATGCCCGCACCGCCGCCGCTGTCCGAGCCGGCGATCGTCAGGGCGACCGGCAGGGTTTTGCGTTGCTTCATGCAATCAAGGTAGGGTGATTTTTGCCCGGGCGAAACGTCAAAGCGCGGTGCCTTCATTTTTGCGGGATGAACCCCAGCAGCGGACCTCTCGTTTTGCGCATCAAAATTTCGGGAAAACCTTTTGCCAGGTAATCCGGCAGCTCGCCGGCGCGCCGGTAGCCGAGGGATTCATAAAATTTCAGCGCCCGCAGATTGAACGCGGAGACGCAGAGGAAAACATTCGGGCTTTGGCGGAAGATGCGTTCCTCGGCAAAGGCCATCATTTGCCGGCCCAGACCGCGCCCGCGCCGGTCCGGATGCACGGCGATGGTCTGGATGTAGCCGTTGAGCGGCCCGGAAAGGTGCAGGATCAGCGCCCCCACGATTTCATCTTCCATCCAGGCGGCATGGACCTCGCGGGCGGGGTCGGTGAGCCGTTGGAACATCTGTTCTTCCGTGACGCCCAGCGTGAGCCAGGGCTCGGAAGCGGCCATGAAGCCCGCGCAGAAACGGGCTTCCGTTGCGTCCCGCATCGGCCGGATTACCAGGTCTTTCATCTTCCGGAAAGGTTAAGGGGCCCGGGTGGAGAAACAACTTTGAACTTTGAACGCGGCATTTTGAATTTATATTAGGCGCATGGACAAAGAAAAAGTGGCGGAGATTCTCGTCGAGATCGGCACCTTGCTGGAATTGAAGGGCGAAAATCCCTTCAAGACGCGCGCCTATGCAAACGGTGCGCGGACCATCGAGGGCTTGAGTGAGCCGCTCGCAAAGCTCGTCGCCGAAAAACGGCTCGGCGAGATCAAGGGCATCGGCGAGGCGCTGGAGCAAAAGATCACCGAGCTCGTCGAGACCGGCCGGTTGAAATACTACGAGGATCTCAAGGCCTCCATCGCGCCCGGCTTGATCGAGATGCTGGAAATCTCCGGGCTGGGACCGAAGAAAATCCAGGCCATGAACAAAAAGCTGGGCATCGATTCCATCGCCAAGCTCGAAGCGGCCTGCCAGGCGGGGAAGGTGGCTGAACTCGATGGTTTCGGCGAAAAAACGCAGGCGAACATCCTCGAAGGCATCGCGATGAAGCGCAATTACGCCAGTAAACACCGGCTGGCGGACGCTTTGACCGCCGCCGAACCTTTGCTGGAGAAATTGCGGGCGCATGAGGATGTCATCCGCTGCGATACCGCCGGCAGCCTCCGGAGGTTCAAGGAAGTCATCGGGGACATCGATTTGCTGGCCTCATCGAAGGAACCCGTGGAAGTTATCAATTTTTTTGCCGCGCAACCGGGCATCGCCAAGGTGCTGGCCAAAGGCGAGACCAAGACGAGCGTGATTCTGGACGGTGGCATCCAGTGCGACTTGCGCGTGGTGAGCGACGCGGAATTTCCCTTTGCGCTGGCGTATTTCACCGGCAGCAAGGAGCACAACATCGTCATGCGGCAGCGCGCCATCCAGCGCGGCCTGCGGCTGAATGAATATGGCCTGTTCAAGTCCAAGGAGGAAACCCGCGACCCGAAGCTGCTGGTGGCCTGCAAAACCGAGGAGGACATATTTCAAAAGCTCGACCTGGCTTATGTGCCGCCCGAATTGCGCGAGGACCACGGTGAATTTTCAGCCGCCGAGAAAAATGCGCTCCCCAAGCTCATCGAATGGACGCAGCTTAAGGGCGCCTTGCACAATCACTCCAACTGGAGCGATGGCAAGAACACCTTGGAGGAGATCGCGACCTACATGGAAGATTTGGGGCTGGAGTATTGGGCCATCACCGACCACTCGAAGGCTTCCTATCAGGCGAACGGTCTGGATCCGGCACGATTGCAGAAGCAAATCGCCGAGATCAAGGAGTTGAACGCCAAAATCGCCGCCCGGGGGGGCACGTTCCGCCTGCTGACCGGCAGCGAGGTGGACATCCTGAAGGACCGGCTGGACTTCGATGACGATGTGCTGGCGGAATTGGATGTGGTGGTGGCCAGCCTCCATGTTCCCAGCAGCGGTGAGGCAGAGAACACCAAGCGGCTCATCCGGGCCGCGGAAAATCCTCATGTCCACATGCTTGGCCACATGACGGGCCGTCTGCTATTGGAGCGTGAACCGTACCCGGTAAACGTGACGGCGGTCATTGATGCCTGCGCCGCGACCGGCACGTGGCTGGAGTTGAACTGCAACCCTTGGCGTTTTGATCTCGACTGGCGGCACTGGCCCTACGCCAAAAGCAAGGGCGTCAAATGCGTCATAAATCCGGATTCGCACCGGAACATCCATGCCGGTTTTTTGCGGTTGGGGGCGGGCATGGCACGGAAAGGTTGGCTGGAACCAAAAGACGTATTGAACACTCTTAATTTGAAATCCCTGCAAAAACAATTGAACCAAAAACGTGCCGGCAAGGTCACATAACGGCGTCATTTGCACAGTTTTCGGTGATTTTGCCTGTGAATAAATCCTTAAAAATACTTTTGACGAACTACTTGTCACGCGCTAGCCTTAACCCTGTTCTCGGCCGTCAGATTTATATTTTTGCATGCAAACGTTTAATGCCAAAAAGGTGAGTGCGGCCTGATATACCCGGATGTAAACGACGTAATATGAAGAAACTTTTTGTCTCTACGGGGCTGGCTGCCATCGGTATTGCCGGCATGCAGTCGGCATACGGCCAGGGGTTGGACGTGGCTTCGCCCAAGGCGTGGAACATCTCGGGAACATTGCGGGGGTTTTACGACGATAACTACAACATCAGCAGCACCCGCAGGGGCAGCTGGGGTACGGAAGTCTCGCCCACGGTCTCCGTGAACGTCCCATTGCGTCAGACGGACATGGGCATTCGTTACACCTACGGATTGTATTACTACAATGACCGCGATCAACTTGGTGTCAATCCCTTCGACATGTCGCATCAGGTGGACATCTGGCTGGATCATGCGATCAACGAGAGGTGGAAGCTCAATTTCACCGATACGTTTGTTTCCAGCGACCAGCCGGATTTGACGGTTGCAGGTGTGCAGACTTACCGCGTTGATGGCAATAATATTGCGAACCAAGCCAATGTTTCGCTCGATACCCAGTGGACCAAGTTGTTTGGGACTTCCCTCAGTTACCACAATGGCTTTTACAATTACCAAAACAAAGGGACTACGGTTGCAAATACGCTGCTCTTTCCTCCTGGGACGTACAATCAATTCTTAGTGCCGGGGAATACTGCGTTTCAAAATCACCCAACTGAGTTTGCCAGCTTGGATGGAAATGGTGGAAATGGTGGCAGTGGTGCCAGCTTGGCGGGCCTTTTGGATCGGGTGGAGCAAAGTGTCGGGCTGGATTTTAACTGGACGTTTAGCCCGGAAACCGTGGCCTTTTTTGGCTATACTTATAGCTGGGTCAACTATATCGGCAATGAACCGATTGCCGCTTTTAACTATTTAAATCCGGCGGCTGTCAATCCTATCACCAATCCCCAAGGGCAACAATCCTATGTCTACGGCAGCAATTCGCGTGACGGTGCGTCGCAGGGGGCACATGTCGGATTGACGCACCAACTGACTGCCAACATCACTTTGAATGCGGTGGTCGGCGTATCTTATTCGGATAACGACAATGACCCTTTTAATCATTCGCGAGTTGTATCCCCGACGGCGAATGTTTCCATGAATTACACCTACCTGCCCGGCAGCTTTGTCAATATCGGTGTGACTCAAGCCCACAATGCCACCGACGTGGTGCAGCCTGCGGCCACTGGCGGTATCACCCAATATCAAGACACAACCGGGGTGTATGCGGACTGGAACCATCGGATCACGGAAAAGCTGTCCGCCTCGCTCATCGGGCAATACACCTATTCCAGCTACCAGGGCGGTGCAAACAACAACAATGCCGATTCCGGCGTTGATGCGAGCGTCAATGTGACCTACCAGTTCACCCGTCACTTTTCCGCGGATGCCGGTTATAATTTTGACGAACTCTTCTCGGGCCTGGCAGGTCGCCAGTTTGTGCGCAACCGTGTTTACATGGGTTTGTCAGCCAATTATTGATTGACGCGCCAAACCAAATGATTTGAACACAAAGCAGGGAGCCTTGTCCAAACTAGGCTCCCGTTTATTTTTATAGCACAGATACCGCACCGATATGGATCAAATAAAATCACCCACAGGCGCACCGCCACCCGAGGCCCGGCTGCATTTCTTGGATTACTGGCGGGTGATCCGCATCCGCAAGGCCATCATCATAACCGTCTTTCTCATCACGGCCATCATTGCCACGGCGGTGACGTTCATTTTGCCGGAATCGTATGCGAGCACGGCCAAAATCAAGGTCGAGAACGATGGCGGCATCATCAACGGCTTCGGTCAGGCAGCAGCCCAGAATCAGCCTTATGACCCGTATTTCATCCAGACAACGTTTGAAATCATGCAATCCCAGCTGGTTTTAAGCAACGTGATCGCAGCGATGGATCTCAACGTGAAATGGGGGCAGAAGTATTTCAATGGTGAAGTGCTCAAAACCACGGAAACCATGGAGATCCTCAAGGGGCGCATGAGCCTGGCGCCGGTCCGTAACACCAAACTGATCGCCATCACCGTTTATAGCGACGACAAGAAGGAGGCTGCCGACCTCGCCAACCAGATCGCCGCCGCCTACCAGAACTATCGGGTTCAAAACAACCAGAACACTGCGGCCACGGGGTTGGAGGTTTTGGAAGCGCAGTTTCTGGTCGAGTCCAACCAGATTCAGAACATCCAAACCAACGTAGACTACATGCGCACGGTTTATCACATACTTGACGACTCCGCCAGCGTCAACCCGACTCCAACCATTGAGAAAGAGGAGCTGAACCGCATCAATTCGGAAATGATGACGGACCAAAAAGAATACACCAAGCAACTGGTTCAATTGACATCATTGCGGGCCATCGACCAGACCAACAGCGCCCACCTGCGAAACGTGTTGCCCACCATGTTTCCGGATTCCGCCCTGTCCGGGATGTTGGACCAGTTGCATGAAGCCCAGCGTAAAATAAATGGCCTGTTGGTGGATTACAACAAGGACAGCCTGGATGTCCGCCGGGTTCAGAACCTGATTGATACCCTGGAGCAGCAGATCAACGACCGGGTTGCCGGTATCATGGCCGGGTTGGAAACCCAGTTAAGCACCACGGAGGCCGCCTTGATAACGTTGTCGAACAAGGTTGAAACTGCCAAGCAACAAGACCTTGATAACGCGGCGAAATTTCAACCTTACTATGCTGAAAAGCGCAAATTGCTGGATTTGCAGGAAACCCACAAGATGCTGAACTTGAAGATCACCGCCAACAGCATCGATGCCAAAATCCCAACCACCTCCATGGTTCAGATCACCGACTCTGCCGAGCCTGGTAAGGCGCCAGTCAAGCCAAACAAGACGTTAAACATTGTTTTGGGCCTCATTTTCGGCCTCGTCATGGGCATAGGCCTCGCATTCTTCATCGAATATCTCGACACCAGCGTGAAGACGATCGATGACGTGGAACGGACCTTCCAAGCCCCGGTGCTTGGGGTCATTCCACAGAACATCGGCTATCTTTTGGAAGAGGGCACGGAAAGCAAACACGCGGAGGCGTATCGCGTTCTGCGCACCAACCTGTTGTTTTCGCGTACGGATGACAAGCTCAACACCATCGTCATCGTCAGCGCCGGAGCCGGCGAGGGCAAATCCACGACCACCATCAATCTTTCCACCGTGTTCGCCCAGGCCGGTAATCGTGTTCTGATTGTGGACTCGGATTTGCGCCGGCCGACGCTCCACAAGCTGTTCAAGGTGGCGAACAATCTCGGTTTGACGAACTACCTGCTGAAGCAGAACACCATTGCGGAAGTTGTGCAGACCACCGGGGTGCCAAACCTGGACTTTATGGCCAGCGGCAAGCTGCCGAACAGTTCGATGGGCATTTTGGGTTCCGCCCAGATGAAGGAAATGATTGCGGAACTGAAACAGCGGTACGATTTCATCTTCTTCGATTCACCCCCGATTCTGGGTGTCAGTGACGCCTCGATTCTGGCGAGCGAAGTGGATCTGGTCATGCAGGTCATCCAATACCGCCGTTATCCGCAGCCCATGACCATCCGCGCCAAACAGATGATTGAGAAGGTCGGCGGCAACTTTGTCGGCATCGTGCTCAATAACATCAACATGTCGCAGGACGAAGGCTACTATTACTACAGCGGTTACTACCACGATTACTATTACTCCCGCAGCGCAAGCGAGCAGGAAGCCGAAGCCAAGGCTAACGCGCCCAAATCCGGCGAGGATGACACTGAAATCAGCGTCAAATCCTAGTAATTGACGCATCTGAAAATTACTGAAAAAATATGCCGATGAAATTGTTTATTCCGCTGTCCGAAAAATCGCTTTTTAAGGCCGGCTTGCTGCTGCTGCCGGTATTGGCACTGGTTCTGGCCCTGGGCGGTTGTGCTACACCGGATTACTCCGAGGTCATGACCCCGCCCTCTGGTGATACAAATGTATTGGGTGGGGCACACTTGCTGGTCGGCGATACCATCACCATCAGTTTTGATGGTTTACCGAACCCTCTGCTTTCCCAGGACAAGACCATTAATGACGATGGCACCATCACCTTGGCCGACATCGGCGCGATCAAGGTCGCTGGCAAGACCACCGGCGATGTTGAAAATATCATCCACGACCTGTACGTCCCCAGGATTTATAAACACCTGACGGTCACCGTGAAGGCCGGTGACCGCGTCTATTATGTGCAGGGTGAAGTCAAGAGCCCCGGTCGGCAAGTTTACGTGGGGCAGATCACTGTGACCAAGGCGATTGCTTCCGCCGGCGATTTCACCGACTTTGCCGACCGCAAAGACGTTCTGTTGATCCGCTCAAACGGCAAGCGGTTCACGCTCAATTGCGTTAAAATCCTTGATGGCAGGGCGCCGGACCCCGGGGTCTATCCCGGTGATCAGATCAAAGTTGAGCGTAAAATGTTCTGATGATCCAGCTGCGCATCCTTTCCGGAAAACTGGCGGGCGAAATCATTTTCGTCCGCCAGTTTCCGTTTCATGTCGGTCATGCGCCGCAAAATGAACTGTGCCTGGAGGATGAGGGCGTCTGGGATAACCATTTGGCCATCGGGTTTGAAAAGCAGGCGGGATTTATGCTGGCCACCGCGCCCGATGCCTTTACCGCCGTAAACGAACAGCCGCAACAGAACGTCCGGCTCCGGAATGGCGATGTGATCTCCTTTGGTTCGGCCAAGATACAGTTCTGGCTCGCCCCGGCGAAGCTGCGCGGGCTGCGACTGCGCGAGTCTTTCGTCTGGCTGCTGCTGGCGGGGCTGACCCTCGTGCAGATTTGGCTCATGCTCAAGCTGCGGAAATGAGCGCTCCTGGCATCGCCACTCGACGGTCTCAGATTTTAAATTTTAACCGGCGAATGTTTAGTGCCGGAAATGCCGTGCGCCTGTGAACGCCATGGCCATGCCCCGCGCATCGGCGGCGGCGATGACCTCGGCATCCTTGACCGACCCGCCCGGCTGGATGGCTGCCGTGGCCCCTGCATCAGCGGCGGCGATGAGACCGTCCGGGAACGGAAAGAAGGCGTCACTGCAAACCACGCTGCCGGCCAGCGGCAGCTTGGCTTCGCCCGCCTTCCACACTGCGATACGGCTGGAATCCACCCGGCTCATCTGGCCCGCGCCCGTGCCGAGCGTGCGGCCTTCGCCCACGTAGAGGATGGCATTCGATTTCAAATGCTTCACCACCCGCCAGCCGAACAGCATCGCCTTCAGCTCTGCCGCCGTCGGCTGGCGTTTCGTGACGATTTTCAGGTCCGTCGCGGCCGTTATTTTCAAATCGCGCTGCTGCAACAGAAAAGAATCCGCGCCCACGCTGCGCACATCCCAGGGTGCCGCCGCGAGCGGGCTTTTCACGATCTGGAGGAGTCGCAGGTTTTTCTTCTTTTGCAGGATGGCCAGCGCTTCCGGCGAAAATTCCGGCGCCACGATGACTTCACTGAAGATTTCAGCGATGGCCTCCGCGCAGGCCGCATCCAGCGGCTGGTTCACGGCGATGATGCCGCCGAACGGCGCCTGTTTGTCGGTGGCAAAAGCCTTGTCCCACGCCTCGCGCAGGTTCGCGCCCTGGCCGACGCCGCAGGGGTTCGTGTGCTTCAAGATCGCCAGCGTGGGCACATCATTGCTGAATTCCGCGATAAGCGCGTTCGCGGCGGTAAGATCCAGGATGTTGTTGTAGGAAAGCTCCTTGCCGTGAAGCTGCTTGAAATAATCGTGAAACTTTCCGTAAAGTGCGGCGGTCTGGTGCGGGTTTTCGCCGTAGCGCAGCGGTTGGGCCAGCGGTGCCGAAATCGTGAGCGCTGCCGGCAATGCGTTCTTATCGGCGCCGAACTCCTTTTGCAGATGCGCCGCGATGGCGGCATCGTACGCCGCGGTGCGCGCATAGACCTTCGCGCAGAGCTTGCGGCGCAGCTCCAGCGTG
Organism: Candidatus Acidiferrales bacterium; assembly: GCA_035482455.1. Taxonomy (GTDB): domain Bacteria; phylum Verrucomicrobiota; class Verrucomicrobiia; order Limisphaerales; family UBA11358; genus UBA11358. The sequence continues at coordinate 19,660 of DATHQS010000285.1, read as the reverse complement.
GTGTCACCCTGCGCTTTGATTTGCTCCGCGACCTCCGCGTAATCCGCCGGATCCACGATCACCGTGACGCTGTCGTGATTCTTCGCCGCGCTGCGGAGCATCGAAGGCCCGCCGATGTCGATATTCTCGATGGCATCGTGCAACGCCACGCCGGGCTTCGCCACCGTGGCCTCAAACGGATAGAGGTTCACCACCACGAGGTCGATGGATTTGATGTTATGTTGTTTCACCGCCGCCTCGTGCGTTGCGTTGCCGCGGATGTAGAGCAGGCCCCCGTGGACGAGCGGATGCAGCGTCTTCACCCGTCCATCCAGCATTTCCGGGAAGCCCGTGTGCTCGCTGATGTCCTTCACCGGCAGGCCGGCGTCGCGCAACGCCTTGGCGGTGCCGCCGGTGGAGATGAGTTCGTAGTTCGACTGCACCAATGCCTGGGCAAAAGGAACCAGGCCGGTCTTGTCAGAAACGGAGAGCAAAGCACGTTTGGTTTTCACGCGCGGTAAAATCCGAAAAATTCCCGCCCACCGCAACCGGCAAATGGCCTTTCCTGCGACAAATTTTGGCCGCCCCGCCGCGGCAGGCGCCGTTCGCCGGATAAAAACCGTCACCAGAGGCGGTTCCGTCGTCTCACCGCTTTCCACTTTTCCTTTCGGTCGGAAATTTCTATCCTCCCGCCATGCCTTCATTCGACATTGTTTCGCAGGTCAACTCCATGGAAGTTGAGAACGCCGTCAACCAGGCCAAAAAGGAGCTCGCCAACCGCTTTGATTTCAAGGGCAGCAAGGCCGAGATCGTTTTGGAAAAGACGGAGATCAAATTGTCCGCCGAGGACGCCTACAAGGTGAACACCCTCAACGAAATCGTCGTCGGCAAGCTCGCCAAGCGCGGTATCAGCATGAAAAGCATCGAGCAATGTGATCCCGACATCTCGCCGCTCGGCCATGCCCGCCAGAGCATCAAGCTCAAGAATGGCATCGAGGCCGCCGTCGCCAAGCAGATCACCGGCTTCATCCGCGATGGCAAGTTCAAGGTCACCACGCAGATCCAGGGCGACGAAGTCCGCGTGACCGGCAAGAGCCGCGACGATTTGCAGGCCGTCATCGCCGCCGTGCGCGGTCATGATTTTCCCGTGGCAGTGGCGTTCGGTAATTTCCGGGATTGATTTCTTACCGCAGTCAATACCCGCTGCTACCGCCGCCTTTTTAACGCATCATTTGTCACATTATGTAAATTCCAAGTTTGGCCCCAAAGAAATTTCATGCAGATAGTGACGGCTTTGGCGGACGTGAGTTGTTAAAGCTTGAATTTTTAATCCATTCGGACAGATTTTCTTTTCCCTGACGGTGGTCCGAGCTTCGTTTGCCATCGCCGCCAAGACGATCTAAAATATGGACGGGTAAACCCGGAATTCATGCCGACCAAAAATTCAACACACACCCGTGTGTTCGGGCCAGACTTGATTCGCGCGGCGGCCATCATGCTGGTACTGATGTCGCATACGGTGCCCGGGGGGACGTGTTTCCCGGTTTTTGGCACATTACGAGGCTTTTGGGGTGTGCTCGGGGTTGAGATTTTCTTTATGCTCAGTGGCTATCTTATTGGGGGCATACTGATGGCGGACTTGTTTGCTGGCCGGTTGGATGGCCCGTCCGGAGTGGTCGAGTTCTGGAAACGCCGCTGGTTCCGCACCCTGCCGAACTACTATGTTTTCCTTGTCCTCACCATGCTGGAAACGACTGTTCTTACTGGCCGCTTTCCGGCTGAAGCCGGCAGTTTCGTTTGGTTTGGACAGGCGATGATATCCCCCTATCCGGAGTTTTTCCCGGCAGCATGGAGCCTTTCCGTGGAAGAATGGTTTTACCTGCTGTTTCCGGTCATGCTTTTCACATTGGCAAAGGTGTTGCCTCGCCGGCAACAGGCCTTGCTTGCCACCATTGTGGTTTTTCTGGTGGTTCCGGTCATCATCCGTTGCCTTATCCCGCCAACCGCCAGCTGGGATGGTGGCATTCGCCGCGTAACCCTGCCGCGGTTGGATGCGATTGGTTATGGCGTGTTGTTGGTCTGGGTTAAAAATTATGGCGGGGGCGTCTGGAACTTTCTGGTCAGGTTGTGGCCGGTCGGTGTGGCGTCTGGTGTTGCCCTGACCGTTCATTTTTGCCATTACTATGCGATCTCGGGCGGCTTTACCCTGGATTCAGTCGCGTATCGCGCGTTTTATTTTAATCTCATATCTGTTTGTCTGGTATTGGTGTTTCCCAAGGTGGTGGGAATGACAGCTCCGGGCGGATGGTTCGAGAAGATGATCAGAAACTTGAGTTTGTGGTCTTATTCCATGTATCTGAGCCATGGAATCTTCAGTGGTGTGATCGCTATCATCTTGATGCATACGGGGCCATGGCACGGATGGGAACCGGTTATCGCCTTTCCCCTCATTTGGCTGATGACAATTCCCGGTTCGGCTTTCGTCTATCGGTTCTATGAAAGGCCTTTGATGAACCTTCGTGACCGGCCGTTGAAGGAGATTTTCCGCCACCCCCGCTAAAGGAGGCGCTGGCCGGCTCAAATATCCACCGCCTGCTTGTATTCTGGCACGATGACCTGGGCGTTCGGCTTCATGGCGCGCAAGGTTTCAGCGTGGGCCAGGCATTGCGGTTCCTCGCCGTGGATGCAGAAGATTTTTTTGATGTTCCCGGTCAGTTTTCCGACATAGCTTTTCAATTCATTCTTGTCCGCGTGGCCGGAATAGGTGTCGAGGGCCACCACCTTCGCCCGGACATCGCAAGGTTCACCGAAGATGTTCACCGGCGTTTTGCCGGCGGTGATTATGTTTCCCAGCGTGCCTTCGGCACAGTAACCGATGAAGAGCAGGAGGTTCTTTTTGTCGCCGATGTTGTTCTTGAGATGATGGCGGATGCGCCCGGCTTCGCACATGCCGGAGGCGCTGATGATGATCATCGGGTCGGTGCGCTCGTTAAGTTTTTTGGACTCCTCGGCGCTGGCGGTGTACGTGAGATTGTTCATGTAGAACGGGCTCTCATGGTTGCACAGCGAGTCGATCAGGCCGGGCTTGAGATCGGCGAGATGTTTGCTGTAGATGTCGCTCGCCTTCACGCTCAGCGGGCTGTCCACGAAAATCGGCAGGCGGGGCAGCTTGCCGGCGCAGATGAGCTCGTGCAGCACATAAACGATCTGCTGGGTGCGCCCCACGGAAAAAGCCGGGATGATAACTTTGCCCCGCTGGGCGATGGTTTCACTGACCAGCTTGGCCACGATGGCATCGGCATCAATCCGCACGGCATGTTCGCGGTTGCCGTAGGTGGATTCGATCTGGAGATAGTCCACATTTTCAACGGGCACCGGATCACGCAGGAGTTCGTCCTGGCCGCGGCCCACGTCACCGCTGAAGAGCCATCGATATTTGCGGCCTTTTTCCTGGATGTCCAGGATGACCTGGGCGGAGCCAAGAATATGGCCGGCATCGCGGAAGGTGACGCTCACGCCTTCCACGGGTGAAAAGGCCTTTTCGTAACCGTGCGGGACGAGTTGTTTCACGGCCTTCTCGGCATCGGGCACGCGGTAGAGAGGTTCGACCGGCGGCAGATGCTTTTTGGCGTGCCATTTGGAAACGAAAAGGGCGTCCTGTTCCTGGATGTGCGCTGAATCGATCAGCATGATGCTACACAGGTCGCGCGTGGCTTCGGTGCAGTGGATCGGCCCGTCGTACCCCTTGCTGGCCAGGTTGGGCAGGTTGCCCGCATGGTCGATGTGGGCATGGCTCAGGACGACGGCGTCGATTTTGTGCGGGTCGAAGGGAAAGGTGGTGTTGCGCTGGGTGGTTTCCTCGCGGTGGCCCTGGAACAGGCCGCATTCCAGCAGGAGATTCTTCCCGTTGATCTCCAGCAGATACATCGAGCCCGTGGTGGTGCGCGCCGCGCCAAGGAAGTGGATTTTCATGGCCGTATTTAATCACGAATGGCCGCCAAATGGCACGGAATTTCGGAAAATCAAGTTGTCCATGCTTGGGCTATTCGTTAGATTCTTCTCACCGATTATGAAAAATGACACAACCACATCATTATTGACCTTTGTGCTGGCTATCTTGGTGGTTGCCGGCGTGGTGTTCGCGTATCTAACAATGACCCGGACGAGCGCTTTGCGCAAGATGCAGCCCATACTGCAAAACCAGTTGCAATCTGTCCAAGTGGTCTCTGGCAGGGCACAAGCCCTCTTGGGTGATGTGATTACATACAACAACACGGCAAAGAGCCCGGAACTGCAACAAATCATCCAGTTCGCCCAAACCCCCGCGCAACCCGCAGCAAAATAACTTTATGACCCCCGAAAATAATCAAGACGATATCGCTGCCATCAAAAGCCAGTTGTTTGCGTTGCTGGTCGCGTTGATTGTCATCAGTGGCACATTGACCGGATTTTTGTACACCCAGTCGAGCATCACCCTGAAAGAAGAGGGCCAGGTGCAGCAGGTTTCTGCGCAGTTGCAAAAGCAGCAGGTTGCGATTAATGACTTTGTGGCCAAACTGGCGGTTTACGGTGACAAGCACCCTGATTTTACCGCCCAAGTATTGAAGAAATATGGCATTCCGCCCGCGTCAGCCGTGCCGGCTGTTGCCCCGGCTCCGAAAAAGTAACTGCTTCAACCCACCTTCACGCCGCAGTTCGGACAATAGTTCGACTGCGGCGGAATTTTTATCCCGCAGCCCGCGCAGTTGGTGTGCGCCGCCTTGTGCCGCCGGTGGATCACCAGGCTGCGGATGTAGGGGATCCACGTGAACGCATACGCGAAGATGACCACCGAGTCATGCAGGTAAAACAGCCCGTAGGCCAGCAGGATCAGCGAGCCGGTCAGGCTTAACCACCAAAATGCCTGCGGCACGACGACCTGCTTCCGTTTTTCCGTGGCGTACCACTGTACAAAGAAACGCGAGAAAAAAACCGCGTTGCCGATGAACCCGATGACTTTCCAGGTGTTCCAGGTGATGCCCAGAAACTTGTCGTGATGCCAGAGCAGGTTGGTGATCAAGTCCATCGGTGAATTAAATCTTCACCGGGGCGGGCTGACAAATCATTTCGTTCCGTCCTGTTTGAGAAAAATCGTCTGCGTCGGGAACGCGAATTCGATCTTTTCCGCCTCAAACCGCGACTTGATCTGCAGGTTCATTTCCTGCATCTCCGCCAAATGCGTCTTCGCATCCGTGCCGTTCCAGACGTGCACGACCAGGATGTTGAGCGCCGAATCCCCGAATTTGTTGAAGGTGATGACCAGATCGGTGGTCTTCGGGTTGGCCCGGAAAATCTCCTCCAGGATGGCGGTCGCTCGCCTCACCTTTTCCGATGGCGTGTCATACGTCAGGCCAAGGTTCATCTCGGTCTTGATGTTCGGCCGGCGGGTGACGTTGGTGATGATGGCGTTGCCCATCAGCTTGTTCGGGATCGTGACATGATGGCCGTCGAGGTTTCGTACGCGCGTGCTGCGCAAGCCGATGGTCTCCACCATGCCTTCCACGGTTTCGACCTTGATGCGGTCGCCGATGCGGAAAGGCCGGTCCAGAAAGATGGCCACCGCGCCGAACAGGTTCGCCAGCGTATCCTGCGCCGCCAAACCGACCGCCAGCCCGCCGATGGACAGCGAGGCGATGGCCGCCGTGATGTCGATGTGGAGCGCGGACAAGGTCATCAGCAACCCCACCACCACGACGAAAACTTTTAACGCCTTGCGGATGATGGGGAAAATCTGTTCGTGGAACTCCTGGTCGCTGTCCGCATTGGCGCGCAAATGCCAGAAATTCATGAGCAGATCCACCAGCTTGAGCACCGCGTAGGTGATCGTCACGGCCACCACCACCGTGAATCCTTTGGTCAGGATTTTCTGGACCAGGCCCGGCCATTGGAATACGTCCAGGCCGATCCGCAGAAAGATCACGAACGAAATCACCTTCACCGGCCCGTTCAACAGGTTCAGCAGCAGGTCATCCAGCTTGGTTTTGGTTTTATCCGTCCACCGTTTCAGCCACACCCGCGTCAGGTAATCGAGCAGCTTGGAGATGTAAAACGCCAGGAAGATGTAGATCAACGAGAACAGGTATTTCCAGAGTTCGTTCCCCCAAAAATGATATCGCAAGAACGGCCAGTCCTTGGCGAGATGTTTGATCCAATCGGGCGATTCCAGATCCTTTTCGATGACTTCGCCCACCTTGGCCACGACGTTGGTGCCGTTGGCGTCTGGCGCGTTGTTTGTGGCGGTGGCCGTCAGGGCGTCGTTGGCGGCGCGGAGTTGGTTGGTCTGTGCGCTTGCCCACACCGCCCAAAATGCGGTGAGGAACAAGACCACCAGGCTCGTGCGATAAATCGTTTCAAACCGAAATCTCATGGCTTGATTTTTACGAAGTTGAAGTCCGGCGGCAAGTATTCACCCGCACAAATTCTGTGGCCACACCCGCGGCGAAATGAAGACGGAAACGGCCGGTCACTCGTTCAGGCCCCAGTGATCGACGTCGCGGCGGGTTTCCGTGTCCGGGCGTCCCAGCAACATCTCCCAGTGCTCCAGCGTTTGCGGCTGCCAGGCGGTTTGTTCGGTGGCCGGCAGCAGCGGCATGAAATCCATCGCCAGGTGCAGTGCCACGTTTTCCAGGCGCAACAACAGTTGGGAAACTTCCGGCTCCGGCGCCGGTTTGTTCAGGACCACCGCCAGCAGGCCGACCGGGCGGAACCGCGCCTTGTGCAGCACATCCATCCATTCGTTCAATGCCGCGGGCAGGGTGGCCGATTGCGTCGACAACATGATGATGTCGGCGGCGGCGGCGTACTTGGTCGCCGCCAGCGAGCATTCCGGATCTGTCAGTTCGGAAAAATTCCAGCAGCGAAAATCGAAGTCCGTGTGTTGGGCCATCTGATCCATGATCCGCCGGCAGGCCTGCAAGGCCCGGCTGTACGCCGTGAAATCCTCGCTCAGAATCAGCACCTGACAACCCTGTGGAAGGCCGCTCAAGCAGGCGGCAGCTTTTCCAAATAGGGCGGTATCGCTCATGATTAATAGGTTACAACCAAGACCGGGTCAGGTCAGGACTGCGTATGAACACCTCTTTCTTGGGCTTATTTTAGGCAAATGTCAAAAAAAAGTTGTTCACCGTCTTAACCCTTTTACCCCCCAGACTGCCGCAAGCATAGCCTGATGGCGGGCAAAAATCAAATCCTCATCCGCCCGCCACGATCTTTACAATTTCCAGCCGGTCGCCCGGATTCAGCCGGCGCCCCGCAAATTCCGACGGCGCCACCGCCTCCCCGTTATGTTCCACCACCACGCTCCGCGGCAAAAGATTTTGCGCCAGGAGAAATGCCTCGATGGTGCAGGGCAGGGCGGCCGCAACGGGCTGCCCGTTGGCGATGACTTCATTCATGGGATCAAAACCTCCTTGCCCCGGCTCAAGGTCGCTGGCGCGGGGGAATCGTTTAATTCCACCACCACCTCGTCATCACGGATTTCCCGGCAGCGGACGGACACCGTTTTATCCCGCAACTTGATGCGCTTTTGGTCGCCGACACCCAGGGCCGTGCCATTGATGACCGCCTGCCGCAACTTGCCCAAGGTCATGATCCCGCTGAATTTCAACCCCGCCGGCAGGACCGGCGGCAACGCTGATACTTGAACCGGTGCCGCCAGGGCGGGCAACGGGGCCAGGCTGGCATCCTCGTCAAACGTTTCCGCCTGGCTGTTTTTCACCCAGTTCAGGACGTAGTCCGTGCCGCCCTCGCGCTCCACCGCCACCAGGGTTTTTATCTTCCCGTCCGTATAGGGATTGTCGAGGATTCGCTTCTCCATGTCCGGCCGCCTTTTTTGCTGCATCAGCTTGTAGGCCGTCAGTTCGCAGATGGCTTCCACCGTGTCACCGTCGATCTTGTGGTTGGCCGGGCGGTTCTCATTGATCCACAGATGCGTGTATTCGTGCGCGGCCACGCCGGTCATCTCGTCCCGTGTCCGGCCGCTCAACATGATGACCTCATGCGTCCAATGATCGCCCTCGGCCGGGCGCGAATGGGCAAAGCCGTAGGTATGCAGGCCGTTCGTCCGGCCCTTCTCCGACCAGTAATCCACATCAAACATCGTCACCGTCACCTGCGTGTTTTTCAGCGCGAACTGTGGCCCGTACAGGTCCACCACCTCGTCCCGTACCTTTTCAAACAGCTCCGTCGCCTGGTCCGTCGTCATGACGACATTCGGCTTGTCAAATTTGCAGATGAACCGCCCGTCGCCGGTCTTCAGGTGGCCGTCGCCTTCCTTCACCGGCAGCCCGCAGATCGTGCAACGGTCTTTGATCTTTTCGCACTCGTCACAGATGAGCCCCCGCGGATGCCGCCAAATCTGCCCGTACAACGGGCTCTTGCCGCACACGATGCAGCGATAATTTCCCGTGATCGGGTCAAGATCATTCGTATTCTCGGCGGTGGCAACCATCACCGTCGCGAACAGAAATAAAATGAGTGCAATGCTACGCACGTTTGCTGTTGGGGTGATGGTATCGCGTCATAGGACCCGGATTCAAGCCGTCAACGCCGCATCCCAGTCCTTCCACACCGGCTCATAGCCCAGGTTCCGGATTTGCGCCGCCACCTCGTGCGGCGGACGTTCATCGGCGATCTGAAACTGCCCCGTCGCATTCGTCGCCCGGTCCGCCACCGGCGCCCATTCGCTCGAGCCCGAGGCGATTTCCTTGATGATCCCGCGCTCCGTGTGATGGATCTTTTCCTTGCCCGCCCCGGTATAGCCGCCCGGCTCCGTGCGCGCGCCTGCGCTCATCATCGTGATGCCCAGCGGAATCAGCCCGTTCCGCAATTTCGCCGGCTCGCGCGTGGACAAGACCAGCCCCACATCCGGGAACATCAGCCGGAACGCACACACCAGTTGCACCAGGTCGCGGTCGCCCAAATGTGTGAGCGGTTGAAACTCCCCCGCGCACGGCCGCAGCCGCGGCAATGAGATCGTGATTGCCGCCTTCCAGCAGTTGCGCAGCAGATAATCCGCGTGCGCCGCCACGCTCAACGCCTCAAACCGCCAGTCCGCCAGCCCGTACAGCGGGCTGATGCCCAGCCGCCGGAAACCCGCCGCGTACGCGCGCTCCGGCGTTTCCAGCCGCCAGTCAAAATTCCGTTTCGGCCCCGCCGTATGCATCTCCGCATACACCGCCCGGTCATACGTCTCCTGATACACGATCAGCCCGTCCGACCCCGCCGCCACCAGCGGACGATATTCCTCCGTCTCCATCGGCCCCACCTCCAGCGAGATGCTCGGCCACTCCTCGTGCAGCGCCGCGATGCAGTCGCGCATGTAGCCGTTCGAGACAAATTTCGGATGCTCCCCCGCCACCAGCAGCAGGTTGCGAAAACCCTGCGCCTTCAATTCCGCCGCCTCCCGCCGCACCTCGTCGATCGACAACGTCACGCGCAAGATTTGGTTGTCGCGCGAAAAGCCGCAGTACGAACAATTGTTGATGCACTCGTTGGAAAGGTACAGCGGCGCGAACAGCCGGATCGTCTTGCCGAACCGCTGCTGCGTCAGCTTCTGCGAACGCGCGCACAGCGTCTCCAGCATCTCCCCGGCCGCCGGCGACAGCAGCGCGGCAAAATCCGCCAGGGAAAACCGCGACTTGGCGGCCGCCTCACGGGCGGTCTCCGCGCTCGTGGCCAGCGACTTTTTGACCAGCGCCTCCAGCGGCAACGAATTGAATTCAGCGACAAAGCTCACGATGACAATTTAGCAAGTTTCTCCTCAAAGTCGAGGCGCCCCGCACCCGCCCTGCAACCGGTTTTGTTCGGCGGGTCTTTCTTGGCCTGCCCTTGGCATTCATGGCCAGGGTGAACGTTTGGATAATCCGCGACGCGATATATCCTCCCTCTCCTCGCCAGACGAGGAGAGGGGCGGGGTGAGGAGCCTGATTCGCTTAAACCTGTAGTGTACTTTTCGCCGCCGGTTTGCATGGCCAATCGCATATCAAAAATGTGCCGTTTGTTATTCACTGTTAATCACTGTTAATCGCTGTTAATCGCTGTTTTTTCCAGACCCTCGGTTGGTGGAGTTTGTCGCACCCTGTCGCGCCGAAGCCTTGGCGTAGGCGGATGCGACAAATTTTGACCGCGCAGCGGGCACTTTGCAGCGCAGCCATCCCTTTGATGCCCGCACCTCCAACGCGTCCAGTCCTTGGTGGCCCGTACGGCACGAATAAAAATTGAACACTCGGATTCAGTCGGATTCGGTCGGATAAATTCAAAATTCTAAACAAATGAGCCTGCCCCATGCCTGGCTGTCCGTCCTCGGCCCCTATCTGCGTCCATCTGCGTTCATGGTTGTCGCTCATCGACCTGCGGTTAAAAAAGATTTTAAAATTGAAAGGTCGGACAAAGCCTGACGAAGCCTGACCGCCATTGATCCCCAACCGCTTGCAAGGTGCGCACAGTTGGACGTTGAGCGTTAAATGTTGCGTGTTGAATGTTCCCCCGCTCGCCCGCTGCGCCCCCGGCTTCTTCATTCTTAACTTTTCATTCTGAATTTTCAGCTTCATGCCCTCAGTTATCACACACCCGGTTGGACAAAGGCTGTCCAACCTGAAAAATATATGCCTTCGCACATTTCCACCCCTTCGTCACCTGCGCCCGTATGGATATGTTTGCCGGGGATCAATGCCGTTGCCGCACTCGTGCCAGGGCGGAGCGGGCTTCGCGGGTCATTGGGGCGTCGGCCACGCCATCCGCCAGGGTGGCCAGCAGGGTTTCCGCCGACGGCGCCAGGCTGTGCTCCAGGGCCATCACCGCCCGCGACGCACGCACACGGTCCGGCAGCGGGAGCAGTTCGGGTATGGGCCCAAGCGGCACCGGCATTCCTCCGGCCTGATCCGGCGGCAGGGGCGCGGAAGTATAATTGCGCCCCGGTCGGCGCAGGGCTTCGCGTTCCCCGGGTGAAACCTCGAGGCCCAGGTCCAGCAGCTCGCAGGCGGCGTGCTTGCGGACATCGTAATCGGGATCGGTAAATTCACCGCGGAGTTTCGCGACTTGCGCCGGTTCGGGATCGGCCGCCGGATGCAAATGTTCGCCAAGAAAAGCCACCGCCGCCGCGCCGCCAGCGGCCAGCGACCATGCCGCTTGATGCGCCGCCCAGGCATCGTTGCCGGCGAGCGTCTGCCAGCAGGATTCCATTTCCGTGCGCGACAGCCCGGTCGCCGGCAGGCGGCCATCGTGCAACCGTCCGGTCAGGTCCCAGGCCAACGCCTCCGTGTACGCGGCCGTCACCAGCACCGTTCCGTCCGGCGAGAACGCCATGGCCTTGACCTCGCCGGTATTCAGGCGGTGGATTTTCTGCCGGGTCAGCATTTCCAAAAACTCCACCCCTCCGCCCGCTGCGGTGGCCAACAGGCGGCCATCCGGTGAAATCGCGGTTGCCGCCAGTGAGTCGCGCCCTTGGGCGATTACATCGCCGGTTTTTACATCCCAGACCCGGCCGCCGACCTCCAGCCAGTCGCCATCCGGTGAAACCTTCAGGCACGCCTCTGAATGATGCGAGCCTCCGGAAAGAACGCGCAGGTCTTCGCCGGTGACCAGATCGCGCAGACCGAGGCCTTGGTATTCACCCGCCCACCAGGCGGTTTTGCCGTCGGGAGCCGGCGTCACTGAATCGATCGAACCTTTGTGATGTCCCACCGAACGCAGCCATTTGCCGGAAGCCGCCTCCCAAACCCCGAGCGCGCCATCCATCTGGCCGGTCACAACCTCTTTGCCGCCGGCCATGAATGCCAATGCGTGGCCTTGATGCTCCTTGCCAAAGCGTGAGACCGGTGCTCCGGTCGCGGCATCAAAAAGAAAGAACGTGTCGCCGAAATTGATCCAGGCCGCTGCGCCCACGGTGCCGCTGTCGGGTGAAAAGGCCAGTTGCTGGACACCATAGCCGCCGCCGATGCCTTCGATCCGCTTGCGCTCGCGTGCTTCCGGCCAATCCCAGAGAATGAGCCGGCCATCCAGGCCGCCCGTGGCGATGGTGCGGCCATCCGGAGCCACGGCCACGGCCAGCACGGGTTCGTCGTGGCCGGAACCCGCGTTGATCTCCTGCCACGTCCCGGTGTTCCACAGGCGGATGCGCTGGTCCTGTGCGGTCGCCAGGGTTTTCCCATCCGCGGTCAACGCCACCGCCCAGATGTGCTGCTGGTTTGCGGGCAGTTGGTGAAGGACCTGGCCGGTGGCGGGATCGTAAACCGCAACCTCTCCCAGCCCCGCCGCCACAAGCCATTTTCCATCGGCTGAAAACACGCCGGCGTTAAAAGAGCCCGGCACATCGTGCGTCATCTGGCCGGTGGCTGCATCCCAGATGCGCAAGTAAGAGCGGTGGCCTCCATGAAAAGGGACATCGCAGGACCCCGCCACATTTTTCCCGTCGGGAGAAAAAACGAGCCAGGGCTCAAACCCGATGCCTCCCGCCAATTCCATCGGGGCTCCGTCAGAATCAAGATTCTCGATCCGCACCTGTCCGTTGGTTCCTGCGGTGGCCATGGCCAGGCGCCGGCCATCCGGCGAGAATTTCAGCGCGTCCACCCATTCGCCCGACGGTTGCCAGCGCCGCAGTTCTTTGCCCGCTTGGACGTCCCAAAGGATGACGTCGCGGCCATCCCCGCTGGCGGCCCGGCGTCCGTCCGGGCTGAGCGTCAAGGCAAAGGAGCGGTCCCGTGCGCCGGTCAGTTGGCCGCGACGCTCGCCGGTGACGGTGTCGAACACCTCGATCAGGCTGCTATTATGCGCCAGCGCGGCGGTCTGGCCATCCTGCGCCAGCGCGCCGCACATCAGTGAGGTTTTGGCCAGCACCCGTTGTTTTTCACCCGTTGCCACCTCCCAGAAGCAGGCTTCGTCCATTCCCGTGGCGAACAACTCCGTGCCGTCGGGCGTAAATGCCAGGCCGGTTAATCGGCCGCTGTGTTCAAACCGGTGGGAACCGAGGCGTGCCACCGGTCCGTCCGGTGGTGTCGTGTCCGCCGCCGAAACGCGCAGGGCGAGCAAGCAGACCAGCGCGGCGATCCGCCGGGACGGGGCGCGTTTTGCCCGAAAATTAAATATGCTCATGAAAAAACTACACCACACGATGCGGCGAAAATCGAACAGATATGTGTAAATAGTTTGTAAATGTGTATTGCTCAGGCAAAAGGGCAAAAATTTCTCCTCACCCTCATGACCTTGCATCTGAAATGCCTGCCCCCGCAATATTGCCGCCGCCGCAAACCTGTTGACAACCGCGCCCGAGAGGCAGAATGTTGATGTAGGGCTGGGTGTAGGCGGCCCAGGTGAAAAAAAGGATTGTTATGCATGCATCATCATTCCAGCTCGGTTCTTACCACTATCGTTGCAAGTCCTGTCGCAAAGTGCACGCCGGTCCCACGCGGACGCCTGAATTCCACTGTGTCCACGAGCAGATCTTGGATCACGGCGTCGAGCGGATCTACGAGGCGGATTCCATCCTCCATTGCGCTTGCGCCCAGCGCATCACCATCACCTTCCGCGTGCGTGAACATCCCGAAGGCCATTTTGAATACCACGGCTACCGCTCGGCCGATGCGGAAATCACCATTGCGCCCAAGGTGAAGGAACACATGGAATACGTGGAATTTTGAAGCCGGAGTCACCCTCCAGCCGCCTTCACACCATCCAGGCAATTCCGTACCGTCTGCGCGAGCTTATGCGCCTCGAACGGCTTGATGAGAAAGTTGACGCCCTCCTCCAAGACTAGGTCTTTGCTGGCGATTTTGTCGCTATAACCGCTGGCGTAGACGACCTTCAATTTTGGGTTCTTCGCCACCAACTGCTGGGCAAGTTCCCTGCCGTTCATGCCGCCCGGCATGATCATGTCGGTCAACACCAGTTGGATCGCGTCGCTGTGCTGGCGCCACGCTTCCAGGGCTTCGGGCCCGGTAGTCGCTTCGAGCACCCGGTAGCCCAGGCGCGACAAGGCGATGCGGAGTGCGGCGCGCAAGGATCGGTCATCTTCAACCAGCAGAATGGTTTCATTGCCGCCGCGGACCGGGGCCGCTGGCGCGCCGCTGGCTTTTATATCGGCGGTCTGGGTCAGGCGCGGCAGATAGATCCGGAAGGTGGTGCCTTCGCCGGGCTCGGTATACACATTGATCCAGCCTTGATGCTGCTGGACGATGCCAAAGACGGTCGCCAGCCCCAGGCCGGTGCCTTTGCCGACTTCCTTGGTGGTGAAGAAGGGCTCGAATATGCGCGGCAGGACTTCCGGCGGGATGCCACAGCCGGTGTCGCTGACGCTCAGGCAGGCGAATGAACCCGGCCTGGCTTGGGGCGAGTACGTCTTGGCCAGCTCATCAAATTCCACGGCGGCGGTTTCTACGATGAGCTGGCCGCCCTCGGGCATGGCGTCGCGGGCGTTGACCGTCAGGTTCATGAGGATTTGATCAATCATGCCCGGGTCGGCATGCATCATCAACGGCTTCGCCGCATACTTGAATTGCATCTGGATGTCTTCGCCCAGCACGCGGTGCAGCATTTTGGTTATGTTGGCGATGACATCGTTCAAGTTCAGGTCGCGTGGCTGCAAGGTCTGCTGGCGGCTGAACAGCAGCAGCTGGCGGGTGAGGTTGGCGGCGCGCTGGGCGGACTTCTCGATCTCACTGGCATAATCTTGCTGTTCCACCGAGATGTTAGGCTCGGTCCTGAGCATGTCCGCCTGCAGTTGGATCACCGCGAGGATGTTGTTGAAATCATGCGCCACGCCGCCCGCCAGCTGGCCGATCGCCTCCATCTTTTGCGCCTGCCGGAGCTGTTCCTCCAGCAATCGCCGCTCGGTGATGTCCTCTGCCGTGCCGGCGATGCGGTAGATCTCGCCGGCCGCATTGCGCACCGGAAAGGCCCGGTCGCGGATCCGGCGGATCGATCCGTCGGGTCGCTTGATGCGGTAAATTTCGTCGTAATCACCGCGCTCCTGTTTGGTCGTCGCGGCTTCAACGACGCGGTCCCGGTCCTCGGGATGGATCGCGTCCAGCCAGGTTTGCGGGGATTGATACAGGCTTTCGCAGGTGCGCCCCCAGATTTTTTCGTAGGCGGGGCTGATGTAGATCATCCGGTCCTTGGCGGCATTAGTGATCCAGAAAACTACTGTGATGTTTTCGGCGAGTTGGCGGAATTTTCCCTCGCTTTCCCGCAACGCCTCCTCCGCCTGTTTGCGTTCGGTGATGTCACGGAACGTCACGACTGTGCCGACGATGGCGCCGCCCTTGTCCCGGTTCGGTGCCGCAACATATTCCACGGGAAAGCTCGTGCCATCCTTCCGCCAGAACACTTCGTTGTCTATGCGCCGGCTGACGCCGTCATGCAACGTGGCGTAGATGGGGCATTGCTCCACCGGATAGGGCGAACCATCCGCGCGGGTGTGATGCATCAAGGCGTGCGCCGGTTTGCCGACCAGCGCGTCGGCTTCACTGCCGAACATTTTCGCCGCCGCGGCATTCTCGAACATGATGTTGCCGTGGAAATCAATCCCATGGATGCCCTCCGCCACGGAGTTGAGGATCAGCTCATGTCGGCGGTTCAGTTGGGCCAGTGCGTCCTCCGCCCGTTTGCGCTCGGCGATCTCCAGGTGCAAGGCGTCGTTTGTTTTGGCCAGCTCCGCCGTCCGCTGCTGGATGCGGTTTTCCAGCTCCCCGTGCAATATTCGCAATGCCCCTTCGATGTTCGCCTGCTCACTGACCCGGCTTTGGGTGTCCCGCCATCGCCGGTAGGAAAAAATGAAGCAACCCAGCAATAAAACCGCCACCGGCCCGAACAGGTCATCCAGGTTGCCCTTAAATTTTAAGACCAGGTTTTCCAGCGGCCGTTCGAGCACTTCGGTGTAATCCAAGATGGCATAGGCCAGGAGGCACAACCCGATGATAACCGCAAAATCTCGCAAGATCCGTGCTTTTTTTAGGCCGCTTTCCTGGCTGGACACCTTGCGCAACGCATTCTCGGCTTTTTTTCGCCCGGTGATGTCGCGCGCCACTTTGGACACGCCAATGACTTTGCCGGCGGCATCCTTGATGGGTGATGCCGTGACCGAAACGTCAATCAGCCGCCCGTCCTTGGCTTGCCGCACCGTCTCAAGGTGCTCCAGGCTCTCGCCGCGCCTTATTTTCGACAGTATCTGATGTTCCTCGCCGTCCCGGCCGGCGGGAATCAGCCGCAGGATGGAGGTTCCCACCATCTCGTCCGCGGAATAACCGAAAAGCCGTTCCGCACTTTTATTCCAACTCGTGATCACGCCATTCAGATCCTTGCCGATGATGGCATCGTCCGAGGATTCGACGATTGCCGCGAGCCGGGCCAGGGCTGCTTCCGCCTGCTTCCGTCCGGTGATGTCCTGCTTGATGGCGATGAAATGGGTGATTTCGCCATTGGCCGCCCGCACCGGCGTGATTATCATTTCTTCCTGATAAAGCGTTCCATTTTTGCGCCGGTTGGTGATGTCGCCGCGCCAGATGTGGCCGGCGCAAACGGTTTGCCACAGTTGCTTGTAAAAATCCGGTTCGTGTTCCCCGGATTTGAGGAGGCGCGGGGCTTGCCCCAGCACTTCTTCCGGCGGGTAACCGGTCATCGTGCAAAACGCGGTGTTGGCCGACAGGATTTTGCCCTGCCGGTCCGTGATGAGAATCGCGTTGGCCGCGGCTTCCAGCGCGCTGGCCTGGAGGTGAATCTGCTGCTCGGTCTGCTTGCGCTCCACCCGTAGCCGCTTCTGTTCCAGCGCCCGTTCCACCGCGCTGCCCAGCCGCCCGATCCGGTCCTTGAGCAGATAATCCGTCGCGCCGCGCTTCATCGCCTCCACCGCGATTTCTTCACCAACGGTGCCTGAGATCAGGATCAACGGAACATCCAGACCGCTCTCCTGTGCCAGTTGTGCCGCCCGCAGTCCGTTGAACTGCGGCATGGAATAATCGGAAAGGATGATGTCCGGCCCTTTTTTTAATTCCGCCAGAAAATCCGGCTCGGTCTCCACCCGTTTCCATGTCGGATCAAACCCGGCCGTCTTCAACTCGTCCACGAGAAAGGCCGTGTCGTCCACGGAATCTTCCGCAATCAGGATGTTGATCGGTTTGCCCATAAATTGCCCCGGTCATGATTTCGGCGGCTGGTTGAATTGCAGCCAGTATTGGCCGAGGATCCGCACGACGTTGCCGAACTCGTCGAAATCCATCGGCTTCATCAGATAGCTGTTCGCGCCCAGTTGATAGCACTCCGCCAGGTCCCGCTTTTCCCGGGAGGAACTCAAGGTCACCACCGGGATCGCCCGCGTGTGCGGATTGCCTTTCAATTGGCGCAGCACTTCCACGCCGCTCACTTTCGGCAGCTTCAAGTCCAGGATGATCAGCTTGGGCCGGACGATCGGCATGGCGTCCGCCGGATTTCCCGCGCCGAACATCAGCGTCAGCGCCTCCACCCCGTCGCGGGCCACGCGCAGTTGCGCCGCCGGGTTTGACTCCTTCAGTGCATCGATGAAAAACGCGGAATCGTCCTCGCTGTCTTCCACTAACAAGATGTCCAGGGTCTCGCTATTCATGATTTCCCAGGGTGAAATAAAAGGTCGCGCCCTTGTTCTCCTGCGCCTCCGCCCAGATGCGGCCGCCATGCCGGTGGATGATCCGGTTGACGATCGCCAGCCCCACGCCCGTGCCCTCAAATTGATCCGCCCGGTGCAGCCGTTGAAAGACGCGGAAAAGCTTGTCGGCGTAGGCCATGTCAAACCCCGCGCCGTTGTCCTGCACGAAATAGATCGTCTCGCTCTTTTCCTTGCGCCAGCCCACTTTGACCGTGGCGGGGTCGCGGTCGCGCGAATATTTTAGCGCGTTGGAGATAAGGTTGGTAAACACTTGCTTCAGCAGGGCGGCATCCGCCTCGCAGACGGGCAGTTCGGCGATCTCCATCTCCACCCGCCGGTTCGCCAGCTCCGGGCGGAGCTCCTCAAATACCGCGCGCGCGATGTTCGCCGGTGAGGTTTTTTTCTTGGTGACCGGCACCCAGTTCAGGCTCGAAAAATCCAGCAGCCCGTCGATCAGTTCGCCCATCTTCGCCGCGTTCACGCGGATTCGCTCCATCGAATACCGCGCTTCTTCCGAAGCCTGGCCGCCGAGTTGTTTTTCCAGCATCCGCGTGAACCCGCCCATCGCCCGCAGCGGCGCCCGCAGGTCGTGTGAGATGGAATACGAAAAGGCCTCCAGTTCCTGGTTCGACAGTTTCAATTCCGCCGTGCGTTTCGCCACGCGCTGCTCCAACTCGGCATTGAGCTGGTGGATTTTTTCCTCCGCCAGCTTGCGTTCAGTGATGTCCCGCGCCACCTTCGAAACCCCGACGACCTTGCCGGCGGCATCTCTGATGGGTGAGGCCGTGACCGAGACATTGATCGTGCCGTCATCCTTGCGCACCCGCACAGTGTCCAAATGCCGGACGCTCTCGCCGCGCCGGACGCGGGCAAGGATGTCTGCCTCCTCATGATGCCGTTCCGGGGGAATCAACCGCAGGATCGGTTGCCCCACCATTTCGTCGGCCGCAAAGCCAAACAAGTTTTCCGCCCCGGCATTCCAACTGGTGACGATGCCGTCCAGATTTTTCCCGATGATGGCGTCGTCGGAGGATTGCACGATGGCGGCCAGCCGCGCCGCCGCCGCCTCGGCCCGTTTCCGCTCGGTGACATCTCGCATCACGCTCAGGACGCAGGCTTCTTCCTTGAAGGTGATGATGCGGGAGGAGATGTTAAAATCCATCAACCGCCCGTCGGTCATGCGGAATGTGGTCTCGTGATTCCGGCATTCGCCCCGGTCTTGCAGCGTTTGCGTGAAGGCCAGCCGGTCGGCCTCGTTGATCCAGTGCAGATGGTCCAGCGCCGGATGGCCGATGACTTTGTCCGGCGTGCTGCCCCAAAGCTGGCAAAGCGCTTCGTTGGCCTGGATGACGATGCGGTCGGACTGGCGGGCGATCGCCAGGCAATCCGGGCTTAACAGGAAAGCCTTCGAGAACAGTTCCTCGCTTTCGCGAAACGCCTCCTCCGCGCGCTTGCGTTCGGTGATGTCCGCGCGGATGGCCACATATTGGCGCGGTTTTCCATCTTCATTCAGGAACGGCACGATGGTCGTGTCCACCCAGTAGAACGAGCCGTCCTTCGCCTTGTTCTTGATTTCACCATGCCAGACTTTGCCGCGCGTGATGGTCGCCCAAAGCTCGTGGATGAATTCCTTCGGGTGATAACCTGAGTTGATGATGCGATGATCCTGCCCCAGCAATTCTTCGCGTGAATATTTTGAGATCGCGCAGAACTTGTCGTTGACGTAGGTGATCTTCCCCTGCGGGTCCGTGATGGCCACGATCGCGTGCTCATCCAGCGCCGCCTTCAAATCACCGATTTCCTTGAACGAAGCTTGCAGTTGATCTTCCCCCCGCTTGCGTTCGGTGATGTCCGCGCGGATGGCCACATATTGGCGCGGTTTGCCGTCTTCGTTGAGGAACGGCACGATGGTCGTGTCCACCCAGTAGAACGAACCGTCCTTTGCCTTGTTCTTGATTTCACCCTTCCAAACCTTGCCGTGGGTGATCGTGGTCCACAGATCGCGGATGAATTCGGTCGGATGATGGCTGGAAT
>DATHQS010000284.1:0-14215 GCA_035482455.1 Candidatus Acidiferrales bacterium | reverse complement strand
CAGCGTGACCAGCAGCCCGGCGGTGCTGACGGTGACCCCGCCGTCGAACACGGCGCCGGTCTTCACCGCACCTATCTTCGGCACGAACTTCGCCATCAATGTGGGCGTCAACCTGGCCGTGGCGTGTCCGGCGACGGATTCCGACCTGCCGGCGCAAACCTTGACCTACTCACTGCTGACCGGCCCGCCCGGTGCGGCGGTGGATTCCGGCACGGGTAATTTCACCTGGCGCCCGGGCGTTTCGTCGGCCGGTTCTGTCAACAATATTTCCGTGGTGGTCACGGACAACGGGACGCCAAATTTGAGCGCGACGAACAGCTTCACTGTCACAGTGAACAGTCTGAGCGCGCCAGCAGCGGGCACGTCGGCCTATGCGGGTGGCCAGTTCAGCGTGAGCGTGAGCGGGCAGGTGGGGCCGGACTACGCGTTGCAGGCCTCGACGAATCTGGCGGGTGGAGGTTGGACGACGGTGGCGGTGACGAATTCACCGGCGTCGGTACCGTTCATCCTGACGGATACGAACGCCGCGGCGCAGCCGATGCAGTTCTACCGCATCGTCACGGGGCCGCCATTACCTTGAGTCATTTGGGTTAGGGTGGAACGCGCGGTGAAATCACTTTCACCGCGCGTTTTCTTTGGTGAAATTCGCTTTGCTTGCCGCTGGAAATCCGCCAACTTGCGCGGACTGAAAACACTGCACAAATACCTCATCGGCCAGGTGCTGGCCACCATGCTGCTCGCGGTGGCGGTGTTTACATTCATCATGGTGTTGATGAATGTGCTGCAAGGCGTGTTGCCGTTGCTCTTCAGCGGCCATCTCCGGTTCTGGTTGGTGCTGAAGGCCATCGGCCTGATGCTGCCATTCGGGCTGGTGTTCGCGTTGCCGATGGGTTTTATCACGGCCACCTTGCTCGTATTCGGGCGGTTCAGTGCGGACCATGAGCTCACCGCGGCGCGCGCCGGCGGTATCAGCCTTATTTCCCTCGTTTCACCGGTGTTGTTGTTGAGCTTGTTTTGCTGCGCGTTGAGCGCGTGGTTTAACATGGATTTGGGCCCGCGCTCCCGGGTCATGTTCACCCAGATGCGCGGCGAGGTGTTAAACCAGCTCATCAGCGGCAAAATTCCTGAAGGCAAGTTTTTTCGCGACATCCCCGGGTACATTTTGTACACGGAAAAAAACGTGGACGGCGAACTGCAGGACCTGACCATCTGGAAGCTGAAGGATGAAACGAACTATGTCTGCAAGATCATGGCCGGCAGCGGGAAGTTGGATCCCAAAACTTTGGTCGCCGACCTGAAGGATGTCCACGTGCTTTCCCTGGGGGTGCGTGGCACCCCTATTTTTGCATCAAAAGCGCTGCTTTTTGACCTGAGACAGGAGGGCAGCACCAACCCCGTGGTCCAGAAGCCCAAAGTCAGCGACATGACTTTCCTGCAATTGCGCGAGGAGTTGCGCCTGGTCCAGCGGTTGAACTTTTCGCCTGGCACAAACCAGACGCTGGATTTGCCCGGTTTGCAGCGGATGGAGCTCACTCTGGCCACCAATGCCACGCCGGAACAGACGGCGGCGCTGTTACGGGAAGCGCGCCGGGCGCAGGCGGAGCAGGCGGAGGAGATCCGCGTCATCATGAACCGGCAGGTGGCGTTTGCTTTCTCCTGTTTTGGTTTCACGTTGATCGGGATCCCCCTCGGTATCCGCGTTCACCGGCGCGAAACCAACGTCGGCATCGCGATAGCCCTGATTCTGGTGGTGATCTTTTACGCGTTCATGATGTTGGCTGACTCGGTGTCCTCGCATCCGGAATTGTACCCACACCTCATTGTGTGGATTCCGGTTTTCCTGTTTCAAATCATCGGTGCGGTGCTGCTTCGGCGTGCGAATCGCGGAATTTGAGTTTCAGGTCCGGCGGAAAACTTTTCCCATGTCCGCCTGGTCCACGGGCTTGATGAGCATCTCGTCAATGTTCACATGCGGCGGACGGCTGGCGACCCACACCAGGATTTCTGCGATGTCCGCGGCGACCAGCGGGTTGGCGCCCGCATAAAGTTCCTTCGCCTTCTTCGAGTCGCCCTTGTAGCGCACCAGCGCAAATTCCGTTTCCGCCAGCCCCGGATCGACCGAACTCACGCGGATGCCGGTGCCGAACAGTTCAAGGCGCAACGTGCGGGTGATGAGCAATTCGCCCGCCTTGGCCCCGCAATAGGCCGCGCCACCGGGATAGGCCGCCCGCGCCGCCAGCGAGCCGAGATTGAGGATGCTCGCGCCCGCATCGTGCGGGATCAGCGGCAGCGCCGCGCGAGTCATACGCAAGACCCCGAGTAAATTGGTCTGCACCATCGCCTCCCAGTCCGCATCCTTGCCTTCGGCGACGGTATCGACACCATGCGCGCCGCCGGCATTGTTGATGAGGATGTGCAGTGGCTGCGCTTTCAACTTGGTTTTCGCCCAGCGAAAAAATTCCTTCACGCTGGCGGTCTTGGAAACATCCAGCGCGTGATAATGCGCTTCCGCGGCACCGGATTTCTTGGCCGCGGCGGTCACCTGCTTCAACCGGTCCACCCGTCGCGCGCCCAATAACAGCTTCGCACCTTCCGCGCCGAACGCTTTCGCTGCCGCCGCGCCGAAGCCGCTGGAGGCGCCGGTGATGAGGACCCACTTGTTTTTTAAGGAGAATTTCATGTGCAAAAAATTATTCCTGCTGGCCGGATTTCTTCGGCCCTTCTTTTGGATGCAATCTGCCGAGGCTGGAGATTTTGTCGAACAAAAATCCCACCGCCAGCGCGCAGGCGCAACCGATGACGACGCCGATGACGCGGTCCATGGAGGCCTGCCATTTGTCGTTTTCGCCGATGAGCGTCACGATGATGACCGCCACAAACGCGGGCCGCAACGCATCATCCTGCTTCAGGAGATAGCAGAACAATCCGGTCAGCAAGACGCCGACCGGCATGGCCACGAGCGGTTGCCCGGTGATGACGAGCAGGGCGGCACCGCAAATCACGCCGCCGAGATTGGCGGCGACACGCAGGAGCGATGCCTTGAGCGAGGCATGAAGATCCGGCTGCGTCACCAGCACGGCGGAAACGGCGGCGACCCAGGGAAAGCCGGGCAGTTTGAAAAATTTGTAACACAACGCTGCGGCCAAAGCGGCGACTGCAGCCTTGGTGGAAAAGATGACGGCTTCGAAGTGACGTGGTTGCATCGGGGATTTTTCTCAACTTGAAACTTAGAACCTTGCGTTCAGCGAATAAGGTGGTGGAGCCTAGGAGGCTCGAACTCCTGACCTTCTCATTGCGAACGAGACGCTCTACCAACTGAGCTAAGACCCCAACCGTTCGCCGAACGCCCATAGAAATGCCATAAAAAATTGCATTGCGCAACCGAGAAGTGGGGTTCAGGCGCCGGTTTTTGCCGTGCCGTGAACTTGCAACTGCGGGCACTTGCGTTTAACTTGCGCGGCCTATGGAAAAAGTTGTCATCATCGGATCGGGCCCGGCCGGCTGGACGGCGGCGCTCTACACGGCGCGCGCGCAGCTCGCCCCGCTCGTGCTGACTGGCAAGCAGCCCGGCGGCCTGCTTACCACCACCAGTATCGTGGAAAACTTCCCCGGCTTCCCCGAAGGCGTGGACGGTTATGAGCTGATGACCCGCATGCAGAAACAGGCCGAACGTTTCGGCGCCAAGACCAGCTTTGGCGTCGTCGAGGCCGTGGATTTTTCCAAAAAACCCTTTGTGCTGACCGTGGACGGCGAAAAAGTCGAGGCGGAGACCGTCATCATCGCCACCGGCGCGAGCCACAAGCATCTCGGTGTGCCGGGCGAACATGAATTGGAGAACAAGGGCACGACCTATTGCGCGACCTGCGACGGCGCGCTGCCCATGTTCCGGAACCAGCCGCTCGTCGTGGTTGGCGGCGGTGATTCCGCCTGCGAAGAGGCGATGTATCTCACACGCTTCGGTTCCACCGTTTATCTCGTGCACCGGCGCGATTCCTTGCGTGCCTCCAAGATCATGGCGGAACGCACGCTGTCCAATCCCAAGATCAAACCCATCTGGAATTCGGCCGTGCTTGAGGTGCTGGATGTGAAGCAGGACAAGGTTACCGCTGTGCGGTTAAAGAATCTCAAGACCAATGAAGAAACGGAGCTGCCCTGCGCCGGATTATTTGTCGCCATTGGCCACGTGCCGAACACGGACCTGTTCAAGGGTGCCATCAAGACGGATGAGAACGGCTTCATCGTTCCGCAGGAAGGCACCATGACCAACATTCCTGGTGTGTTCGTGGCGGGGGATTGCGCTGACCATGTCTATCGCCAGGCCATCACGGCGGCGGGCGCGGGTTGCTCGGCGGCCATCGATGCCGAGAGATACCTCGCGGCAGAAAATCAATGATCCGTGCGGCCGATGAAAAAATATCTGCATGTCATCGGCATCGGCCTGCAAAATAACTTGCAGTACCGCGTCAATTACCTGACGCGGACGCTGTTCAGCTTCATCCCGCTGTTTGCCATGGTTTCGCTGTGGCGGATGATTTACTCCGGCAACAGCGGGGCAGGGGAGCGCAACGGCTTCACCGAGGCGCAGATCATCTTTTATTACATGCTCGTCGCGGTCGTGGATGTCTTCACCGCTGTCAATGAGGATGACTGGCAGATCGCCGCGGACATCCGTGAAGGCAATATCAGCCAGTTTCTCCTCAAGCCCGTGGATTACCTCTGGTACCGGCTGTGCCTGTTTATTTCCGGACGCATCGCGTTCATCTCGATGGCGTGCATCCCGCTGGGGATGTTTATCTTCTGTTTCCGCGGTTACTTCGTGGCGCCGGCCGGCGGGGTCGTGATGGTATTTCTGGTCTCGCTGGTGTTGACGGCGCTGCTGCAATTTTTCATCTCGTACGCCATGGCCATGCTGGCGTTCTGGTTGCTGGAGATTTCCACGTTCATCTTCATCTTGTTCGCGTTTGAATACTTGGCCAGCGGCCATCTGTTCCCGCTCGATGTGTTGCCGCCGTTGCTCAGGGATATCCTGTTTTTGACGCCGTTCCCGTACCAACTCTATTTTCCCATTAGCATCTACATGGGCAAGGTTGGCGGGGTGGACCTGTGGCGCGGGCTGCTGGTGCAATTTCTCTGGGTGCTGCTCGCGTATGCTTTTGCCCGGTTCATGTGGGCACGCGGGGTGAAGAAATATTCCGCCTTTGGGGGATGACCTCGCCGCCAGTTTGCGCTCGCTAACAGGCTGTTTTTCAAGTATATTCGCAGTGTCGGTATCAATGAGGTTAAATTGATATATGCCACTGATGGAACGATTTTTCTTTTTCCTGGGCCGGATACTTTTCCCCCGGCAACAGGACTGGCAGCAGACCCGTAGCGCCAAAACTTTGGTGCTCGTGGTGGGGTTCAGCCTCGTGCTCGCCTACGCCGTTGCCAAGCTCATCCGCGTCTACTACAACCACCAACGGTGATTGATGGTCGCGACCGGGCTTAGATTATAAACCAGCGCGAGGGGCGCAGCCGCAGCTTCAGCAATTCACGGGTCCGTTCCAGTTCCGCGGCGGAGGCGAACGCCCGTTTGGGGAACATGTCCCACGCCTGGCCGCGGGTGTTCCACACAATAAAACTCCACCGGTTTTCCAGATAACACGTGAAGGTCGTCCACGGCAGGACGCCTTGACCGTCCGGTCCGGCGAATACGATGTGTTCGTCCGTCAACACAAGCTGCCGGGGTGTCAGGTATTTGGTATCCCTTCGCCACATGAAGAACGAGATGATGGGGATAAAGCACAGTGTCATCACCGTCATGACCGCCAGCATGATGCACATGACTTTGGCCGGAGAATTCACCCGCTCGGGCGTGGGCGGCTGCATGCCCTGATACAGGCACATGCCGATGGCGGCGGCATAGATCGCCAGGGCGATTCCCCGCATCCGCCACGAGGTCACCGTGCGGTTCACATAATCCCGGTAGCCAAGCTGATAGTTGAGCGTGATACCGTCGGCCGCCGCCGACTGTTTGGGCGTGAACGGCACATCCGCCGTGGAGGCCGCCACGGCGGATGGCTGGTTCGCCTGCGAGCGGAACCAATCCTGCGCCGCCGCATCTGGAAACGCGCGCTTGGGTAGCGTGATGAGAAAACGCTTGGGCCTGTCCAGCAGCACAAACAGGTTGGGCGACTCCAGACACTGGCTGAAGCCCGACCAGTGAATGTCGATGCGGGTGGCGTCGTTAAGAATGGTGATGCCTTGCTCCGAGACCTCCAAACGGGTCGGCTTATCCGGCGGCTTGAGCCGTCGTCTTTGTTTAAAGAAGAAGAACACAAAGGCCGCCCCCGCGAGTGCCAGAAAATAGGGCCGGTATTGAGGGGCGATTTCGGTCTTGATCTGGAAATAAAACAGCACCAGCACGCCGCCAAAGATGGCGTACAACGCCAGCAACGCCCGCCAGCGCGATCCGCCGCCGAGTTGCTGCCGCAGGTTCAGCGACTGCGCCTCTTTCATATCCGCCTCGGTGCAGACGTATTCCAGTTTTAGCGGTAGGGTCACAAGGATGGTTTGTCTGCCGTTGTTTTATCAAGGCGGTGGCGGGAAATCAAACCGGAGCGGGCAAATGGTTAAATGCATCCAAAACGTTGCGCCGGGCGTATCTGCTCTTAGAACTATGAACCTGACCAACCAATGCCTTTCCGGCCTGATGTGCCTGACCGCCTGCCTGGCAGCGGGTTGCGCTTCTAATTCCACCAAAACAGACCCGGCGAACTATACGGCCCAGGCATTGCAGGCCACGGCCTCCGTCAAAAACACGCACGTTTCGCCGGAAATCATCCAGCGGTTCAAGGATTACAATGGTGATTTTTCCAGCAACAACATCGTCATGCACACGAAGGAAGTCTACGCCGCCGATGTCTGGTTCCGTGACCCGTTCAAGGAGATCCATGGCGAGCCTGAATTCGAGGCGTATCTGCTGCGCGGTTCCAGTGCCGTCGCCCAGTACTCGATGGAATGGTCGGATGTGGCGAAGCATGACGGGGATTATTATTTCCGCTGGGTGATGACCTTGCGGTTGAACCGCGACGGCAAAAACGATCCGCCGACCTTGAACAACGGCATCAGCCACGTCCGGTTTGGTCCCGACGGCAAGGTGATCTTTCACGAGGACTATTTTGACGCGGCGACGTTTCTTTACGAAAAAGTCCCCGTCCTCGGCGGCGGCATCCGCTTCATCAAGAAGCGGCTTTGACCCTGCCAGCAAGATCGGAGTCTCAAAAGGCCAAGGAGGGGATGTGATGGCAGAGTTTGCCGTATCGCGTGAGTCTTACTAGCGCTTGCGAACCGCCCAAAGCCGTTTACTTTGAGCGCAGATGAATCTGAGACGTTATCTGGCCATTTACGCGACGCTGTGGAGAAATTCCGTGGCGCGGGAAATGTCGTTCAAGGGCAATTTCATACTCTGGATCATCGTGGAACTGCTGTGGTTCGGGCTGCAATTAACGTTCGTGTCCGTGATCTACTCCCAGACGAATTCGGTCGGCACATGGACGCAGTGGCAGATGGTGATGTTGATCGGCGCGAGCAATTTCATCCAACAGGTCTTCCAGGCGTTTTTCCTGACGAACTGCACCGGGCTTTCGGAACTGGTGCGGACGGGCAAGATGGATTTTCTGCTGGCGTTGCCCATCAACACGCGTTTTCTCATTTCGCTGCGGGTGGTAGACCTGGGGGCGTTCATCAATGCGGCGTTCGGGCTGGCGGTGCTGGTGTATGCGGCACACAAGGCGGAGGTGCATCCAACATTCGTTCAATTGTGCGGCTTCAGCGCGCTCTGTATCGTGGGGATATTGATCCATTACTCGCTGATGTTCATTTTGGCGACCATCAGTTTTTGGACGGTGCGGGCGCAGGGCATCGTGTGGGGTTATTACAACCTGTTCAACATCGCGCGGATGCCGGATGAGGCGTTCCGGGGCGCGTTCAAGGCGGTGTTCACGTTCGCGTTGCCGGTGCTGTTGGTGAGCAATGTGCCGGTGCGCGTGCTGGCGGACAAGATCAGTTCGCCCTGGTCATGGCTGCTGTTGCTGGCCGTGGGCGCGGTATGGGCGGTGATTTCAGAAGGGTTTTGGCGGTATTCGATCCGGCGTTACACAAGCGCGAGTTCGTAAGTCCGGGCGGACGGCCACCATGGGACGGTTTAACTTCCGCAGCTTCGGCGGGTGAGGATCAAATATCTGTGTCATAAAGTGGCGTTTGGCAACGCTATATGGTGACACCACATGGGCATGAACGACAAATCGCAATCGCTGCACATCTTTGAAGTGCTGGCCAAACAGCATGAACCGATGCTGCTGGCCTACCTCCAATCGCTCGTGGCGGACCACAAATTGGCGGAGGATACCGCCCAGCAAACCCTCCTCATCGCCTACCGGAAGATCAACACCTTGAAAGACCCGGCGGCGTTTCCGGCGTGGTTGCGCGGCATCGCGCGGCTGGAGGCGTTCGCGGCCATCCGTCGGCAGGGGCGGGAATTCCCCGTGGCGCCGGAAGTATTGCAGCAGATGGACGAGGTCTATCGCCAGTTCGAGGAGCATGGTCCGATGGATACCTGGGAGGAGCGCTTTCATCTCGTCGAGGATTGCTACGGCCGCCTGCCGGATACGCTCCAGACCGTCTGCCGCCTGCATTATTTTGAGGATCGCAAGGCGTGGCAAATCGCCGAGACCCTCACGCTGAATCTGAACGCCGTGCTCAAACGGCTCGAGCGCGCCCGGGCGGCCATCCGGGATTGCGTGCAAACCAAAATGGCGGAAACCCCCACCGAACCGTGATGGACGAAACTCCAGATTCGACGCCGCCAAGTTCGCGCAAACCCGATGCGTGGGAGCTGGTCTGCTCGGGCATCTTGCGGACGGAGTTCGGCCGCCGTCCGTCGCGCGCCGTGTCCAACGCGATGGTCCGGCTGGCGGCGGAAGAAGCCGCCTCGGGCAAGACGCCCGTGGCCGCGCACCCGGCTGGCTGGCTGGCAAAGATCCACCACTGGCTGTCTTCATTGCCGCCGCGCCCGGCGTTCGGGCTGGCCGCCGCTTTGCTTCTGATGACCGGGGCTTCGGTTTATTTTCTAAAATCACATTTTGCGGAACAGGACGCGCAGTCGGCATCGCTGGCCGGGTGCAAGTTAAGCAACGCCCAGGCCATGCGGTGGGCGAATGACTCCGCAGCGTTAAAGATCGGCGATGAGATGCCGCTGAAAACATTGCGGCTGGAATCGGGCGTGGTGGAGATCACCTTTGCCTCCAGCGCCAAGGTGGCCATCGAAGGCCCGGCGCAGTTCCGTTTGACCAGTGGAAACTCAATTGAATTGGAGTCCGGCAAGATCGCCACCGATGTGCCCAGGCGCGCGCGGGGATTCGTGTTAAAAACCCCGACGGCAACAGTGGCGGACTTGGGGACGCGCTTTGGCACCATCATCGGCGCCGATAAATCGAGCGAGGTGGATGTTTTCCAGGGCCGCATCAAATTGACGACGGACAGCAAGGAGAACCCCGCCGGCTGGCGGTTGACGGCGGGGATGGCGATGTTCGTGGATGAACGCGGGGCAACGCCAGCGGATGCGCTCCCGGAACTGGCCTTTCCGCAGCCGGAGATCAACATGGAAGTGCGCCCGCAAAATTGCGGCTTCGATGTTTCCGGCCGCACGACGGTCGGGGAGGTGCCGACGGATTTTGGTTACTGGAGCGGGTTGTCCTATGCGCTCACCGCCGCCACGGAGGAGGTCAAGCCTGCCAACGGTCCGGGGATGCTGGAATTTAGCAATCCGTCGGCGCCGCACACGGGTGATTCCGAAGTGTTTCAAGTGATCGATTTGCGTCCGTACAAACCATTGTTGGCCAGCGGCCAAGTCGAGGCAAAATTGTCGGCGCTGTTCAACCGCGTGGCCGGCGATGCGGGCGTGGCAAATAAATTCGGGCTGACACTCGCGGCGTTTCGCGGTTCACCGGCGGATGCCAAGACCCTTTGGGCGGGCAGGGGAACGATGGCGCTTGCGTTGGCGGACAAGGAGTTGACCAGCGATGACAAGCCAGAAACGTGGGAATCGTTGGAAGCCGCGGCGAAGCTTCCGCCGGAGACTGATTTTGTGATCGTGCAGATCCGCGCCATGGTGCCCAAAGGCAACCCGGGTGCATCGCTGGCCGGCCATTTTGCCGACCTGGTGGATTTGCGGCTGTCCACGCCGATGCGGGCCAGTTCTATCGCCATCAAGTGACAGTGGAGCGTCAGTCGCCGCCGTTTTATGACATGAATCTATGTCCAATAGAAAACGAAATCTGCGTGTGAGACAGTCATTCCCGTAACCACCCATTTGCAACGTAACATAGTCACGTGCCGTCATCGGTGAAAACTGGATTGTCATGACCATGACAACAAACGGTTGGTCTGAAAACTGAAACCCGAAGCCAAAACAAAAAATGAAAACGCAAATCCGAAACAACCGGCCGATGGCCATGTGGGGCGCGGTTGTCATCACCTTGACCTGCCTGCTGGTGGCAAAACCGGCATTCGCAGCAACTGACACCTGGAATGGCGGGGCGGTGCCGGACGGCAATTGGCTGACGCCGGGCAACTGGAACGGGGTCACACCCACGACGAACGACCTGCTGGTTTTCACCGGCGGCACGCAGACGGCGACGACCAATAATTTTTCCGCGGGCACGGCATTCAACAACCTCTCATTCAGCAGCGGTGCCAGCCCGTTCACCCTGGGCGGCAACTCCATGGTGCTTTCCTCG
This sequence comes from Candidatus Acidiferrales bacterium, assembly GCA_035482455.1. Lineage (GTDB taxonomy): Bacteria > Verrucomicrobiota > Verrucomicrobiia > Limisphaerales > UBA11358 > UBA11358. Next base: position 3,437 of record DATHQS010000284.1, on the reverse strand, counting down.
CCGACCGATGCGGGCAGCGGACAGATCGCCGGCGGCAGCATCATCAGTTCCTCATCTTCCACAAACACGATCCGTCTGCCGGTCACGCTGGCAACCGGCAAACATACCATCACGGGCGGCAGCGGTGCGGGCCTGTTGAAATTGAACGGAACCGTCACCCATAACAATGGCGCGGTGGCGATCATGTCAGGCAACATCAATGTCACCGGCGGCTTCGTGTTGACGAACGGACTGCTGGGCGGATGGGCGGTCTACAACAACAATTGGGCGACCTTGGATGCGAATAACAATGTGACTAACTACACCGCTTATACGGATATTGCGGCCAACGGCACCCTTCCCAACACCGCCACGGCGAACGTGCGGATTCCAAACAATGGCGCCGCCACCGCCACGGCGGCCTTGCCGGCCACGGTCACAAAGATCAACTCGTTGTTTTTCGGAAGCCCGACAGCATCGTCCGGCAATGAAACGGTGACCATCGGTGCCGGGAAATCATTGGTGCTGGGGCAGAATGGCGGCATCTATAACAATACTGGCGTGGCGGGTGCCGGTACCTACCGGACATTGCTCATCGGCGCCAATATCGGAAGCGGCGGAACATTGACGGCGGGTGACGGGATCAATCCGGCAACGATCACCTTTGGCTCCGCGCCATTGCCAAGCACCGGCAGTTATCTCACGATCAATTCGTCGATAACCGATAATGGCCCGGCCCCGGTGACAGTCGTCGTGGCGGGAGCGTATATGCAGATGAATGGTGAAGGCAGCGGCCTTGGCACCCTGGCGGTGACCAACACCTACTCTGGCGGCACCTACATCTTGCAAGGACGCGTCTCCCAACCGGGCAGCCGCACTTTCGGCACGGGGCCCATTTATATCGTTTCTGGTGGCCAGTTCAATACCGGCGCCCAGATCACCAATGAGATTTTTGTCGAAGGCAGCGGCACGACCGAAAACGGCGGGTTAGGGGCGGTCCGTATTTATTCCGCCGTTCTCGGCAGCGGGGTTCTGGGCAATCTCTGCGGCACCGTCCATCTGACCGGCAATGCGGCGATCGGTGGCAATGGCAATGCCAACAATGGCGGCCAGCCGTTCAACGGAATTTCCGGCAAGATCACCGGTCCGGGCACGCTGTGGATCAATTCACCGACCGGGACCGGCGGAACCGCCGGCGGTACGATCAATGTCGGTTCGACGAATGCCCTTGGAATCATTTATACGAATGACTATGCCGGTGACACCGTGATCAACGGCACGGCCGGAGCCACGGTCAATTCCATGTTGCGCATCTGCCTGCCGGCGGACAATAACATCATGCCGCACGGTCTCACCGGAAGCTTCACTGGCGGCAAGACCGGTAACGTGATCTTGAACGGCACCGCTTCCAACCGGCAGGGTATCTTTGACCTCAACGGTTCCACCCAGACCATCAACGGCTTGAGTTCCACGGTGAACAGTCCCGCCAACAACTTTGTGCAGGATAACAGCGGCCTGGGCGCAACCTTGGTCGTGGGCGACAGCGATGCAACCTCCACGTTCGCCGGAGCCATCCAAAATGGTGTCGTGGTGAGAAAGATCGGCGCCGGGACCCTGACCTTGAGCGGTGCCAATTCCTACAATGGCGATTCGCAAGTGGTGGCCGGCCGGTTGGTGACGACCACGGCCTCCACCGGCGGCGGCAATTTCGGCGTGAGCAACAATGCCGCGCTGGGTGTGACGGTCGCGAATGCCGGCCAAACGCTGGGCATCAACAACCTGACTTTCGGCACCGGTTCCTCGCTGCAGCTCAATGCGGGCAGCTTTGGCAATCCCGGTGCAGCCGTGTTGAACGTGGGCGGGGCGCTGACCATGAACGCCAATGTGAACATCAGCCTGTCCGGTGTGGGCCTGACCGCTGGCGGACCGTTCACGATCATGACCTATGCGGCCGGCAGCCGCACGGGCGCGGGTAATTTTATCCTGGCCAATTCGCCCCGCGTGGTGGGCACGTTGAGTGATGACACGGTGAACGGGGTTGTATCCATCACCATCACCAGCGCCGATGCCGGGGTCGGATGGAACGGTGGGGTGGCCGGCAACTGGGACATCAATAACACCGGCAACACCGTTTGGCAGACTTTCCCCTCGGGTACGACCACCTACTATATCGAGGCCAGCGGCGGGAATGACGTGGTGCAGTTCGATGACACTGCCACCGGCACGACCAACGTAAATTTGACCACCACGCTGACCCCGCAATCCATCACCGTGAGCAATTCGACCAAGAACTACCTGTTCAACGGTCCGGGCAAGCTTTCCGGTTCAACCGGCCTGACCAAGAACGGCAACGGCACCTTGACGATCGCCAACAGCGGTAACAACGATTTCAGCGGCAACATCGCCATCAACCAGGGCACGCTGATTTTCAGCAATACGTCATTGATCGGAAACGTCTTTTCCGGCAACGGCGCGCTGACGAAAAATGGCAACGGCACCCTGACCTTGAACGGCGATGGATCCGGGTATACCGGCCCCATCACGGTGAATGGCGGCACGTTGAGCGTGCAAAACAGCTCCTCGGCCGCAACGGCCTCGGGAATAACGGTGGCCAACGGGGCGACGCTGGATATTGGCAACAACAATGTTGGCCTCGGTCATTTGCCCATCACGGTCTCCGGTTCCGGCGTTGGCGGCAATGGCGCGATCGTGAACAGCAGCGGTTATGGCCTGGGTGCGATCTCCACCAGTTTTCAAACCTTGACGATGACCGGGGATACCACCATCGGCGGTCCGGGCCGTCTGGATTTCCGGGCCACCACCGCCGGGAGTGACACGGATGCCACCTTGAGCACTGGCGGGTTGCCCTACAAACTTACAAAAGTGAGCCCTGGCTTGCTCCAGTTGGCGGGAGTTCAAATCGACAATGCCTTGGGCAATATTGACGTTCAGGGTGGGATTTTGAGCATCCAAGGCCACATGCCTTCTTTGGGCAATCCGGCCAATGCCGTTACCGTTTATGGCGGCGCCACGCTGCAATTCGTTTCCGTGGCCAACGATCTGACTTCATCCAGCGATGTAAATAAAGCACTGGTCCTCCAAGACAATGGCATCGTCCAGAACAGCGCCGGGGCCAATATTTTTGACGGTCCGGTCACCTTGCAAGCCAATGGTGTGTTTAATATCGGCGGTAGCGGGTTGACTTTCACCAATGTGATTGGCGGCCCCGGCACTTTGTCCAAAGTCACTGGCAACGCCACCCTGACCTTGACTGCCTCCAACACCTATACCGGCAATACTGTGGTCAGCATCGGTACGCTGACTTTGACAGAGCCGGGTGACATCCGGACGAGCGCAAACATCGTGCTCGGAGCGGGGACGACTCTTGATGTCAATGGCCGCACTGATCAAACTTTGACATTACTGGGCGGTCATTCACTGACCGGGAGCGGCACGGT
>DATHQS010000283.1:0-19037 GCA_035482455.1 Candidatus Acidiferrales bacterium | reverse complement strand
CTGGTTCGGGGTGAATCTTCTGGGAATTGGCTTGCACTCCTATGGTTTCACAACCAGTGGCGCGGCGTATCTGGGGAATTTCGTCATCTTCCAGCTTGTTTTGATTGGCAATGGCCTGCTGCCGTTGCCAAGTTGGAAAAGCAGCCGGACAATTGTTAGAAACAGTTTCCCTTGGCTGCTATATATGCTGATTTGCATATGCGATATTGCATGGTTTCTGGGAGCCGCGACATGGTTCCTTGGAGTTTATGTTGAAAACCCATCGCTTGGGCACCTTGGCGAAATCATTTCGGTCGCGATGCTTTTTCTGGTTTGGATTTTTGTTGGTCTTTCAGTTTTGGGGAATATGTTGGATGGATCAAGCAAGCCATCAAAATTAGCTGTCCAAAGTCCGGCCTGAACATGCTCGACAGGTGTGGATAAAGCCGGCAAAAATGTCGCGGAGTTTTAGCGCGCGGGCTGCTTAAGTCACGGGATTGCCAGGCGGTTGGTAGCGAGGCCGGTTTGCTGGAAATAAAATTGAAGGCTGGCTGAGGTTGTGCTTTGGACGCTGCCGTCCGCAAGGCCGATGTTGCCGGATTTGAGGTGGCCGGCGGTTGGCGACCAAGTCACCGGGTCGTTTGTCCAAAATGAATTCAGTCCCGCTTTTACCGGCTTGCCGCCAACTTCAAAATGACTGTCACCAATGGTGATCATCTGTGGATTGACGTCATTGGTCATATCCGCGCTGGCGAAATAGCTAATATTCGAATTGGCCAGCCCGACGAATGAACGCGTTGGTGTACGGTCCCTGTCATCCGGGCAATATAAGATCTTTGGCGTGCTCATTTCATTCGACATCACGAGATAAGTCTGCCGTACATCGCCGGTGGCAACCATTTCCATCGAACCGCCATTGGTCACGGAAATGCCCATGGGATAAACGTCGCCATTATCGCCGGCCCAAATTTTGTAAGCGAGGCCGACTTGCTTCAGATTATTGACGCAACCGATCTTGGAAGAACGGCGGGGTTGGGCGATTTGTGGCAAGAACACTATGACCAGGATCATCACCACGGCGACGAGAATCCCCACTTCAAACAGCGTCATGGCTGAGTTGCGATGGGTGGAGAGGCGCGGTTTCATGGGCCGCGATTCGCTGACTACGGAGTCGCGCCGCCTTTAACCTTGCTGAGGGCTACAACTATGAGGACAACGATAATCAAGGCGACCACGACGCCGCCGATGATGAAGTAGGTATTGACCTTGTTTTTCTTCTTGGAGAAAACCGTGTTGGTATCGAAGCCGGGCGGACGCGTGCCGCCCTGTTCGAGATCGGTCAGGCTCACGCCGCGGGACATGACCATCGTGCTGCCTTCGGATCTTTTCGGTGCCGGCGCCGGTGCGGGGGCAGGGGCGGGAGCCGGGGCCGCAGATGGCGCGTAGGCCGGGGCGGACGGGCCACCCACGGGCTTGCCGTCATCAATTTTCAATTCCACCTGGCCGAAGCGCAGGGTCTGGCCGGGCTTAAGGGGGGCCTCGGAAATCTTTTCGTTGTTGATGAACGTGCCATTCGTGGAATTGAGGTCGCGGATGACAATGTCCGTACCCCGCAGCAGAATCTCAGCGTGACGGCTGGAAACGGAGGCATCGGCTATCTGGACAGTGTTTTCCTCCACGCGGCCAACCGTGGTGCGTTCGACGGTCAACTCGATTGAGCGGCCCGTCATACCTTGATTCAGGATAACAAGTTTGGCCATAGATTCTTTCAACTGATTATGGTGGCGGTGGCGCTCAAGTCAAACGCAAATCCATGCATGAAAATATCACCCACGCCGTTCGATCAACGAACGGAACTCCGCGAACAGCGGCGTGGAGTCGTGCGGACCGGGCGAGGCCTCGGGATGATATTGCACGCAGAACACCGGCTTCGTCTTGTGCCGCAGGCCCTCGACCGTCTGGTCGTTCAGATTGATGCGATGCACCGCGACATCGGACGGCAGCGATTTGGCGTCCACCGCGAAGCCGTGGTTTTGCGAGGTGATCTCCACCTGGCCGGATTCCAGATCCTTCACCGGCTGGTTGCCGCCGCGATGGCCGAACTTGAGCTTGAACGTCTTGCCACCGAGTGCCTGGCCGAGAATCTGGTGACCCAGGCAGATCCCGAAGATGGGGATGCCCGAGTCGAGCAAAGTTTTCACTTCGCGCACGATGTAGCCGAGCGCTGCGGGATCGCCGGGGCCGTTCGAGAGGAAAATTCCGGCGGGCTTGTGCTTGAGCGCCTCGGCCGCGGTCGCGGTCGCAGGCAAAACCTGCGTGGCGAATCCGTGCTGCCGGAGCCGGCGGAGGATGTTGTATTTCATCCCGTAATCGAACGCGACGATTGGGATGTCCGCCGCGGGCAGGGGCTTGCGGGTGTTGCGCGCATCGCCGCCCTTCACGCCGCGGATCAGATCAAAGGCCGCGCTCTGCTCGTCCTTGGCATCCCAGCGGAAAGCCTCCTTGTGGGTGACTTCCTTGACGTAATCCACGCCGACGAAAACGAATTCCTTCGCCCGCTTGACCGCCTCGGCCTCGGAAATGTCCTCGGTCGTGATGAAACCGTTCAACGCGCCGCGCACGCGGAGTTTCTTCGTCAACGCCCGGGTGTCGATGCCCTGGATGCCGGGGATGCCGTTTTTCTCCAGATATTCCGCCAGCGAAAAATCCGCGCGCCAGTTGCTGACCACGGGTGAGAGTTCGCGGATGACAAAGCCGGAGGCGTGCGGCCGCCAGGATTCGATGTCCTGGTTATTGATGCCGTAGTTGCCGATGAGCGGATACGTCATCGTCACGATCTGGCCTTTGTACGACGGGTCCGTGAGGATTTCCTGGTAGCCGGTCATGGAGGTGTTGAAGCAGACTTCACCGCACGCCGAGGCGCGGGCGCCAAAACCTTGACCGTGGAACACTGAACCGTCTTCGAGGGCTAAAATGGCTTTCATCAAGTGGTGCTTAGAATAGTTTCGATGCGCCACCGGTTCAAGCGCGAACCCGTTCGCCGGCGTAAAAATTTGCGGCAATTTATGGCGTTTCATTTTCGTGGTTTCGTAGTCAGGGCGTCGTCTGCCAGTCCGGCTTGGTGGCCGTACGCCAGTACCCCGTCGCGCTGTGGCCGTACGCCCGTACCGTCTTGGCGGTTCAATTTGCGTCTCATAAAAATTATTTTTTTAAAAAGTGTTGGGAAGTTTGGGAAACCTTGTGAAAGCTTGGGAATCTTTGGGAAACCCGGTCCCGCATCCCGCCTGTTCGCCCGGGACCATTCGAATGATCCGCAGCCACCGCTCGCCCCGTACTCATGTCGTAAATCGTCAATCGCATATCGAAAATTAAAAACGGGCTGTTAATCGCTGTTAATGGCTGTTAATCGCTGTTTTTTTCGCACCGTCCGCAAATTTTTTTTGATCCAAAAAAGCTGGGAATTGATGTGAAACGATGGGAATTGATGGTTATTGACCGGTTGGAGCGCCTGCCAGTACGGCTCGCACCTCCGTCGAGCCCAAACTGTTCCTTGGAGCGCCGAACTCCGATTCGGCGGGTTGGAGCTTGGATGTTGGACGCTTGGAGCTTTTTATTCATGGTGGCCATACGCCGGTACTTTTTAAATTTTTAGGTCGGATTAAGTCGGATTAACCCGGAGAAGCAGCCCGCTACTGCGGGATCGCGCCTGAAGCGCCTGCCAGTCCGGCATCGGCACGCATCTCGCATCTCGCATCTCTCGTTTCGAATCTCGATTCTTTATATGTTAGATTATTTAACATCACAGGCCGCAAATATACTATCAAAGTTAGAACAAGTCAACCAAAATGAAAATGTCGATTTCCAAAACCAAAAAATGGTAGGGCGCGTGGCCAGTACGGCTCGTACCTCCGTCGAACCCAAACTGAACCCCCTTCGTCCCGGTGGCCCTACGCAAGTAGCGATTTCTTCCGAAAGTCCTTGTATGTTTTCCGGATGAGACGTACAAACGCTTGGCTTCACCAAAAAAGCATCTCTTTGAATTTCTCAAAGCGACTCGGAAGGTTGGGCTGGGTTGGGTTATGTGGACAACAAAGGTAAATGGGTTGGGTCTGGACGGCCGGGACGTTTCTCCGACTGATACGCCATTCCTTTATCCCCGACCGGCGTTTTTTCGGGCGCGTTTCAGCTTTCCCCTTTTTCACCTATGAAAACATTTAGCACCCTCGCCATCACTTTGCTTCTTTGCTTCGCCAGCCGCGCCGCCACCCAGCCTGCGCCGGACCCGTCCGCCGACCCCGCAGTGCCCCCGCCCACCGCCTATCAAATTGTCAATCGCGATGCCAACAGCCGTGTCTGGCAGCGTGACACCTACCTGAAACTTCCCGATGGCCACATCGCCACCCAGCACCACTCGTACACCGAATGCGCCGCCGGTTTGCATTATCAGGATGCCCAAGGCAACTGGCTGGATTCCCAAGAAATCATCGAAGCCTTCTCCGGCGGCGCAATCGCCCGGCAGGGTCCTACCCAAATCATCTTCGCCAATAATCTGAACTCCGCCGGGGCCATCGACGTTCAGGAACAAGATGGCACACGCCTCATTAGTAATATTTTGGGACTCGCCTATTACGATTCCGCCACCGGCAACAGCGTCCTCATCGCGCAGATTCAGGACTCCACCGGCGAATTGATCGCCACCAATCAGGTGCTTTTTCCGAATGCGTTGTCCGGAGCGCAGGCAGACATTCGGTACACGTACAAAAAATCGTCACTGGAGCAGGATGTGATTCTGAGAGAACAGCTTCCCACGCCTGAATCCTTCGGCTTGAGTTCCGAGACCACCGAACTTGAGGTGATGACCGAGTTTCTTAATCCGCCCCAAGAAACCATCCGCGAACAGCCCGGAACCGATGGCGCAGACACGGATCAGAACATTTCTTGGGGCACTACCCGGCTCGGCCACGGCAAAGCCTTCGAACTCGGGGCCGAAAACGATTTTCGCGCCAAAGTCGCCGTCAAACGGCATTACACCACCATCAACGGCCGCAAGATTCTGCTGGAAATCGTGCCTCTGGACAACATCTCGGCCAGCCTTCAAAAACTGCCCCAGCACGCCGCCATCAAGTCCAAATCCAAGCTCAAGACTGCCTCCAAAAAGCTCCTGCTGCCCCGCACCCCGCTGGCCCGGACCACAACTGGCCCGATGCGCATGGCCACCGCCGCCACCTCCGGTCAGGGCTACGTGCTGGACTATGTGCAAATCAACACCGATCAGGGTAGCTATACGTTTCGGGCGGACAGCACCTACTATCTGTCGGAATTTAATTACTATGACAACATCACCTTTGAAGGCGGGACGGTGATCAAGTACGCCATTGGGGCTGATATTGATAATTGGGGGACTGTCACCTGCAAGACCGGGCCGTACTGCCCTGCCTTATTGACCGCCAAGGATGACGATTCCTGTGGCGAACAGATTTCCGGCAGTACCGGTGCTCCCAATGATTATTATGCGTATTATGCGATTGGTCAGGAATCTGCCGGTGGTTCCTATCAATACTTGCGTATCGCGTATGCCGTCTATGGTTTGAATCTGACCTCATCCAACCACGTGTCCGACTGTCAGTTTCTTCATGACGCCTCTGCCATTGCTTGTTACAGCACGCCCGGCCTGCAGATCGATAATTCGCTCTTTTGGAACGTGGGCACTGCCTTGGATAACTGGTCTGGCACCTTTCCCGTCGGGGCCGTTAATCTCACCGTGCATAACACTTCCAACCTGACCGCGTCCGGCATCACCCTGAGCCTTACCAACAGCCTGCTGATTTGTGTGACGAATTTGGGTGCCGCCTTCACCAGCGTCAACTGCGCCACCAACGCCAGCGATGCCGGGGTTTTCCAGGTCGCCGGTGCCGGCAGTCATTATCTCCCGACCAATAGCCCTTATTGTAACCTCGGCACCACGAACATCAGCGCCGCCTTGCTCGCCGACCTCGCCACCAAAACTACCTATGCGCCCCTGATCTATTCCAATACCGCCATCGCCGGTGGCACCTATCCACCCGCCGTCCAGCGCGACACGGACATCCCCGACCTCGGCTACCACTATGACCCGCTGGATTATTGCTTCGGCCGGGTGAATGTCTCGACCAACATGGTGTTTCCGGCCGGCACCGCCGTCGCCTATTTCGATCTGCCCGCTTCGGGTGGGGCACCGTATAATAGTTACGGCGTGGGTCTGCCGAACGCCTCGTCCATCACTTACCTCGGCACCCTCGCCTCACCGTGTGCCCAGGTGTTTTACAGCACCGCTCAGGAAGGCAATGGCAACTGGACTGCGGTGCCGGGTTGGAGCGATGTGGCCGTGGTCGGCTTCGTGGCCGGCCTGGGCACCGCCGCGCATAACCCGTCCATCGCCGCCACCAGCAATGCGCGCTTCACCTTGTTTGCCGGCCATGCCAGCCAGTCTGCGGTGGGCGGGGCGGACACCAGCAACATCATCTTCCGCTTCACGGACTGCGTGGTGAACAGCGGACGTGCCGACAGTTGGGATGCTTCGCTTTGGTACACGAACTGTCTGCTGCTGGGCACCGCCTTTGGGGCCTACACTTATGACTCCAGCAGTGCCGCCGTCTTCATGCAGAACTGCACCATGCGGGAGGGGGCGTTGTACTCCGGCCACTACGGCGGCACCACCTGGCCCATGAAATTTCAGAACTCAGCCTTTGAAAGCGTGGATTTCAGCCACACGGCTGACGATGGCGAGAGCACCGTAACGAGTGTCACCTACTCCGATTATAACGCCTTCGTCACCAACCAAACCCGGCTGCCCTTGCATGGCACCCATGACCAGATCGTGACCAATTTCAACTGGCAAACCAGTTGGCTGGGGAATTATTACCTGCCGCCAGATTCACCCTTGATTGATGCCGGCAGCGCCCCGGCTGATCAACTCGGTTTTTATCAATTTACCACCCAGACCAATCAGGCCAAAGAGGGGGTATCCTATATGGACATCGGTTATCATTTTGTAGCCATTGATCCCACCACAGGGCAGCCATATGCGACCTACACCAATGGCGTTCCGGATTACCTTGAGGATGCCAGCGGCAATGGTCTGCCCGACTGGTGGGACTGGCACTGGTTCGGCACCTACGCCTACAGCAGCACCAATTTGGATGGTTCGGGCAGTGCCACGCTGTTGGATGACTACAATAACGGCCTTGACCCCAACGTCATTTATTTTTCCATACAAGCAACCAATGATTATGTCAATCACACCAACGTTTCCATTCAGCTGAGCATCAGCGGCGGTATTCCCAGTTATTACGCTGTCTTTGTGGATAGCACCGCCACCACCAACTGGCTGGCCTTCTCCACGACCAATCTGACAGTGAATCTGGGCTCCACCGATGGCACTTATGACGTGGTGGTAGGCTTGAAAGGCTTTGCGACCAATGCCACTGAAACGTGGCAAAACTACGCTTTCATACTTGATCAGACACCATTTTTGGTGACAGTTACGAATCCCGTCCTGGTCAGCCAGACGGCAACAGTGGCCAAGCCGTATCTGCAATTGCAGGGATTTGCGAACGGGGCGGTTTATAGTTTGTCCTATGACCTCAGCAATGCCGCAGGGGTTTTTACCAAACAAGATGTGTTTGTGAGCGATCAGGTCTTTGATGTCAGCACGTTTGCTTTCACTACCAATTATTTTCAGGCCTACGATGTGCCGCTGGCCACGAACGCTAACAACATTACCCTGCACGCGGCGGACCGGGCCGGGAACATCACCACCACCAATTTCACCGTGATCTTGGACTACTCTTCGACCACCAATCCGTCCGTTTTGACGCTCCTCTGGCCGCAGGACGGCATGCGGGTAAGTGGAACCAACTGCGCCATTCGGGGCACTTTTAGCGATGAAACCGGCACGCTGGTGGCCCAGGTGGTCACTGGCCTGGGTACCACGAACATCGTCACCAACACCGTCAACGGCCTGATCGAGCGCAACAACATGTTCTGGCTGGAAAATGTTCCGTTGAACGGAACCAACCAGATTACCATCCAAGCTACTAATGCCGCTGGCATCATGACCACGACCAACTTTACCATCCTGCCCGCCAGCTTCAACTTGGTGGTCGGTTTAGGGCCCATCTGGGATTCATACCGTGGCAACGTGATCGGCTACGTAGCCGATGCCAATGCGACGATATGGGTGAATGGTGTTCAAGGCACGAATTACCACGATGGCACCTGGTCAGCAGACGGCGTGCCCGTTTACGGATGCGGGACGGCTACCTTTGACGTGTCGGCCAGTTCCGGGGCGGGAACCGCGGCGATTTCAACGGAGTTGGAAATGCCGCCCAAGATCATCGTCACCGGGTATGCCCTTGCGGAATCAAACGTGGATAGCCTGCTTTTTTTACCTGGCGCGTCAATTTCCACGGACATCAATGTCAACTACCACGCCGGCTTTTCACCCGTCCCGGTTGGCGGCTCGCAGTACCGCTTTGCCGGAAATGCGGGCAGATATTATGACCTCATCGGCACCAACGATAACATCACCGGCACGTGGTCGGAATCCGCCACGAACGCGATCGAGACTTTCATTGATCCGGCCACCGGGACTCATGTTTATCCGTATGACTTTGCGGTGCACTCGAATTTGACCACCCTCCCGCATATGGATCCGCCGGTCACTCATTTTTACGCCCGGGGACAGCGCTTTCAATTTGATTTTTCCGAAAATAACCCGGCTGAACATCAGCGGTTGACGCTGTCGCTGGATGCGCAGACCGTGGAAACGCTATATACCGGCGGCAAGTCGCCCGTGCTGCGGCAAACCCTGTTTTCGCTGGGGCATGATACCGTTCAAAGTTATCAACCCGTCCCCGCGGGCGCCTTGTCTTGGGTTCTTTTTCCCTGGCAGACCGTCCTCTTCCAGACCAACGTGCTGGACAATTCTCGTGTCCAGCTGGGCGCCTTGGTCCAACCGCCAGCTGCGGATGGCAACATCTGGAAAAATCTCCCCGGCAATTCCTCCGGCATCGACGTCACCCCCCATGTTCCGGGGGCCAAAAACTTTGGTACCCGGCCAACGCTGGGATTCTATCAGCTTCACATGACCGCCAATGGCAATGATCTTTTTAATGCCACGGCAAGCTTTTGTGTGGGCCAAAAAATCACCTTTGGCGTCACCGGCTTTCCCGCTGGCATCGACCCGGCGCAAACAACGTATCAGTGGTATTTTCCGGGAACCTATGTAAATGATTCAACCAGCCCCATTCCGGGATCTTCTTCGACCAATTATTTCATAAATAGCGCTCAACTGTCCAACGCCGCGCCATATGCCTGGTGGGCTTCCGGTGGAAGTCCAGCCAGTTATCATGTCACCGTGAAGTGCAGTTTTTTCTTAACAAACGGAGGAGGGCAATTGTGGGGCGGGGGTGACGGATACATCAGCATGTTTGAGCCGGATGTGAATTGGAATGGGACTATTATTAGCCCAATTTTAGCTGATTCTAATTATATTGGTAATGGACTTTTCCCTGGAGTAACTTCATGGCTACATTTTGGCGGGTACCAAACCAATGGTACCAATGTATATGGCATAATTTTTAAGACGAATAACATCAATACATATGGGTTTACTGGGTACAATATATTCCCTCTTCAAGTAGTGGCACCATCGCAACTGGTGAATTGCCAAACGAATGGAGAAAGCAGGCACCAAACGAATGATTTTGGCCTGGATAATATTTTGCACTACGACAGCTCTTTAAAAGCCTTCTTTGATTTTCCTGGGTCGGGCTGTCTTAGTGGAGACCAGCAAATCTCCATTAACTTTTCTTATCAAGCATTTCTGATGTTTAATCCCGATAAAACTGGCACGAGCGATTCAATCAATGTTCCGCTGCGTTTGATTGCTTGGCAATGGCAGGCCACTGCCACAAACGGTACGAGCAACAACTGGGGCCTGAGTACCACCCCTAGTGCGGCGATCACGTCCGACAACCATGATGCCACGGGTAATTTTCCAATGTGGAGAACAAACCTTCAAGTTTCATGGCCAAGTGGTTATGGCCGGTATACAAACAACGACTGTAGCTTATGAAAAATTACCTAATTAAATTTCTCTCAATCCTGCTTGCGGCAAGAGCCATGATTGCCAGAGGAGAGGCAACCAATGAATTGTATATGACGGAAGATATCCAGATCATGTATCGGGGAAACGCAGGTGAAATTCATCAGGATGCGATTCTGGCTGCGGCTAAAAAAGCACGCGAAGCATTGTCGGCCAAGGATTTTCCCGAGGGCAATTGGGGTGGCGTGGAACACGGTTTGCAGCTTTCCCTCCGCCTTGCCAGGCCGGATTTTACGAATGGAGAACCGATTTTTGCTACCTTGCTTTTACGGAATACGACCACTTCAAACATGAATTCTTTTATGTATCCTCCTTATACCGAGTTCTGCGATGGCCCGGCAGATTTTAATATTGCCTCTGCTTCAGGTGAAGTCCCCCCCAGTCATGCCCCATTGATCCCCGGCGTCATGCCTGGTCTACACGATGCGCCCAATTCGAAAGTGCAACATAAGATTCTCGAGCATGTAGACAGCGGCTACCATTTGACCAATGGCGCATACACCATCCAAGCGGTTATCAAGGTAATTTATCCCGGCAGCAATCATTGGGAACACGTTGAGGTCAAATCCGCCAAAGTGCCGGTCGAAATTAAATGAGCGTCAGATCTCACCAGCTATAGTCTGTATGCCAACAACGACTGGCATATGAAAACCCACTTCTTTAAATTTATTTCAATCTTACTTGAGGCAGGAGCTTTGCTTGCCAGAGGGGAAGCAACCAATGAGCTGTATGTCACGGAAGATGGAGCCTATGTCAACTTTGCAGACTTTATGGATAACGGGAAATCCCATCATGCTGATCTTTTGGTGGCAGCCAGAAAAACGCACGAATCACTGCCGGCCAATGATTTCCCCGAGGGCAATTGGGGCGGTGTCGAACATGGCTTGCAGCTTTCTCTCCGTTTCACCAAATCGAATTATACGAATGGCGAATCGATTGCTGCCACCTTGCTACTACGGAATACGACCACTTCAAGCATGAATGGTTTCATATATCCGCGTTATACTGAATTCTGTGATGGTCCGGCGAATTTTAATATCGCCTCTGCTTCAGGCGATGTCCCGCCCAGCCATGCCCCATTGATCACGGGAGTCGCACCACGTCCGCGTCAGATACCCGAGTCGAAGACGCAACATAAGCTTCTTGAGCATGTGGAAAGCGGATACAATTTAACCAATGGCGCATACACCATCCAGGCGGTTATCAGGGTAATCTATCCTGGTACCAATCATTCGGAACACTTTGAGATCAAATCCGCCAAAGTGCCGATCGAAATCAAATAACGATTCATTCTTCTGGCCGAAGTGAACTCGACACGCCAACCATAGCACGCGAGATGCCATTAAAATAAACGTTGGGACAGGTGGGCTTCCCAAGCCGCCATAGTTGGTTTCCCGGAATGTCGTTATTTGCTTCGCAAAAGGTGGCCTCGGCTACGAACACCCCCACATCGGATTAACGCCAGTCCCATCCTCCATCCTCCACCTTCTATCATCATCCGCTACCACCCTGCCTCCGCGCCTCTTTGCGTTCTCCGCGTCTCTGCGTTTGTCGGCCGCCCGCAAGTATCTTTACTGTAGTATGATATGCAAATGGTTGCTGGTCATTTCTGGCCTGAAACCACAATGTAACTTCCCCCGGCTCAAAATAATTTATACAAATCAGGCAGGCATGGTGTCTATGGAGTGAAACTGTGAATCAGAACCCACATTGGTGCGAAGCCATCTACGACGCGAAGGCGGCCGAACTCATCCTGTACGGCCGGGCGCTGGGCCTGAGCCATGGCGAGGCGGAGGATGTGGTGCAGGAGACGTTCATGGCGCTGATGCAGATGCCGTTTGCGCCGCAAAAGCCGGAGCATTACTGCGTGCGCAGTTTCCGGAACCGGGCGTTGAACTATCGCCGTTCCATGTGGCGGCGGTTGACGCGGGAATGGGAATCGTTGCGGTGGTTCGAGAAGCTGCCGGATGAATCGCCGGAAGAGTAAAAGGGTCAGTCCTAGAAAAGTGACAAAAATGGTTTGGTGGTAAGCCTGAGGCAAGCTCACGCCTTCGGCGTGGCCGACTTCTGCCAGCCGAACAGCTTCTTGGCCTTGATGACTTCCACGATGGCCGGCGGGATGAGCCGGGCCACGGATTCATCGCCCGAATGGATCTTGGCCAGGACTTCGCCGGAATAGATCTTGAGCGCATCCGCATTGAAGCTGCCGATGTCCACGATGAACTGGTTGTCCACCAGGTGCTGGCAGGCAAATGTCACCCATTAGGGCGCGTATCAACGGATAAAAAAGGCGCGCCGGTGTGGCGCGCCTTGAATTGACCGGACGGGGATTATTTTCCCCCGGCCTTGAATTTTTCCAGCTTGGCGATGAATGCCGCCGGGCCGCCCTCGGAATAACCCACCTGCCGCCCGATTTCCTTGCCGTCTTTATCCAACACGAGCAGCGTCGGGAACCCGTGGACGTCAAATTTGGCCTGCAAGGCGGCGTTGGCCTTCTTCAAGTCATCGGCCTGGACCACCTTGTGCGGGAAATCCAATTCCACCAGCACCACATTTTTGGCGGCATAAGTTTGGAACTCGGGAGTGTCCAGCACCTCCTTTTTGAATTTGATGCACCAGCCGCACCAGTCCGAGCCGGTGAAGTCCAGCAAGATGATCTTGTTGTCGGTTTTCGCCTGCGCTTCGGCCTTCGGGAGGTCGGTTAGCCAGGTGGATTCCGCCGCGTTAACCCGCCAAAACAGCGTGACGGCCAATAGTGCCAGGGTGAATTTTTTCATGGTTGGATGTTTGATTCATACCTTGGACACCAACCAGTTCGTTCCGTTCAGACCAGTCGGGTTTGCTTTGATACCACCTTCACAGGTGAAGGTTTTGTGTTATCCTGTTCCAAACATGAATCCGCGAGCGTCCGGACATCTGCGGGGGTTTTCTGTTTTTTTCATCGCCTTGGCGTTGTTGTTTTACGTTCAAGTCGCGGTCGCTGATTGCACCTTGACGAACCTTGGCTGGACGCCCCTGACCGAGCTGGGTTTCCAAACCTATTCCAATTTTTCCGGCGGACTGTATCCGGACGGCGCGAACGCGCGTCCGCCCGCGCACGAGGCCGCCGGCATCCAGATCGCCACGAACCAGATCGTTCCGCTCGATGCCGCCGGCAACGTCAACCCGGGCGGCGGGAAAATTGTTATGCTGTCGCTGGGCATGTCGATCACCACGGATGAATGGGCCAGCGGCGACAATGTGTCATTGAATATCACCAATGCCTTCAAATACCGCGCCGACCATGACCCGTCCAAGAATCCGCAACTGGTCATCGTGGACGGCGCTTTCAACGCGCAAGATGCGGTGCAATGGACGAATCGCGCCTCGGTCAACTGGACGAACGTGCTCACCCAGCGGCTCGCGCCCGCCGGGGTGACCACCAACCAGGTGCAGATCATGTGGCTCAAGCAGGCCCTGGGCGTGCCCGGCATGTATGGACAGTTTCCCGCCCATGCGCAGTCCCTCCAAAACGACCTGGAGATCATCCTGCGCCTCGCCCGGTCAAAATATCCCAATCTCAAAATGGTCTATCTCACCGGGCGGTCGCGCTGCTATGACACCAACGCCAGCCCGCTCCCGGAGCCGTTTGCCTACGAAACGTCGTTCGCCGACAAATGGGTCGTGTCGGATCAGATCAACGGCACCAACAATTTGAATTACAACGCGGGCAATGGTCCGGTCGTCGCGCCGTGGATTTCGTGGGGGCCGTATAACTGGGCCGATGGCACCACCCCGCGCTCCGATGGACTCGTCTGGTTGTGCTCGGACGTTCAGCCGGCGGATTACACCCATCCGAGCGGCAATGGCGTCTACAAGGTTGCGGGCCAGTTGCTGGCCTTTTTCAAGACCGACGTCACCACGACGCCCTGGTTTTTGAAAAAGAGCGGCACCGGCGGGCCCACCTGCGCGCCCACCGCCAGCGTGACCAGCGGCGTGATGCCGCTCACGGTGAATTTCTCCGCCAATGCCGTACCCGTCACCGCGCCGGTCTACAACCTGTTCTGGACGTTTGAGGACGGCGAATTTGCGACCAACGCCAACCCGGTGAAAACCTTTCCCACGCCCGGCACATACCACGCGCGGCTGACCGTGACCGATACCAACGGCAACACCGCACAAGGCGTCGTCGTCATCACCGTCAGTTCAAAATTCGATCTCTGGCGTGCGGGGAAATTCACCGCGGCGGAACTTGCCAATACGAACATCAGCGGCGCGGCGGCCAATCCCGATGGCGACAGTTTCCCGAACCTGCTGGAATACGCGCTGTCGCTCGACCCCAAAACCCCCAACCCGGCCGGTACCATCAGCGCCACCGTGACCAACGGCATTTTCCGGTTGAGCTTCCCGCATTACAAACCGGCCACCGACGCGCCGGTCACGGTTGAGGTGTCGTCCAATTTGCTGAACTGGAGCAGCGTCACCGCCACGCAATCGCTCGATTCGGGCATCATCGAGACGCTGACCCATCAGGAAAACGCCGCGCCCGCCGCGAGATTTTTCCGGCTGAAATGCGGGCTGCCGTGACCTCTTTACGCTTTTATCGCCTTGTCTGCGCTCGTGCGCAGGCCCAAGCTGAAGTCCGGAGGACGACCGACAATAGCCCGCAGTTTTAACTGCGGGAACAGGTCGGAATGAAGATTCAAGTCCCGCAGGGACGGCCGAAATCTTCGCTATCTTCGCGCGACACCCACCCGCCATCCCCGTCATTTGAAATTTGAAATACCCAATCTTCAATTCCCTTGAAGATCCGTGCGGCAAGCACTCTTAAAGTCCGATATTCGCATAACCAAGTTGGATTTTGGCATCCTCATAGATTTTCAGGGCGCGATCCGTAAATGGGTCGTTTTGGGAAGAGTTGGCTTTCAATAATCCCCCCGGTTGGCGCGCAGAATTTGTTTCATCGCCTTGTCAGAAATGACCTTTCGCCTGAAAACTTTTTTTAAGCCCGCGGCCACGTCTGGCATTTTGGCGCGAGCGGTCTTTTTTCGCGTCACCGGCAACAGGTGTGCGATCGTTTCACAGCTTTTTGTTGTGGCCAATCCCATCTGTGTTCATCCGTGTCCATCTGTGGTTAAAAATCACACCGCCGCCAGCTCCGCCCGTCTCGCCCAAATAATTTTTCCGGCCACGACGGTGGCGGCCACTTTGCCCTTGAGCTTCCAGCCGAAGAACGGGTTGTTCTTGGATTTGCTGGCGGAATCTTCGCGGTTGTAGACCCATTCGGCGTCCGGATCGAACACGGTCACATCCGCATCCGCGCCGCCGCTCAGCGTCCCTTTGTTCAGATTGAGCAAGCGCGCCGGGTTCACGGTGAACTTGGCGATCATGTCCGTGAGCGTGACCCGCTTGGTGTGGACCAACTGCATCAGCGAGAGCGCGAGTTCGGTTTCCAGGCCGGTGATGCCGAAGGGCGCGTTGCTGAACTCCACTTCCTTTTCGTAATCGCAGTGGGGCGCGTGGTCGCTGCACAAAATCTCAATCGTGCCATCGGCCAGCCCGGCGATGATCGCTTCGCGGTCCTTGGCGGTGCGGAGCGGCGGGTTCATCTTGAAATTCGTGTCGTAGCTGGGCCAGGCGGGCAGGGGAGTGGACTGCGTCGGGGCCAAGACTTTGCCGTCGTCGGCCCAGAATTTTTCGCTGCCGGCGATGGTCGCATCCGTGAGCGTGAAGTGATGCGGACAGGCTTCGCCGGAGATGGAGACGCCGCGCTTCTTGGCGTCGCGGAGGAGCGCCACGCTGCCCGCCGCGCTCAGGTGCTGGCAATGGATCTTTGCGCCGGTGAGTTCCGCGAGCAAAATATTTCGGGCCACAATCATTTCCTCGCCGGCGGACGGCCAACTCCGCAGACCGAGCGCCAGGCTCCAATAGCCTTCATTCATCACGCCATCGGTCACGAGCGAGTAATCCTGGCAGTGATCAAAAACCGGCAGGTCAAACATCTTGGCGTATTCGCAGGCGCGGCGCATCAGGTCGTTGTTCTGGATGCAATGGCCGTCGTCCGTGATGGCGATGACCCCCGCCTTTTTCAAGCCGCCAATGGGCGCAAGTTCCTCGCCCTCGATGCCCTTGGTGATTGCGCCGGTGACGAATACGTTCACGATGCCCTGTTCGCGGGCGCGTTCATGGATGAGGGCGACGGTGCCGGCGCTATCGATCGCGGGCGACGTGTTCGGCATGCAGACGACCGAAGTGAAACCGCCGCGCGCTGCCGCCGCCGTGCCGGTGGCGATGTTTTCCTTGGCCGTCTGGCCGGGTTCGCGGAAGTGAACGTGCAGATCAATCAGGCCGGGAGAGACGATTTTTCCCTTTGCATCCAACGTTTCCACACCGGCGGGGGCGGACAGGTTTTTGCCGATGGCGGAAATCTTGCCGTCGAGAATCAGGACGTCGGCAACGGCGTCAAATTTATTGGCGGGATCAACCACGCGACCGCCGGTGAGAAGCAGCGAATTCATCGCGTCGAGTTTAACCGCGCCGGGCACCCGGCGCAAGCGCCTCAGTAGTGCCTCAATTTGGATGGGCGCATCTTGACACGACTTCTCGAACCCGTGGTCGCCGGTCTCCCTCTCTTCCATGGAATGGAGGAGCAGCGACAGCGGCCGTGGTTAGGGGAGAGGAGGTGCTTATTTACCTTTGCCGGCGCTTGGTTTCGAAATTAGGCCTTCCGTTCCCACACCGCCGTCACTGGAAGTTGATCATGTCGGCGGCGCGGTCGGCATCGCTGATGGCCCACAAATTCAGCGGGTCAAAAGCGCTGCCATATTTGTTGTACCGGGTGCTGCCATCGGCGAACACATTGTTGGAACCGCCCGCCCCCGAGCCGCGGCCCTTGCCGGAATGCTGGTCCTGTGCCACCGCCCCGGCGAAGTCATCGCCATTGCCCGCCAGCATGTCCATGTAAAAATCCCCGCGCTGCGCGATCTTTTCACCGAGCACGATGGTGTCGCTGGGGTGGATGATTGCGGTTTCCTTGATGCCGCCCTGGTAGGTGCCGGCCATGAAAAGTGCGAAATCTGCCGGACTGAGCGTGTGGGAAAAGTAATCGTTCCAACCATTGATGAAGTAACACCGGGGCGAGGCGTCGGCGACATTGTTGGAGGTTCCGATGGTGGCGGGAAAATTTGTGGTTTCACTCGGGCACAGGAGCAGCTTCACGTTTTTCCCGTAATAATCGTAGAACTTGTCCGGCCAGCGGGAGGTGGTGATGCGCGGCGGAAATACACCGTGGTTGTCATCCACGTACATGCGCATGGCGAGGCCAAGCTGGCGCAGATTGTTGCTGCAAGCGATGCGTTTGCCGGATTCCTTGGCCTTGGCCAAAGCAGGCAGCAACATCGCCGCGAGAATCGCGATGATGGCGATGACCACGAGCAATTCAATCAAGGTGAACGCCCGGCGCTGAAAGCTGTTTTTCCTTGCAACCATTACTAAAACAGAGACGCACGGGGGCGGGACGAGGTTAAGGCTTTTTTTGGGTGGCCGCTGCATCCGCCCATGGGTTGACAACCCCGACGCGGGCTATATCCTTTGTCTGTTGCAGGCAACGCAAACCGGTTGCGGGCCTGCCGCGCCGTAGCGCATAGCGCGAAGGCGGGCGTAGTTCAATGGTAGAACGGCAGTCTTCCAAACTGCACACGAGGGTTCGATTCCCTTCGCCCGCTCCATCCACCTTCCGGCATTGAATCTCCTGCTACGCGATCCGGCCGCGCTCAATTTCCTTGAAGAGCCAGGCCTTGGCATGGGCCCAGTAGTTGTCAGCGGTACGTTCAGAAATGTTCATGGCGGCGGCGGCTTCCGTGAGGGTCATGCCCACGAAATAGCGCAGCTTCACCAATTCTGATTCCGCCTTGTTTTGCAGGGCCAGCTTGTCCAGTGCCTCGTTCACCTCGAGTATCTCCTTGTCGTCCGGGGGCGCAGCGATTTCCATGACTTCGGTTTCCACGCGGTGCAAACCGCCGCCATGGCGCAGGGCGTTTTTGCGGCGCGCCTTGTCGATCAGGATGCGGCGAATGGCTTCGGCCGCGGCGGCAAAGAAATGGGCGCGGTTGGCAAATTGGGGATTATCTTTTCCGACCAGACGCAGCCAGGCTTCATGTACCAGCGCGGTGGGTTGCAACGTATGGCCGGGCGACTCGGCGGCCATTTTTGACGCCGCTAATTTGCGCAGTTCGTCGTAAACGAGCGGCAACAATTCGTCAGCGGCCTTGGGGTCGCCCTGTTCAATGGACTCAAGGATGCGGGTAACGTCACTCAACGGGCGTTTATTATCAGGCTCTACCGGGTTGTTAAAGAGAAACTTGCACTTGATGGCCGGGCCATGGAAGCCAGCGCCCCGTTCGCAGGAACGCCCTTCCGGATGGCGCCATTTCCAAGCTGCGCCACATAAACGTTGCCTGCTTGATCCAGTGCGATGCCGGCCGGATGGTCAAACCGGGCGACATTGCCCGCTCCATCCACGCTCCCGATTTGACCGGCGAGGCCCGCGAGTGTTTTGACCGTCCCGTCCGGTGTGATTTTACGGATCGTCGCGTTGTTCACGTCGGCCACATAAACATTGCCGAAGATGTCCACCGCGAGCCCGTCAGGATGGCAAAATTGAGCCGCCGTCCCCGGGCCATCCGCACTGCCGACGTCGTACGTCATCTGCCCGGCCAGCGTGGTCACCACCCCGGTCGCGGTCACTTTGCGGATTGCGTTGTTTAACATGTCCGCCACGTAAACATCGTCGGCGCCGTCCACCGCCACGCTGAACGGAAAGTTAAACCGTGCCTGGCTTCCCTTGCCGTTGGCTTTGCCGTATTCGCCGGCCAGCCCGGCGAGCGTGCTCACGGCCCCGGCAGGCGTCACCTTGCGGATGGTGGCATTGTAC
>DATHQS010000282.1:0-27230 GCA_035482455.1 Candidatus Acidiferrales bacterium | reverse complement strand
AAGTGATCGAGATTGCGCCGTCGGTGGACCTGGAGCCGCGGATCGTGAAGGAGCTGTGCGAGGCTGCGGCGCGGATGGCGCGGGAGATCGGATACAACAACGCGGGGACCGTAGAGTTCCTCTTCGACCTGGATCGGAAGGAGTGGTTCTTCATTGAGATGAATCCGCGCATCCAGGTGGAGCATACGGTGACGGAAGTGATCACGGGCATCGACCTGGTGCGTTCGCAAATCCTGATCGCGGATGGTAAGCCGATGCACGGCGCGGAGGTGGGCATCCCGGCGCAGGAAGACATTCCGCGTAATGGCTTCGCGGTGCAGGCGCGCATCACGACGGAAGACCCGGAAAATAAATTTCAGCCGGACTACGGGCGCATTCTCACGTACCGCAGCGCGGGCGGGTTTGGCGTGCGGTTGGACGGCGGCATGGGCTACGGCGGCTCGGTCATCACGCCGTTTTACGATTCGCTGCTGGTCAAGCTCACGGCCTCCGCGCCGACCTTCAGCGCGGCATTGCAGCGCATGGATCGCGCCTTGCGCGAGTTCCGCATCCGCGGTGTGAAGACGAACATCCCGTTCCTCGAAAACGTCATCCACAACCCGATTTTCAGCAGCGGGCAGGCGACGACGACGTTGATCGACACCTCGCCGGAATTGTTCAAGTTCAAGGCCAAGCGCGATCGCGCGACGAAGCTGCTGAACTTCATTGGCGACGTGACGGTGAACGGCAATCCGCAGGCGAAGGGGTTTGTGCCGAAGGAAAATTTCACGACCGCGCGCGTCCCGACCTATGACCACAAGCAGACGCCACCGAACGGCACGCGGCAGTTACTGCTGGAACTCGGTCCGAAAAAATTCGCCGATTGGACGCTCAAGCAGAAGCAATTGCTCGTCACGGACACGACGTTCCGCGATGCGCATCAATCGCTCTTCGCCACGCGTTTGCGCAGCTACGACATGATCGCCGTGGCGGACTCTGTCGCGCGGCGTACGCCGAACCTGTTCAGCATGGAGATGTGGGGCGGGGCGACGTTTGACACCTCGATGCGCTTTTTGCATGAAGACCCGTGGCGCCGCCTGCGCGTCCTGCGCGAGCGCATCCCGAACATCTGTTTCCAGATGCTGTTCCGCGGCTCGAACGCGGTGGGCTATTCCAATTATCCGGACAACGCCGTGGCGGGGTTTGTGAAACATTCCGCCGAGGCGGGCATGGACATCTTTCGCGTGTTCGATTCGCTGAACTATCTGCCGAACCTCAAGGTGGCGATGGAGGCGGTGAATGAAACACACGCCATCTGCGAGGCGGCGATCTGCTACACCGGCAACATCCTGGACCCGGCGCGGGAAAAATATTCGCTGAAATATTACATCAAACTTGCCAAGGAACTGGAAAAGATGGGCGCGCACATGCTCGCCATCAAGGACATGGCGGGCTTGTGCAAGCCGGCCGCCGCGAGCGCGCTGGTGAAGGCATTGAAGGACGAGATCGGCATCCCGATCCATTTTCACACGCATGATACGAGCGGGATCGCCGCCGCGTCCATTTTGTCCGCCGCCGAAGCGGGCGTGGATGTTGCCGATCTGGCCATCGCTTCGATGAGCGGTTCGACGAGCCAGCCGAACTTGAATTCGATCGTCGCCGCGTTGCAGTTCACCAAGCGCGACACGGGGCTGGACCTGGATGCCTTGAACGAGTTCTCGGATTACTGGGAACAGGTGCGCGGTTACTATGCGCCGTTCGATACGTGTCCCAAGGCGGGCAGCGCGGAGGTGTATCTGCACGAGATGCCGGGCGGGCAGTTCACGAATCTCAAGGAGCAGGCGTCCGCCATGGGACTGGCGCATCGCTGGCCGGAGATCGCGCGCACGTATGCCGAGGTGAACCAACTTTTTGGCGACATCGTGAAGGTCACGCCGAGCAGCAAGGTGGTGGGTGACATGACGATGTTCCTCATTACGCGGGGCATCAAGCCGACGGATGTGCTGAACCTCGAACCCGGCAGTGTGCCGTTTCCGGAATCGGTCATTGATATGTTGAGCGGCGGTCTGGGTCAACCTATGGGTGGCTGGCCGAAGAAGGTGCAGTCGGTCGTACTGGGCAACCGCAAGCCCATCAAGGGCCGTCCGGGTGCGGGGTTGAAAGCGCTTAACTTTGAGAAGATTGGGGAGGAACTTTCCACGAAGCTCAAGCGCGAGGTCACGAACGATGATGTATTCAGTCACATCATGTATCCGGAGGTGTTCGCCGGATATGCGAAGATGGAGCGAGACTACAGCGACTTGTCCGTGCTGCCGACGCCGGCGTTTTTTTACGGCATGAAGATCGGCCAGGAAGTTTCCATTGAGATCGAATCGGGCAAGACGTTGTTCATCCGGCTGACGAACATCGGCGCGGTGGATGCGGAGGGCAAGCGCACGGTGAGCTTTGAGTTGAACGGCATGACGCGTCAGCTCTCAGTTGTGGACCGTTCGGTGAAGCCCACGGTTAAGGCCCGCATCAAGGCCGATCCCGCCAAGCCATCAGACATCGGCGCGCCGATTCCCGGCCTGGTCACGTCATTATCGGTCAGTGTGGGCGCCAAGGTGGCGAAGGGTGACAAGCTCTTCGTGCTCGAGGCCATGAAGATGCAAACCACGATTTACGCGCCGTGCGACGGCGTGGTCGAGCAGATTGATGTCCGCGTGAGCGACGCGGTGGAGAGCAAGGATTTGATGATGAAGATCAAGCCGGCATGATGGACGGGGTCTCCGGGAGGCAATGATAAAGATATGGCCATTTTATAACAGGAAAAGGCGAAAAAATTCTTTACATTGGTTTGGCAGCCCTGATGCTAGCCGCAGAGTCAGTTGCTATTAAACCTTAAATGTTTATGTGGTACTACTTGGAAGAGGGACAGCAGCGAGGACCGGTCGAAGAGGCCGTTTTGGCGGCGCTTCATCGGGACGGCAAAATCAATTCCGAAACATTGGTCTGGCGCGAAGGCATGGCCAACTGGCTGCCGTTGCGCGAGGCGAATCCCAATCCCGGCGCTGCGGCCCAGCCTTCTGCGGCTGCGCCCGGAGTCCTCGGCCAGGTTGCGTGTTCACAATGCGGCGGGATGTTCCCCGTGGGCGAAGTCATCCGTTACGGCAACACCGTGGTTTGCGCGGGCTGCAAGCCGATCTTCATGCAGAAGCTGAAGGAGGGCGCCAATGTCGCCGGTGGCGGCACCACGTCCGGGTGGGTGAGCGAGGAGCAGGTGCGCGAGCGGGATTATGACCATGACATCGGCGACTATATGAGCAAGGCGTGGGCTTTGTTTACGTCTGACGCAGGCTCCCTGATCGGGGCGACGGTGCTGGTGGGATTGTGCCTGTTCGTGGCCAACATCATTCCCTACCTGAGTTTCGTCCTCGCCATCGTTTTCACGGGGCCGTTGCTGGGCGGCCTCTATACGTTTTATCTGAAAAAAACCCGCAGCGAGCCGTCGACCGTGGGCGATGCCTTCTCCGGTTTTGGCCCGCGCTTCGGCCAGTTGTTGCTGGGGAAATTTATTCCCAATCTGCTGGCCGGGCTGGCACTGATTCCGGCCGTTGTCATCGGGGTGTTTGTGATTATCGCGGCCTCCGCCACGGCGAGAAACGGCGGCGGGGCCGCCGGGTCGGGGATGGGCGCGGGCTTGATCCTTGCCGGCGTGTTGATGCTGGCGGGCTTTTGCGTGACGCTGTATTTCCAGATTTGCTGGGTGTTCACCCTCTGGCTGGTGGCGGATAAAAACATGAGCTTCTGGCCGGCCATGAGCTTGAGCCGCGCGGTGGTCCGCAAACATTGGTGGCAAAATTTATGGTTGGGGATCGTGACTTTTTTCCTATTTTTACTGGGTTTAGTGCTGTGCCTTGTGGGCGGGCTGGTCACGGGGCCATTGGCGCTTGCCATGTGGGCCAACGCCTATGAGAGGCTTTTTGGAGACCTGCAGCCCGAATGACGGACGCGCATGCCACTTCCGGCGAATTCCCAGATTGCCTGCCCGGCCTGCGGGGCTTTTTTTCCGCAACCCGGCGTGGAGTTGCGGAACCTGCTGCAATGCCCGGCCTGCTGGCGGCCCACGGAAATCGCCGTCTTCCCGGCCTATGACCGTCCGGTCACCGCCGGGACGGCGGCGGAAAAGGTTGTCATGGACGGCGAGGCGACCTGCTTTTATCACTCCAACCATCGTGCGCTAATACCTTGCGACGCCTGTGGACGCTTTCTGTGCGCGTTGTGCGACCTGGACCTGAACGGCCGCCACTTCTGTCCGCCCTGCCTCGAACTGGCGACGACCAAGAAAACCGTCCAAGCACTCGAACGCGACCGTACCCGCTGGGACAAGATCATCTTCACGCTGCTCGCGATACCAATAGTGTTCTGTTTTGCATTCGCATTCGTGCCGTTCACTTCGCTGGCGGCGCTGGTGCTGGTCGCTTGGAAATGGGGATCACCCGGCAGCCTGGTGAGCAATACCCGGGTGCGTTTTGTCATTTACGGGGTGCTGGCCATGGTGGAATTTGTAACAGGCGGCGTCTTCTGGTGGATGATGTTCATCCGCCCCCACCCATGATGAAGAAGGTGAAGCCATGCTGAAAAAAGATCCAAATTACCGGCAGCTGAAACCCGGCGGAGCGGGCCTGTTCGGTGTTTCCACTTTTTGGCTGGCGCCGGATCATCTGCTGGTGGTGGAAGTTTCAGGTTATGTTGAGAAATACCGTCGCTTCTATTTCCGCGACATCCAGGCGCTGATTGTTCAGCAAACCAGCCTACGGTTGTGGTGGAGCCTCGGGCTGGGGGCGTGCATCACCGTTTTGCTTGGGATTTTGATGCTGGTGACACTGGGATCATCGTCAGCCGACCCCGCCACAGTGGGCGTATTCATTGCGTTCATGCTTTGCCTTGGTGTGCCGCTGCTGATCAACATCCTGCGCGGGCCGACCTGCACGGTATCGGTGCGTACCGCCGTGCAGACCCAGAAGATTCCGAATCTGACACGGCGCAACAAAGCCGGGAAACTTGTTGAGTTGCTGAAGTCCGCCATCGCCGCCGCCCAGGAAGCACCGCCTGCACCGGCACCCGCCGCGGTGACCCCGGATAATCCAGGACTTTCGCCTGGTTAAAACTTATGTCCGGCCTTCACCAGAAAGTCTGCCTGAATCATCACGAGCGTGAGGCGGTGGCGCGTTGCCCCGCGTGCAGTCACTTTTACTGCCGCGAATGCATAGCAGAGCACGATGGCCGGGTGATCTGTGCCGCGTGCCTGCGCAAGCTGCTCCGGCCGACGGAAAAGAAACAGAGCCCGGCGGCGTTGCGGTGGCTGGCACGCGTGGCGGCGTTTGGTTTCAGCCTGATGACCGGGTGGCTGGCGTTTTATCTCGTCGGAAAAATCCTGCTAGGCATCCCCACGGACTTCCATAATGGCACGGTTTGGCATAATGACATGTGGGGGGGCCAATGAAGACAAAATTCGCCAAACATGGCCGGCAGGCATTGGACTTGGTAGAGGAAGCGGTGCATCTGATCCGCACCACGCCGGCGCGGGTATGGCTGGCCTATTATGCCGGCGCCATCCCGTTCACCCTTGGCCTGCTTTTTTTCTGGGCGGACATGAGCTGCGGGGCGTTCGCCCGGACCCGTTGCCCGTCTTCTGCGCTCGGCATGGTGATTTTGTTCGTCTGGCTGAAATGCTGGCAGGCGGTTTTCACTTCCGCCCTGCGGGCCGGGCTTGGTGCCGCGCCCGCCGGCAAATGGACCTTGTCCCGCGTGCTGCGGCTGGTTTTTATCCAGGGCATCGTGCAGCCGTCGCGGCTTTTCATTGTGCCGTTGGCGATGGTCGCCCTTGTTCCGTTCGGCTGGGTGTTCGCCTTTTATGAAAACATCACCGTGCTGGGCGACGGGACCGGGCCGGGGGTGCGGCCGGTGCTGCGCCGGGCCGGCGCACAGGCCTGGATCTGGCCGCAGCAAAACCACATGCTGCTCGCGCTGCTCGCGCTGGTGGCCGGGGTGCTGTGGTTAAATTCTTTCATCGCCGTCCTCACCGTGCCACAACTGCTCAAAATGTTCCTCGGGCTCGAAACCGCATTCAGCCGTGCAGGCATCTGGGTGGCTTTGAACACGACCTTTCTCGCCGTGACCGTGGCCCTGGCGTGGCTGGCGCTGGATCCGCTGGTCAAGGCGGTCTACACGCTGCGCTGCTTTCACGGCGAAGCGCGCAAGGACGGCGCGGATCTGCTGGCGGAATTGTCGCTCATACGCGCAGGAGGCAAGCCGGTAGCGGTCGCAATCCTCATGCTGCTGGCCATGTTTCCGTTGTCCGTCCGGTCGGCCGAGGCCACCAATCCGGTGCCGGCCGCGGTGCGCACTCCGGTAGCGGCCACCCCGGCACAGATTGACGAGGCTGTGAAACAGACGCTGCAGCACGACAAATATGCCTGGCGCCTGCCACGCGAAAATATCGCGGAGGACAAGAACGCCAGCAAGGGCTGGTTGCAGACATTTTTTGAAAGCATCGGCACCACGTTCATGGGCTGGCTGCGCTCGGTGGGACATTGGATCAGCAGCGTCATTGACTGGATCTTCAGGCATTTGCTACCCAAGCCCAAGCCGGTGTCGGAAGGGATCGCGGGGCGGTTTGACTGGTCCGGGGCATTGCGATTGTTCGCTTATGCCCTGCTGCTGGCCGCGGCCGTGGCGCTCGTGCTCCTCATCGTGCGGATGTGGCGCCAGGGTTGGCGGCGGGCTGAAGCCATCCGCGCCGAGGTCATCGCCGCGCGGCCCGACCTGAATGATGAAAACGTGACCGCGGCGCAATTGCCGGAGGATGAGTGGCTCAAGCTTGCGCGGGACCTGCTCAACCAAGGTGACCTGCGGCTGGCATTGCGGGCATTTTATCTGGCCACGCTGGCGCACCTGGCCGCGCGGGAAATCGTGAGCATCTCACGCTTTAAATCCAATCGCGATTATGAGACCGAGGTGAACCGTCGCGCGCGCGGCTCGGCAGAATTGCGGGCGGCCTTTGCTGCCAACGTCAGCTCCTTCGACCGCGTCTGGTATGGCCTCTACGACGTCACCACCGAGGCGGTCGCGCAGTTCCAATCCAACTTCGAACGCATCCGCTCATGCTGAAACGACCGGTCATCTTGTGCGCCGGCTTGCTGTTCGCGGCGGTGTTTGTGTTTGGTCTCGTTCATCTTTTTGATCTGCGGCTGGATCAGGGTGATATCTATCCTCCGTATTCAACCCTGCGGGCCGATCCTTTGGGGGCCAGTGTGATTTATGAAAGCCTGGAACAGGTGCCAGGCGTGACGCCTTCACGATATTTTGACCAGACATTCAAGGTTGATGACGGCCCCGGCCATGCATTATTTGTCCTGGGCACGGAACCCGACTCACTGGACGTTCTCTCACGGACCGAGTTTGACACGTTGCAGCGTTTTGTCTTCAACGGCGGCCGGGTGGTGATAGCCTATTATCCCCAAATCGACGACCCGTGGTCAGATCGTTACTCGAACACGAACGAAACTGATGATTCAGAATCCGGCAGCAAAAAATTCCGTCGCAACAGCCACAGAAAAAAGCCGATCTCCGATACGGACAACGATGGTAGCGTAACAAACCTGGCCGACAACGTGGATGGTGCGGCGGGTACCAATGGCGTGACCACCGCCACCAACAGCCTTGCAACCGACCTTAAACCGGCGAAGGCGCGTCATGACCGCAATTCGCGCCGGGCCCAGGGTTCCCCGGATGACGAGGATAAAGCTGACCAGCAGCAGGAGTTTCAGCGTAAATACGCGGATTTGTCGAAAGAATGGGGGTATGATTTTACTTTTAAAAAACTCGGAACGAACGCGGATGGATCGGTGATATTTCCCCAGGCCGTCCTGTTGCCGCAAAAGCTTGAACTGCCACCGCGCCAAGCCATCCACACTTCGCTGTGTTTCACCAACCTCACCAACGGCTGGGCGACGATCTATCAGCGGGACAAAAAAACACCCGTCGTCATCGAACGCAAATTCGGCGCCGGCACGGTCGTGCTCGTGGCTGACTCATATCCGTTTAGCAACGAGGCAATGTTCAAGGACCGGAGCGCATCGCTGATCTCCTGGATGCTGGGCGGCGGGCGTGAAGTCATTTTTGAGGAGGCGCACTTGGGGATTGTGGAACAGCCGGGGATGGCCAGCCTCATGCGACGGTATCAATTGCATGGTTTGATCTTCAGCCTGATCTTCCTCTCCGGCCTGTTTGTCTGGAAGAATGCGATCAGTCTTGTTCCTCCGCACGAAGCGTCCGGGGGCGATGCCGGTCTGGTGGTCGCCGGCCGTGATTCAGCCTCCGGTTTTGTGAACCTGGTCCGCCGGAGCATTTCGCCCGCTGAAATCATCAACGTGTGCTTTGCCGAGTGGAAAAAGTCCGGAGTGCGCATGGCCGCGATGTCACCGGAGCAACGGCGCGACCTGGAGCAGCTGATCCAGCAACAGGCGGCCCTAGATCCCAACCATCGCAAACCCGTGGAAAATTACCGTGTCATCAGCCAGATATTGAAACGCCGCCACTGATCATTTTATGAACCAAAACCTTGAACAGTTGAAAGAAGTCCTTGGACGCGCCCGCCAGGAGATCGCCAAAGTCATCATCGGCCAGAATGCGGTGGTGGACCATGCGCTCATCGCCATCTTCACGGGACAGCATGCGCTTATCGAGGGGGTGCCGGGCGTGGCCAAGACGTTGCTGGTGCGCACGCTCGCACGGGTGCTGGGCTGCGAGTTTTCGCGCATCCAGTTCACCCCTGACCTCATGCCGGCTGACATCACCGGCACGAACGTCTACAATCTCCAGAAAAATGATTTCACGCTCGTGCGCGGGCCGGTCTTCACCAGCTTTCTGCTGGCCGATGAAATCAACCGCGCCCCGGCAAAGACCCAGTCGGCATTGCTGCAGGCCATGCAGGAACGGCAGGTGACCATCGATCGGGATACCCATGTGCTGTCGCCGAATTTTACCGTGTTCGCCACCCAAAACCCGGTCGAATATGAGGGCACTTATCCTTTGCCGGAGGCCCAGAAGGACCGCTTTATGTTGAAGATCTCCATGGTTGCGCCGGACCGTGAGGATGAACTCACGCTGGCCCGGCGCATGTTGGGCAAGGATTCGCCCGAGTCCACGCTTGCCGCCGGGGTGGTGCAACAGGTGGTGACCGGCGAAACGCTGGCGGGCCTGCGGAGCGAACTCGACAACATCACCTTGAGCGAGGAACTGCTCGCGTACCTGGTGGACATCATTCGCGCCTCACGCACGCATGAAAGCGTGTTGGTGGGGGCGGGGCCGCGGGCCACCCAATCCTTGCTGCTGGCCAGCCGCGCCTTTGCCGCCATTGGCGGCCGTGATTTTGTGACCCCGGACGATGTAAAAACCATGGCGTCGTCGGTGCTGGAGCATCGTTTGGTGCTGCGGCCGGAATTTGAGATAGAAGGCGTGACCGTCGGTGAGGTCATCCAAAAAATTCTTCAACAGGTCGCCGTGCCGCGCTGAACCGATGCTCTCGCCCCGTTCCAGATTAATTTGGTGGGTGGCCTTCCTGGTCGTGCCGTTTGCCACGGTCGCGGGCGTACTGCCGGCGTATGCGGCGTTCGCCGTGGTCGCCATCTGCGCATTCATCGTGGCGGTGTTGTTTGATGCGGCGTTCGCCTTCCGGTCGGTCCATGACCTGAACGTGGAATGCGCGGAGACGGTGAGGCTTTCCAAGGACCGCGCGGGTGAATTGGAATTGCATTTCACGAATACGGCGCCCGCCAACCGCCTGCTGCGGTTCGGCCTGCCGCTGCCGCGGGACATCGAATCGCCGCAGGAAGATTTGCTGGTGGAGATTCCGGGCGCGGGCAAGATTTCACGTGTGGGCTGGCCATGCACCCCGCGCCGGCGGGGCAATTACGCGCTCACCCGTTGTCACATCGAAGGTGCCTCGCCGCTGGGTTTCTGGTCAGTCCGCACGGTGCTGCCATTGCGAACGGAACTGCGCGTCTACCCCGACCTAATGAAGGAACGGAAAAATGTGGCCGCTTTGTTCTTGAACCGCGGCATCCTCGGCATCCACGCGCAACGACAGGTGGGCAAGGGCCGCGACTTTGAAAAGCTCCGTGAATATATTCCCGGTGACAGCTATGAGGATGTGCATTGGAAGGCCACCGCCAAACGCGGCCGGCCCGTCACGAAGATTTACCAGATCGAGCGCACGCAGGAGATTTATGTCATCATTGACGCCTCCCGTTTGACCGCGCGGGAGGTGGCGGATCCGGCCGACGCATCCGTGCGTCAAAGCACCTTGGAACGTTTCCTCAGTGCAGCGCTGGTGCTGGCGCTGGCGGCCGAGCGGCAAGGGGACCTGTTTGGTATGCTCACCTTCAGCGACCGGGTCCTTGAGTTTGTGCGTGCCCGCAACGGCCAGGCACATTATTCCCGCTGCCGGGATGCGCTCTACACCTTGCAACCGCAATCGGTCACGCCCGACTACGACGAATTGTTTGCATTCATCCGCACGCGCCTGCGCCGCCGCGCGTTGCTGGTGTTTCTCACCGCCTTGGACGATCCGCTGCTGGCCGAAAGCTTCGAACGCAACGCCGGCCTGGTTTGCCGTCAGCATCTGATGCTTGTCAACATGATCCAGCCCCACGGCGTCCGGCCGCTGTTCGCCGACCCTGAGGTCGCGAAACTGGACGACCTGTATCGCGAACTGGGTGGCCACATCCAGTGGCAGAACCTTTTGGAGCTCGGGAAAAAATTAAAACGGCACGGCGTGCAATTTTCCCTGGTCCAGAATGAACGGTTAAGCGGTGACGTGGTCACGCAATATCTCAATGTGAAACGGAGGCAACTCGTATGATCATCGACCTGGCCAAATTCATCGCCGCCGAGCGGCCCGTTTGGAACGAGCTGGAATCGATCTTGAAAAAGATTGAGGGTGATCCCCACCGGTCGCTGCCGCTCGACCGGACCCGCCGGTTTCATTACCTGTACGAGCGCACCGCTTCAGACCTGGCCAAGCTGAACACTTTCGCCAACGAACCGGAGACGCGCCGTTTCCTCGAATCGCTCGTGGCGCGCGCGTATGGTGAGATCCACGAGACACGGGAAAAGTCGCATCGTTTTCAGCCGTTGCGCTGGTTCACCACGGTCTTTCCGCAGACCTTCCGGCGGCATGTGCGGGTCTTCTGGCTGACCGTTGCCATCACTCTTGCAGGCTGTGTTTTTGGAGGTGTGGCTACGCTGCTTGACCCGGAGTCCCGGCATGTCACGATGCCGTTTGGCCATGACAGCATGAAGCCGAGCGAACGCGTGGCCCAAGAGGAAAAGGCCAAACACGACCGGTTCGCCGGTGAGAAGGCGACTTTTTCAACCTACCTGATGACGCACAACACCAAGGTATCCATCTTCACGATGGCCCTCGGCATGACATGGGGCATCGGCACGGTGATCATGCTATTTTACAACGGCGTCGCTCTCGGCGCGATTTCGGTGGATTATATCGCGGACGGGCAGGGGAAGTTTCTGGCCGGGTGGCTGCTGCCACACGGGTCTTTTGAGATACCTGCCATCCTGATTGCCGGCCAGGCGGGCTTGCTACTCGGCCGCGCTCTTATCGGGCGAGGCACCCGGAAAAATTTGGCCGAGCGGCTGCGCGAAATTTCTCCCGACGTGGTCACCCTAATCGGGGGTGTGGGCGTATTGCTCATATGGGCCGGGCTGGTAGAGTCTTTTTTTTCACAATATCACGAGCCGGTCATCCCTTACTTGGTGAAGATTGTGTTTGGACTGGTTGAATTGACCGTGCTGATCCTGTTCCTGTCAAAGTCCGGGAGCAAAGCCAGATTGCCCGGATGACAACCACACGTACCAGCACCCTGGCCATACGCACGCCTGAGGGCGTCGTGTTTTCGATGCAACTCGCGAGCCCGATCACGCGTTTTCTGGCGTGGGTGGTCGATGTCGTCTGCATCTCCACCGTCACGTCCATCCTTGGTGTCGCACTCAGCTTGTTGTCCATCATCAACGCGGATTTTTCGCGGGCGGTGTCCATCCTGGTTTTTTTTGCCGCCCAGATAGGCTACGGATTTTTTTGTGAGTGGCTTTGGCGCGGGCAGACTGTCGGCAAACGGTTATTGCGCCTCCGCGTTGTGGATGCTTACGGCTTGCGCCTGCAATTCAGCCAGATTGTCATCCGCAACCTGCTGCGCTTTGTGGACATGCTGCCGGCTTTCTACCTCGTTGGCGGGATCACTACATTATTAAATGCGCGTACACAACGACTTGGTGACCTGGCAGCCAACACCGTTGTCATCCGGACCCCGCAAATTGAGCAGCCGGATTTGGAACAGATGCTTGCCGGCAAATTCAACTCATTGCGCAATCATCCGCATCTTGAGGCGCGGTTGCGCCAAAAAATAACGCCGGTTGAGGCGAGCCTGGCATTGCAGGCGATAATGCGACGCGATGAATTTGAACCGCGCGCGCGCGCAGAATTATTTGCGCGGCTGGGGGAATATTTTCGATCCATCGTAGTGTTTCCACCGGAGTCCGTGGACAGCATTACGGATGAACAATATCTTCGTAATGTGGTGGATACCATCTTTCGTCCGCGCAAACGAAACGTATGAAGTTATGCAGATGCCCAACCCGGAAAGCATTGCGGCAACGCCACCTTGCGCGCCTCACCACCCTGAGATTTTGTCAGCTGTCCAGATGATGGGTGTCGTTCCAAAGCGAAACGACGGGGCGAGACAGTTCATGCTCATAGCTTAAGATGCTCAAGCTGGCGGTGCCCATCAAAAAATTTTGTCCGGCCGCCGGGTCCAAACCAAGCCAGCGTGCGGTGAACATGCGGAGGAGATGTCCGCTGGAAAAAATCAGGACATCGCCGGTCACGGCACGAACGCGTTGAATGACCTGATCGGCGCGGGCGGCTGTCTGGGCCGGTGATTCACCACCGGGGCATCCGTCCCGGAATAACAGCCAGCCGGGGCGTCGGGCATAGATTTCCGCGCTGCGAAGACCTTCGTATTCGCCATAGTTCCATTCGACAAGATTGCGGTCGGTTTCCGCCATATCACCAAAGCCGGCGAGTTCGCAGGTCTTCCGGGCGCGTTGCAGCGGGCTAGTAAAAACTTTGGTGAATTTAAGCCCGGCAAGGCGTTTCGCCAGTTGCCGCGCATTGAGTTGACCGCGTTCAGTCAATGGCAGATCGGTGAGGCCGGTATGCTGGCCTGAAAGACTCCAGGCGGTCTCGCCGTGCCGGGCAAGATAAACTGCGGGAAGTTTTTCGCTCATGATTTGGTCAAATTATTCAGCGGGCCGGTTTGGACAGCAGTTCATGGGCGACGGGATAAACGACCGTTTCCCAGAGGGCATACTCTCTGGCAGAGGGATGCAAGCCGTCGCGAGCAATTAACGAATGGTCATCGTGCATTTTCTGACTGAGGGGGAAAACATCCACAACTTTCAAATTTCGTTTGGATGCCTCTTCTTTGATGATCTTGTTAAATCCGGCAAGACCATCCGAAATATTGCGCCCATCACCGTACATTGCGCCGGTCGGTGTGACAGAGAAATCCGGGATGTTGACGACGAGCAGACGGTTTGTATCGGGAAGCGCTTTCAACATGGCATCCATTAACAGGATGAGATGCTGGCGAAAAGTGCCGGCATCCACGCCTTGCACCCAGTCATTCACACCAATTTGCAGAGTCGCAAAATCAGGCTTGGCGGCCTTCCAGACTGGCAATTCGTCATCGAGGGCTTGTTGGCTTGTCCAACCGGTTTTGGCAGGATTTGACACGAGCGAGACGGCCAATCCGTTGGTCGACAGGTGCCGGGTTAAAAGTGCCGGCCATGATTCCGCGAGGGAGGCGCCTTCGCCGCAGGAATAGGAATCACCGATGACTGCGTAGCGGATCGCGGCCACGGTTTGGACGGAGTCATTGGTCTGGGCAGAGGCGAGCATCGCAATCAAGCAAACCAGAATGATAAGGCAACGGGCATAAAAAACCGATGGCCGAGCAATGCTTCTATGCTTGATATGCATGGGTGGTGCTCAAGGCCTTGCAGACCGTTTTGCGTTTTGAATCTCCTGCGCCATCATTGTAAGCTTGGAGGTGAGAATCAAAATCGAACATCAATTGGTGTTCGTTTCAAGCCATCACAACTACCAGCCGCTTAAGCTTCTGCGCTCGTCCCTCAATGTTTAAACCGTCTCAGAAGGATGTCGTGGCTTCAAGAACTATTTTGAAGGAGGCCGCTAGGATTTTCAGCCCGGCCCCGAACAATTGCGGAACTATGATTTCACTGGAGCATTTACTGGAGGTCAAATTTAACAAAACTGCTGACATCTTGCATGATCCGCTACGCCCAAATAATCATCATGTTGCTGAGCAGGCATATACGATACAAAACATTCCAAAATTGTGCTCCAGTACGTTGGATCTTCCGCCCGACATTGAT
The DNA here is from genome assembly GCA_035482455.1 of Candidatus Acidiferrales bacterium. Lineage (GTDB taxonomy): Bacteria > Verrucomicrobiota > Verrucomicrobiia > Limisphaerales > UBA11358 > UBA11358. Next base: position 12,734 of record DATHQS010000282.1, on the reverse strand, counting down.
TTACCAGACCGCAGTCCCTTCATGTTGTCCGTCTGGGAAAATGGAAACTTAGCGCCTGTCGTCCCAATGGTTGAAAGGTTCAAAACAACGGTTTGCGTCAACAGGCCGCAGCTTGGTTGATGATCGCCGATTTGCCATCGTATAAGTTGTGAAACCTAATTGTATACAGGGAATTCGGTCTTGTTACACGAACGTGTAATCGACGGAATGGCTTTGTGTGTGCGACTGTTTAACCATCAGCCCATGGTCGCCACGCAGTATCACAACAATGCAGTCCGGAGCCATTGGATTTCCGTCGGGGAATCCAACTGGGTGCCGGCAGGTAGAAATTGGCAATTCCTGCCTTGTGATAGCTGTCAGGTTCCATGAACCTCAAACCCCCACCTAAAACCCAAAGAGCCCGAGACATGAAACACACAATCCCACCTCAAACGTTGGCGGCCAACATCAGGCAGACCTGCGGGCTTTTTCCACGGTCTGGCATGCCGGCGTTGCTTAAAAAGATGGTGACGGTGCTGGCCATTGCGGGAATGGCCGGCTCAGCGCTGGCGGCAAACAAGTTTTGGGGCGGCCCGGCGGGAACGGGATCCAGTCCGGTCAGCGGCACATGGGACACTTCGTCACTGAACTGGTCCACGACGGCCACGGGCGCTTCCGGCGTGGCGTTTGCCACCGGTGATTCCCCCACGTTTGGCGGAGCGGATGGCATCTTCATCAAATGCTCCACCCTGTCATGCACTTCCATCACAAATAACAATTCCTACACGTTTACCAATGACACTCCGGTAACTGTTACCGCCAGTACGGGCGGAAATTCTGTGAATGTTGCTTCGGGCAAGGCAGCGACCATTGGCACGAATGTGACATTGGCAATAACAGGTAATGGGGGTTTTATTAACGCTGGCACCACTTTTGGCGGTCAATTGATCATTGCCAATGGCGGGACAATAACACAGCCCAACGCCTTTGCCTTTTCGATTGATGGCGTGGCGGGATCCATGTTGCGAGTAATGACCGGTGGTGTTGCTTCGCATACCGGTGCGGGCAGTGGTGTGCGTATCGGCGCCTCTGCCAACACTTCTGCCACATTGAGCATTGAAGGAGGAGCTTTTAACAATACCGGTACCGCAACTTTTGCGATCGGCAATGCTGCCGGCTCAACGGGCGTGGTGTCGGTTGTGAGTGGCACGCTGAACGTGCCGCTTACTCCCATTTTGCTCGGCAACAACGCAACGGCGGTGGCCACGAACAATTTGAATGGTGGCACCGAAATTTCCCGCCAGGTAAAGCTCGGCGTCGCTGGAGCGGTTTCTGTTTTCAACTTCAATGGTGGCACGCTCAAGGCGGCCAGCAGTGCGCTGGCATCCACCTTCATGACCGGTCTTACCACCGCCAACGTCCGCAATAACGGCGGGGTGGTCGATTACAATGGCTTTGACATCACTATTGGCCAAGCCCTCCTGCATAGCACGCTTGCCGGCGATGCCGCCACGGACGGCGGGTTGACGGTGACCAATACGACGCATGCCGCCGGCTCGCTCACGCTCACCGGGGCAAACACTTATAACGGCCCGACCCTGGTCAGTGCGGGCAAACTTGTCACCACCACGGCCAGCACTGGCGCGGGTAGTTACTCGGTTTCTGATGGCGGGGCTTTGGAAGTACAGGTGGCCGCCGCCGGTAAGTCGCTCACCAACAGCAGCCTAACGTTGGGAACCTCTGGTAATCTGACCAATAATTTCACCCTTGGCGCCAATGCCAGCACCACCATCCCGGCGGTGACGATTAATGGTGCCTTGAGTTTGAACGGCGCGGTGAATGTCACGGTGACTGGCACCGGTCTGACCGGGCCGAACACCTATCTGTTGATGAGTTACGGTTCCATCAGCGGCTCCGGCAGTTTTGTGGCGAACACCCTGCCAGCGGTTGGCGGCTTCATCGCCATCCTGACCAATGATGTCACCGCCAAGCAGTTGAAATTGGTCTATGCCCAGGCGCCACAATCCGTCAAATGGGCGACTGGCAATGGCAACTGGGACACCACTTCGCTCAATTGGAACCTGCTTTCGGGCGTGGGGCCGACGAATTTTGTTGATGGCGCGCTGACCGTCTTTGACGACAGCGCCACCGGCACCAGCCCCATTACCGTGACACTGACCGGTGACCGTTCCCCGACGAGCATCAGCAACAACGCCGCCAAGACCTACATCCTGGCCGGCGGCTCGGCGATCGCCGGCAGCGCGACGATCACCAAGAACGGCAATGGCACACTGGTGATCGACAACAGCGGGGCGAATATTTTGTCCGCGGTTGCCATCAATGCCGGCACGTTGCAACTCGGCAACAATGACGCCGGCGGCAGCCTTGGCAGTGCCACGGTCGCCGACAACGGCACACTGGCGTTGACCCGCACGGATAATCTGACCTTGAACAATGTCATTTCCGGTTCCGGTGCCCTGGTGCAAAACGGCAGTGACAACGTCACGGTGGGCGTGGCCAATACGTTCTCCGGCTTGACCGTGGTGAACAGTGGTCTCCTGACCGTGGGTAACGCCGCCGCGCTGCAAAACAGCACGGTGAGCAACAACGTGGCCAACGGCCTCGGCTTTGCCAGCGGCATCACGGCGGCCACGCTGGGCGGGTTGGCCGGCACGGGCGACATCAGCCAGGTGAATGCCGACAGCGCCGCTGTCGCGCTGACGGTGGGCGGAAATAATCAAGCCACGGCTTACAGCGGCAGTTTGAGCGGCAGCGCCAATTTGCTCAAGGCCGGTACCAACATTCTGGCGTTGTCGGGCAATTCAACTTTGAACAGCGCCCAACTGACCGCCGGCGGCACGCTGTTGCTCACGAACGCCACCACCACGCTGGCGAATTTGCAGATTGTGGCCGACAACGCCACGCTGCTGATCAACGGCGGCACGACGACCGTTACCACGGACAGCCGTATCGGCGGTGCGAACGGAGTGTATAATGTCGGCGGCAACGCAACCTTGAACTTGCCGAAGCTCGTGCTTGGCTCCGCCTCTGCTGCCAACACGAATAACGTGTTAACCGTGTCTGGCAACGCGATTGTGAACCAGAATCAATCGGGTGGTGGCGGGGTGTTGTGGGTCGGCGGGAACAACAGCGGTTCGGGCGCGTTGCTGTTGAGGGATAACGCTTCATGGACCACTCCGGGGAATGAAACCATCATTGGCAGAAATGGAACCGGTCAGGGAACATTCACCATCCAGGATAATGCCACGTTCAATGACACCACGTTGGTGCGGGTGGCCGATTCGGTGGGCGATGTCGGCACCGTGAATTTGAACGGCGGCATCTGCTCGGTGAACGGATTCAGCAAGGGCGCGGGCACGGGCACGATCAATGTGAACGGCGGACAAATCACGGCGCTGGCCACAAGTGCGAATTTCTTCAACGGCTTCACGGGCACAAACGGCATCAATTCCGTCAATCTGGTTTCGGGCAAATTGACGATTGATAACGGCGGTTTTGCCGAAAGCATTGGCAACGTCCTGTCTGGCGCCGGCGGACTGGTGTCGCAAGGTGGCGGCACGCTGACGTTATCGGCGGCAAACACCTATACGGGCAACACAGTCATCAACGCCGGCTCACTGGTGTTGACGGGTGCCGGTTCTGTGAACACCAGTTCGTCCGTTTCCAACAACACGTCTTCTACGCTGGACGTCTCGGCGGCAAGCGCGCAATTGTCCGTTGGCGGCGCACTGACGCTGAATGACAGCACGCTGGTCGCAAGTTTGCTCAATACGAACATAGCGGTCGGCACCTTCGGGACCGCCGGTTCGGCGAACACCATCAACATAACCGCGCTGCCCGCGATTGATTCACTGCCTAAAACGCTTCGGCTCATCAAATACACTAACGCCGCGCCGGGTCTGGTAGATGGCGGAAATAATCTGACCACACTGGCGGTGACCCTGCCGGGCACCGGCAGTCCGGTGGGTTATCTGACTAATAATGCCGTGACCAAATCGATTGACCTGGTCATCACCTTCTACCTTGTCGGTCCGTCCATCGCGACCCAGCCGGTGGGCGACAGCGCCTATGCCGGCGGCAAAGCGCACTTCTCAGTTCAACTGGTGGTGACGAACTTGGCCGGGGTGAATTATCAATGGCGCAAGGCCGGCACGCCGCTGACGGATGGTTCCAGCGTTTCCGGCTCCGCCACGACCACGTTGCACTTGAGCAACATCAGTTCCGGCGACGCGGTCAACTATGACGTAGTGATAACCAACAACTACGGCTCGGTCACCAGCACCCCGGCGGCGCTAACTTATCTGACGCCGACCAATTACGAAGCCGCGGCCGTTTCGGCCGGGCCGGCGGCGTTGTACATGTTCCAGGAGAACACCGACCCTTCGACCGGCATGGCCACAGCCTTCGATTATGAAGGTGATTTGGACGGGCTCTATGGTGTCACGGCGCAGAATGGTTTCAACGGCGTCGCCGGCCCGACACCGGCAAATGGATTTCCCGGCTTTGACCCGGCGACCTTGGCGGCACACTTTTCAGGATTCACTTCCAACTCCCATGTGGCCATTCCGCCTCTGAACCTGAACACCAACACGGTCACTCTGGCCACATGGATCAATCCCGGCCTGCCGCCGGCGAATTGCGGTCTTATTTTCTGCCGTGGGGGCGGAACGACCGCCGGCTTGGATTTCACCGCCAGTTTGGATGGCAACGGAAACCGCACACTCGGCTATACTTGGAACAACGACGCGGGAACTTTTGGCTGGAATTCGCAAATCGCCCCGCCTCCCGGCATCTGGTCCTACGTTGCGCTCGTGATCACGCCGACCAACGCCACGATCTATATCTTCAATGCCAACGGATTGCTCTCCGCTTCACAGCCTTTCACGCATGTGAATCAAAGCTTCTCGGCCAGCACATGGATCGGTGATGACGCGTTTTCCACCGGAAACCGCCAGTTTGATGGCTCGGTTTACGGCGCGGCCATCTACGCACAATCGTTGAGCCAGTTGCAGCTGCAAAACATATACGGGGCCGCGTCGGGCGTGTCCAATTTTCCGCCGGTCATCTCGACGGCGCCGGTTTCGCAAACATTATATGAACAGCAGACGGCCACCTTCAGTGCCGCCGCCAGCGGCAGCCAGCCACTGGCCTACCAGTGGCAGTATTTTGACGGCGCAAATTATTTCAACGTCGTGAACGGCGGCCGGATCAGCGGGGCCAATTCCGCCAGCCTGGTCATCAGCAATATCGTGGTGGCTGACGCGACCAATTTCGCGCTGGTGGTGACCAACTTCTACGGGGCGGTGACGAGTTCCGTGGTCACGCTGACGGTGAATCCGGTTGGCCCCGCGGAAGCGATCACCAACTCAACCGTGCTGGCAAGCGGGTCGGATTGGAATACGGGTACGGCCTGGAGTGACGGTTTATCGGCCTCTGTTTCAGCGTTGACCAAGCCGGGCAGCACCTACTATGTCGTTCCTGGGGGCGGCTTGCGCGCACCCAATGCGGCTACCAACGCCCCGTTCCCCGGCAATGTGCTGAATGTCCTTGGTGACGGCCTGCTCAACACCGCCTTGCCCAACGCGGATGTCGGGGCGTTGATTTTGAAGGGCCCCGGTTCCATATACACAAAGCTGGTGATGAACGGCGGGGAAATCCTTTCCTTCACCGATGGAAATGGCAATCACACCATCGGCGGCGGTGAAGTCAACGTCGTGGCGAACACGTCGGTGGCCGGCCTGAGCTCAACCGGTGGCCGGTCCATCACCATCAACGCAAAGCTTACTGGTAATGGCGCGGTGAGCTACACCGGCTGGGCCAACGCCACGTTCCAGCCCGCGGTTGTGACGGCGTTGAACATTGCCGGCACGAACAACACCTATAACGGTACTTGGAACGTGATTGCGGCGACGCTGGTGGGCAGCACACCTGGCGCGCTTGGCACCAATACCATCACGGTCGGGGCCATGGGGGCGTTGCAGACCGCTTATGATATCAATAACACCAACGGCACGCTGGTCCTGAACGGCCAGATGAACCTCACGCGGAATGATACGTTTTTGAGCGTCAGCATCAATGGCACCAACCTGAACAGCGGCACCTACTCCTACACTGCACTGGCGGCGGCTTATCCGGCCAATTTTCCGGCGACATGGACTGGCCAAACCGGCGTGGATACGGTGACCACCGCCTCCGGCAGCGTCACTGTGATTGGAAGCACGACGATCAATCCCAATCCGGGACCAATACAAGTGAGTGTTTCAGGCAGCAATCTGTCACTTGGTTGGCCGACAAACAGCGGGTGGATTGCACAATCAAACAGCGTGAGTTTGGCAAACACAAATTTCTGGTTCGACATTGCCGGATCACAATCCGTCACCAACTTGAATATCACCATGAATCCGGCGAAAACAAATGTGTTCTATCGCCTCCGTCATCCTTGAGCCGGAGGAACCAGAATTAGGATTATGAAACGAAAATTGAACCCGAATGCCGCGTTCACCTTGATTGAGTTGCTGGTGGTCATTGCGATCATCGCCATTCTCGCGGCGATGCTGCTGCCGGCCTTGAGCAAGGCCAAGGCGCGGGCGCAGCAGGCCGCCTGCATCAGCAACCTCAAGCAGTGGGGGCTGACCTATATCATGTATGTGGGTGATAACAACGGGACAGGAATCGACGGGGGTGGATCCGCCTACACGCTATGGATGAAACCGCTGGTTGATTACCAGTCCAAGGTGAACAAAGTCCGCGCGTGTCCGGCGGCTCCGGACCGGGTCAAGGCGGGCGCGGGCCTGGCCAAAGGCAATGCCATGGCTTGCTGGGACTGGAACAGTTTTTCGACCGTCGCCGACACGAATCAAAATATAGGCAGTTACGCCATGAACGGCTGGTTGTATGTCAATGATCCCAATTTTGCCAATTCACCAAATTACTTCAACAAAGAGTCGGCCATCACCCAGAGCAGCCTGACACCGGTTTTTTTTGACGCCGCCTGGATGGACATATGGGTCCAGATCACCGACACGCCGACGCCAAATCTGGACCTGACCTATGGTGACTCTGGCAACATCCCGAACGGGATCGACCGCCTCATGATAGCGCGCCATCCGCTGCTGGCCGGCGCCCACGCGACTTTCAACCAGCCCATCCCGGGGGTGATTGACATGGGTTTTGCTGATGGCAGCGTAGGCAAAACACATCTTCAAGATATCAAGACTTTGAACTGGCACCGGGGGTATTCGGGAACCGCGAACCCTTGGAAAACATCCTCCCCATAAATTCCCAGAGCACAATGACTGAATAAGGCGTCGCCATCTCGGTCCAGCCCAGCCCGGAATGGGCGTCTTGGTGGTTGCCTCGGGGCGGTATGGGCGTAAATTGTCCAGCAACGTGATCAACCGAAACCATCGTCATTCCACCAGTTTCGCTGCGGTGTGTGGAAGCCGCGTTGGAATTGTCATGTCGGTTTTTCTGCTGTTGGCCTTTGTTTTCCTGCCGGTCAGTGCGTTGCTTGCCGCCCCCGCTTCTTCGCGCGGCAAACTTATCGCCGAATACGCCCTCATCTCGGCCAATGATTTCTCACAGCGCGACCCGACCGACTGGCGGCTGCTTGGTTCCAATGATGGCGGCAAAACCTGGGTGACGCTTGACACCCGGAAAAATGAAACCTTTTCCGAACGTCACCAGCGGCGCAGCTTCAAGGTGGCCGCTCCGCGGGCGTTTGAGATCTATCGCCTGCAGATCGACCGCGTCCGGGATCCCAAAGTGGCCAACTCCGTCCAACTCGCCGAAATCGAATTGACCGGTGCAACGGCGGATGATGCCAGCCCGGTCCCCGTCTTCACCGACCATATCACGGCCCAGGGCGACAACCCCCCGGCGGAGAGCGTGGCCAAGCTGTTCGACGGCCATGTGGAAACCAAGTGGCTGGATCGTCCGGAAAACCGTTCCACCTGCGCGAGCTGGATCCAATGGCAGTACATCCCGCCGGATGGATTGCTCATCACCAATGCCAGCCAGTTGCTCGCGCTTCGCGCGCGCGCGGCGGATGGTTATCATGCGAAGATCGAAGGTGTGGTCGGCGGCCATTTCGACCAGGGCGGATTGTACCTGCTGGATGCGGCGGATTGCCTGGAGCTTCACGACGTCCCCAATCCGGAACAGTTCAAGCCCGGCCAGCGGGTTTTGGTGGAAGGCGTGAGTGAATGGAGCCGGAACCAGGTGGATCTGCGTCAGGCGCGAGTGCAGGTCCATGATGTCAGTCCGCCGGATTCGCCGGAGCGGGTCGCCTTGGAGCAGCCGATGTCGCCCGGTGATGATCTGCGCTGGGTCGAGGCCGAGGGCGAAATCAAGTTCGTCGGCAATGCCGGCGGGCAGGGGATGTTCGAGTTGCAGGATGGGAACCTCGCCATGCAGGTCCGGTTGCAACATCTGGAAAAGGCGGAATTTTTGCCCAAGGCCGGCACGCGGGTGACGGTGCGCGGCATCTGTCGCAATGCCTTCAACGAACAGGGCCAGTGGGTGGCCGCCGGTCTTTGGGCATCGGGGGCCGAAGCGATAACACTGGCGGATGGCACTCTGCCATCGGGGTCCGGGACGATTCCCCAGACGCCCGCCGCCAGCAGCCAGCCTGGTGCCACGTCCGCTGTTCTCACCAAGATTGAACAGATCCGGAAATTGACCGAGCCACAGCTGCGCACCCGCCCGCGGGTGAAGATCCGCGGCATCGTCACCGACTTGGTGGGCGCGTTCATCCAGGACGACACGGCGGGAATCCAGTTTGCCTTTCCGGGTTCGGCGGCTGAAAGCAGCAAAATCACCGATGCCGGGATGTTTGTTGAAGTCGAAGGCGTCGCCGGCGTGGGTGATGTGGGCAACCCCATCATTTCTGCCGAGCACATCACCGTGCTGGGCCGCGGAAAATTTCCCCAGCCGCAGCGGCTTTCCCTGAGCCAGTTGATGAGCGGGCGGATGGACGCGCAGTGGATCGAGATGGAGGGCGTGGTGCGCGCGACAGACGGCGCACATCTGCTGATGATCTGCTATGGCCGGGAAGTGATGGCCAGCATCGGCGCGGGTTCCGCCACCGTGGTGAACAACCTGGTGGATGCCGCCGTGCGTGTGCGCGGCGTGGGCGTCACCGCGCTGGATGAACGCGGCCGCATCCAGGGCATCCATTTGCTGATCCCTTCCATCGACCAGCTCGAGGTCACCGAGGAACCGGTGGATCCTTTTTCCAAGCCAATCCAGCCCATCGGCAGCCTGCTCGGCTTGAGCGGCCCGCGCGAATCGTTTCATCGCGTCCATCTCAAAGGGGTCCTGACCCTGCAGGAAGGCCAGAAATTTTTTCTGCAGGACCCGACTGGCAGCGCGATGGGCATCTTGAAGGCGGAAGTCCTGCTTGATCCGCGCTTCGGTCGCTCGCGCTGGCTGTTCTGGCAGAGCCCGCAAAATGATGTTTCGCTGAAATCGGATTTGCAATTTTCCCCCGGCGACCAGTTGGAGGTCACCGGCTTTCCCGAAACGCGCGGCTATTCGCCGGTATTGACGGAGGTTACCGTGCGCAAGCTGGACGGCCCGTTGCCTGTCAAGGCGACCGAGGCCACGCCCAACGCCATCGCCGCCGGTACGTTGGACTCCGCGCTGGTGATGCTGGAAGGCGTCGTGCGCGGACAAAATGCATTGGGCGCCCACAACGCGCTGGCGCTGGAATGGATGGATCGCACGTTGCAGGTGCTGGTTTCGACCAATGTCGAGCTGCCTGCCTTCGTGCCCGGCACGCGTGTGCGGGTCACGGGCATATGCCAGATCGACCAGATGCCGTACGCCGAGCTTGGCCTGCGCGTGGGAGCGGTACGCATCCTTCCCCGGTCGGCGGCGGATTTCATCGTGCTGGCCCGCCCGCCATGGTGGAACATGCGCCGGGCATTGGCCGCGATGGGCGGCATGGCCTTCGTGATCTTGGCCGCCTTCATCTGGATCAAACAACTGCGCCTGCAAGTGGAGGAGCGGACCAATCAATTGACCTCGGAAATCCAGCTGCGCGAGCAGACGGAGCGCCAGCGCAGCCTGGAAAAGGAGCGCGCCCGTATCGCACAGGATCTGCACGATGACCTCGGCGCGAACCTGACGCAGATCGTCTTCCTGAGCCAGCGCGTCGAGGCCGCGCAACAGGACGCGCAGGAGGTTGATCGCTGGTTCCGTTTGATCCCCGCCACGGCGCGGAAAACCATCCAGTCGCTGGACGAGATCGTGTGGGCCATCAACCCGCGTCATGATTCGCTGGAAAGCTTTGCGAATTACCTGAGCCAGTTCGCGCAGCAACATATGAGCCTGGCGCGGGTACGCTGTGTGTTGGATGTGCCCATGGTGCTGCCCGCCATGGCCCTGACCGCCGAGGTCCGGCACAAATTGCTGCTCGCCGCGCGCGAGGCGCTGCAAAATGTCGCGACCCATGCCGCCGCCACCGAGGCGCAGGTCACCTTGCAACTGGATGACAGCGCACTCACCATCACTGTCACCGATAACGGGCGTGGATTTGACACCGGGAATGTTGGAGGTGAAGGTAACGGTCTGCCGAACATGCGCCGGCGGCTGGAAGACATCGGCGGGCGCACGGAAATCACCAGCCAGCCTGGAAAAGGCACAACGGTGCGCCTCGTGCTCCAGCGGGCGCAATTACACGGTCGTGTAATTGGCACCAATGGTCAAACCGGCTAAAGATTATGAAAATGACCGGTACCAGCACCAAAACCGAGAACGCCATGGCCCAGCCCGCACGCGTTGTGCGTGTTTGCGTGGTCGAGGATGACAATGTTGTTCGCGAGCAGCTGGTACATCAGCTTTCACGCGCGCATGGCTTCACCTGCATCAGCAGCCATCGTTCCGCCGAGGCGGCGCTGGAGGAAATTCCGCGTCACCGGCCCGATGTCGTGCTGATGGACATCAATCTTCCCAAGATGAGCGGCGTGGACTGCGTACGGCACCTCAAAGGCCAGCTTCCCGGCACGCAGTATGTGATGCTGACGGTATACGAGGACGCCGACCTCATCTTCAAATCGCTGCTGGCCGGCGCGGTCGGATACCTGCTAAAGGGCCGGACTGCCGGGCAAGGCACGCAAGTTTTGGAGGCCATCCGTGACGCGGCCAGCGGTGGTTCGCCGTTGAACAGCCTGATTGCCCGGAAGATTGTCCAGCACTTCCATCACCAGCCGTCCCGCCCCGGCGTGGAACAGCCCCTCTCGGCGCGTGAACGTGAGGTTTTGGAGCTGCTCTCCAAGGGGTTGCCTTACAAGGAAATCGCTGACATGCTCGGCGTGGGCATTGAAACCGTGCGCAAACACTGCCACAACATCTACGAAAAACTCCAGGTCAGTTCGCGCACGGAAGCCGTGGTAAAATACCTCGGGATATAACCATCCGTGTCTGTTTCACTTTTTCCGCCAAGGGGGTGGAAAATGGCCGTTACACCTTCGTGTAATGGCGTTAAATCCTGCCGGATGCGACCTTGAACGGGTGATTCCCATGACTACCCGAATCTTTGCTTTTGACGTGCTGTTGGCCGGCGTGACCGGCCGCTCATCACGCCATGTGGCGGTCGTTTTCCCCCGATCAGACTGATGTATTTCGTGAATTTTTCAAAAGCCAGTCTGGCTGTCCTGTTGCCGGCCGTTTCACTGCTCCTGGGTGGTCTGACCGCCAGGGCCCAAGTTTTAGGCGAGCCGGTCGCACCGTCATTTTATCCCGCTACAATTCTAAACTGGAATCCGACGAACGACCCGGACGCATTTTACAACAAAAGCACCATTCCGTTGGCGATGCGGTTTGTTAACCCCGCGTTGAATGTAAATCCCCATGCCCGCACCAATGAAGCGGGCGTAATGTCGCTGGTGGCGTTCAATTCTACGCCGGTCAGCTCCGCCGAGGGCTCGCACACGAACCGCTTTTACGCCGGCAACTACTGGCAATACATGAAATCCATGGTGTATTGGGGCGGATCGGCCGGTTCGGGCATTGTTCTCGTGCCCAACGGGCACGTCATTGACGCAGCCCACCGCAACGGCGTGATGATGATGGGCAACGTCTTTTTTCCGCCAACCGTTTATGGCGGACGTTTTCAATGGGTGAATGATTTTCTCCAGCAGTCCGGCACAAACTTTCCGGTGGCAGACAAGCTGATCCAGGCGGCGCAGTATTTTGGTTTCGATGGCTGGTTTATCAATCAGGAGACCGCTGGCGGATCGCCGGCAACGGCGGCGGCGATGACCAATTTCATCAACTATTTTCACGCAAAGGCGCCCGGACTGAAGATTATCTGGTATGACGCGATGGATAAGAACGGCAGCATTGATTATCGGAATGAGCTGGACAGCTATGACCAGATTTTTTTTCAAGGGGCGGGCGGGCCGGTTTCGGACAACATGTTTTTGAATTTTTGGTGGGGCAGCAATTATGGAGACACCACCGAGCTGCCAAATTCCCGTTCGCTGGCGCAGAGTCTTGGCCGCAGTCCCTATGATCTTTATGCAGGCATTGACACGGAGAGCGGCGGCTACACCACGACCGGGATTGACTGGTATTATCTTTTTCCTGAAGGCCAGCCCCACTTGGTTTCGCTGGGTATCTACCGGCCAGAATGGACCTTCAACTACGCATCCAGCGTGACGAACTTCTACGCGCGCGACAATTATTACTGGGTCGGACCCGGCGGTGATCCGGGCAACACCACCTCAAAC
>DATHQS010000281.1:0-8180 GCA_035482455.1 Candidatus Acidiferrales bacterium | reverse complement strand
TCTTACGCAAGTGGCTTTGAATTGGCGGACGGTCGCCCGGTCGTTCATGATTTTCAAAAAAGAGGAACGCAACGTCGCCCAGACCACCGCGGAAGCGGTCGAGGTGCCGAACTCATGGCTGGTCATCGGCCTCATCCCGATCACCATCGGGTTGATCATCGTGCAGTTCTTCGCCTTTCACATCGCCATCTGGCTGGGGCTGGTTTCCGTGGCGTTGTCCTTTGTGCTGTGCCTTGTATGTTGCCGTGTCACGGGCGACACCGATCAGGGGCCGGTCGGTGCGATGGGCAAGGTGACGCAGTTGCTGTACGCGGTCCTGCCGGGCGCGTCCGGCGTCATCACCACGAATCTCATGGCCGCGGGAACCACGGCGGCGGCGGCGGCGGCCTCGGCGGATCTGCTCACCGATCTGAAAAGCGGCTATCTGCTGGGCGCGAATCCGCGGCGGCAGTTTCTCGCGCAATTTTTCGGCGTGTTCTTTGGCGTGCTCGCCATCGTGCCGGCGTGGTATCTGATGGTGCCGACGAAAGCGGCGCTGGAAGCCTTCAACCCGCCGGCGACGAACATGTGGAAAGCCACCGCCGACCTGCTGACGCAAGGCATCAACCATCTGCCACACACCGCACTCATCGCCATCGTGGGCGGTGCGCTGGTGGGGATGATTTTGCCGGTGCTGGAATTTCTCTACCCGAAAGCAAAGCCGTACCTGCCGTCGGCGATGGGATTGGGCCTCGCGTGGGTGATCCCGTTTCAAAATGCACTGTCGTTCCTTATCGGGGCGCTGATCGTGAGGGTCTGGCGGGGCATGTACACAAAGAATGCGGACACGTACGCGATTCCAATCGCTTCCGGGCTGGTCGCGGGGGAATCGCTGGTGGCGGCGTTTATAGCGATTGCATGTACACTGGTAGGATTTTTGGCGATGCGGTAGCAAGTGTTCAGTTTTTTATTTTGAGAAACAGGGTGCCAGCTTGCGAACAGGCCTATTTCGTCGCTGCCGGCGGGGTGAGAAATATTGAAATTGCTTTCCAGCCGGAAACGCACAATGCTTTTTCCCATCAAATGAACAAGATTTCGCTTTTCGCAATCCTGCTGGTGGCGTTGTGGTCTCCGGGTTGCAGCTGGTTCCCGCACCGTCAGTCGGCGAAGCCGGCGGTCAAGCCGGCGGCGGTTGCCCCGGCGATCGTGACGCCGGACATGTCGCTGGCGGCAAAGGTGATTTCCGTGAACACGGTGGGGCGTTTTGTGGTCTTGAATTTCCCGGCGGAGCAGATGCCGAGGTTGCAGCAGACCTTGTTCCTCTATCGCATGGGGATGAAAGTCGCGGAAGTGAGGGTCACGGGGCCGCAGCAGGAGAACAACATCGTGGCGGACCTCCTGGAGGGAGAACCAAAGGTGGGGGATACCGTCCGCGCCAACTGACGTCGCCGGAGCGGGTCATTTCTCCGCTAGCGGCTGCACGGTCTTCGGCAGCGTGTCTTTGCGGTAGGGCGAGTGGAGGTTGAAATAAATGCCACACAGGGGCGTTTCGCCATCGCCCTGGCTCAAGATGATGGTGACTTCCTTGTCCAAGGCGATCCCATGGCGCATGCCAGCCGCGCGGGTGTCATAGGCTTTGATGGCCTTCTGGAGCAAAGAGGTCAGCGCCGCCTCGCACTCGTCCGGCGTCTTATGCAGGCACACGACATAGCGGTCGTAATTCCTGACCGCCGCGCTGATTTCGCTTTTGAAAGTGTCCACCGTCATGGTTTTAACCTAATTCATATCGGCGGAATTACCATTAAATTAAGCAATCTTTGCGGGAGGCTTAATCAGTCGCCGTCCGGATAACTTTCTGCCGTTCACCAAACAATGCGGTGCCGACGCGGACAATGGTCGCGCCTTCCTCGATGGCGATCTCGAAATCACCGCTCATGCCCATGCTGAGTTGGGGCAACGGTGCGCCGAGTGCAGCCTCCGCGCGGGTCTTCAGTTCACGCAGACGTTGGAAATACGGGCGAGACTTCTCAGCGACCGGACTAAACGGCGGGATGGCCATCAGGCCGTGGATTTCGATGCGCGGGAGGGCGTTCAGGTCGTTGAGTTCCGCGAGCAGTTGTTCCGGCTGGTAACCGAACTTGCTCGACTCGCCGGCGACATTGACCTCGAGCAGGATGGGGATGGACTTGGCGGCCTGTTCGGCGCGTTTGGAGATTTCCCGTGCGATGGCGAGGCTGTCCACGCCCTGAATCATCTCAAAGAGTTCCACAGCATCGCGCACCTTGTTGGATTGGAGGTGCCCGATGAACTGCCAGCGCGCCTTGCCGGGAGAGAGCGGGATTTTGGCCTTGGCCTCCTGGATTTTGTTCTCGCCGAAATGGACCTGTCCGGCGTCCACCGCGGCGCGGATGGTCTCCGGCGGGTGCGATTTGGAGACGGCCAGCAAGGTGACGGAATCTTCCGCGCGTCCCACCCGCTGGCAGGCGGCGGCGATACGTTGACGGACTGAGTTCAAATTGTCGGAAAAGGTCACAACCAACTTTAGCCACAGATGCCCGCAGATGAAACACAGATCTTATTTCCGCTTGGCGTGGAGGCGGGCTGGCGGTTAATTTCTCCGCATGAATTACTGGCTCGTGAAATCGGAACCCGAGGCATACTCGTGGACCCAATTCGTCAAGGACGGCAAGGCGGCGTGGACGGGCGTCCGCAATTTTCAGGCGCGGAACAATCTGAGAGCGATGAAAAAGGGTGACTCCGTATTCTTTTACCATAGCGTGACGGACAAGCAGGTGGTCGGCCTCGCGCGGGTGGTGAAGGAGTTTTATCCTGATGCCACGGCGGAGGAGGGGGACTGGTCCTGTGTGGATCTCGCGCCGGACAAGGCTTTAAAGCAGCCGGTTACGTTGGAAGTCATCAAGACTGACAAGGTTCTGGCCACCATGCCGCTGGTGAAGCAGTCGCGTTTATCGGTGACGCCGCTGACCAAGGAGCAGGCGGAGCGGTTGCTGAAACTGGCTGGCGCGTGAGGGGTTGGGGGCTGCATATTTTCCCGGGCAGGTGGCGTAAACTTCATTCTCGCCAAACGCCTGTTTTGCTGTATTCTTACTGACTTTTATCAAGCTATGTTCACGGGAACCTACACTGCGATTGTGACGCCGTTCGCCAACGGCCAACTGGATGAAGCGGCGCTGGAACGGCTCATCAAATTTCAAATCAAGGGCGGCGTAGACGGCATTGTGCCGGTCGGCACCACGGGCGAATCGCCGACGGTCAATTACGAGGAGCACATCAAGATCATCTCGCTCTCCGTGAAGTTCGCCGCGGGCAAGGTCAAGGTGCTGGCGGGCACCGGCGGCAATTCCACCACGGAGGCCATCTATCTGACGCAGGAAGCGGAGAAGGCGGGGGCGGACGGTTCCCTGCAGGTCGCGCCGTACTACAACAAGCCTACACAGGAAGGCTTGTACCAGCATTTCAAGGCCATCGCCAAGGCGACGGCGTTGCCGATCGTGCTTTACAGCATTCCGGGCCGTTGCGGCGTGGAGATCGCCGTGGACACGGTCAAGCGCCTGGCGCACGACTGCAAAAACATTGTCGGTATCAAAGAGGCGGGCGGCACCTGTGACCGGGTGAGCCAATTGCGCGCGGTGCTGGGGCCGAAATTCGAGATCATGTCGGGCGATGATTCGTTGACGCTGCCGTTCATGTCCGTCGGCGCCAATGGTGTCATCAGCGTGGCCTCCAATGTGATCCCCAAGGAGGTGTCGCAGATGGTGAATTATTTTGCACGCGGCGACGCGAAGAAGGCATACCAGTTGCACGCGCGGTTTTACCCGTTGTTCAAAGATCTGTTCATCGAGACCAACCCGACGCCGGTGAAGGCGGCGCTGGCGATGATGAAAATGATCAACGAGGAATATCGCCTGCCGCTCGTGCCGATGAATCCCAAGAACTGGGATGTCCTGCGCACGACATTGAAACGCTGCGATGTGTTGGAGTGAGTTATGTGCATGTTTTCAGGCCCGGTGAAAACCGTTTCGGCGACGAACATCTTCGCCCGTATGGGTGGGGACGGTCGGCAGTTCATTGTCTATTCGATGACGGTGAACATGGCGAAACCGGTGGCGATGGTCCTGGCCTTGCCGGTGAAAAAGGGTTCGGACGAAAATGCCGTGCGTTTCATCGACCTCGAAAAATACCATAACTTTTTCAGCGATCTCGACGCAGGATTTCCACGGCCGGCCGTGGCTGCCATGCAAGGCGACAGTGTGCCATCCGCCAGATCCGTGCACACGTTGGAAGTCGTGCAAGTGGGCAGCTTCGAGGCGTCGTTCGTCCCGACCGTAAAGGATTTCAACCGGCTCGACACACGGTTTCAACTGCCGGCAGAACTGTTTGCCAAGATGCCGGAGTATGGCCATTTTGGTTTTGCAGTGTTCAAGTTGAAACCCGGCGCGCAAACCGTGCATCCGATGGCGTTTGTGTTTCCATCGGCCCGACAAGGGCTTTTCTTTCCGACCGTCCACGTACATGACGGCAAGGTGCATGACCGCGCGAAGTTCGACCATGCCTTGTACTGCCAGCCGGCTGAAGCCGCGGCGTTGAAGCTGGCCGACTGGGAGGAATCTGAAAAGCATGCCAGCCGTTTCATGGATCTAAAGAAGGCCGCCGGCATCATTGCGCCTGACGAGCATTGCTACAAGCGCGAACTCCGCGGCATGCTGGCGAACAAGGACACTGTCGTTGAAATCTCCGCCTAGAAAATGAGCACCAAAGTCATCATCACCGGTTCCAAAGGCCGCATGGGCCAGGCGCTCGTTTCCTGCGCCAGAAATTTCCACAAGCTGCAGGTCGTCGCCCAAGTTGGCAGGGGGGATGATCTTGCCGCCGTCATCGACAAGTGCGACGTCGTGATTGATTTCAGCGCGCATGCGGCGACGGTCGGGGTGGCGAAATTGTGCGCCAAGCACAAGAAGGCGCTGGTCATCGGCACCACCGGGCATACGGATATGGATTCATTCGAGATCCGCAAGCTCGCCAAAAAGATGCCAATAGTTTGGGCGTCCAATTTTTCCACGGGCGTCAACACGCTTTTCTGGCTCACGCGCAAGGCGGCGGAGACCCTCGGGCCGGATTTTGATCTCGAAGTGGTCGAGATGCATCATCGCCTGAAGAAGGACGCGCCCAGCGGGACGGCCAAGTCACTGGCGGAAATCCTGGCAGCCGTGCGCAAACTGCATCTGAGCGAAGCGGCGCGCCACGGTCGTAACGGCATCGTCGGCGAACGTACGCAATCAGAAATCGGCGTCCACTCCATCCGCGGCGGTGACGTGGTGGGTGACCATACGGTCATCTTTGCGAACACCGGCGAACGCGTCGAACTCACGCACAAGGCCTCCAGCCGCGACACCTTCGCGAACGGCGCTCTCCGTGCCGCGCAATGGCTGGTGAAGCAGAAGCCTGGCCTGTATGACATGCAGGATGTGCTGGGGCTGAAATAGATTTTAGTTCTTAATTTTGAGTCATCTTCGGAGGCGATTCCTTGAACTCAAAACTTAAAATTCAAAACTCAAAACTGGCCTTCATTGCATTCGGCTCCAATCTTGGCAGGTCCCGAGAAATCATTTTGGCGGCGATGACGCAGGCCCAACCCTTCAGCGACCAGCTGATCCTTAAATCTTCCCTTTGGCAAACGACGCCGGTGGACTGTCCGCCCGGTTCACCGCCGTTTTTAAATGCCGTGGTTGGCTTGCTTCCCCCAAAAAATGAGACGCCTGAATCGTTACTGGAAAAAATGCAGGATATTGAAAAGGCTTTTGGCCGGACACCAAAGACAGTCCTCAACGAGCCACGGGTGCTTGATCTGGACTTGATAGCGTTTGGAACAGAGACGCGAAATTCTCCCAAACTGATGTTGCCGCATCCGCGCGCGCATCTGCGGCGGTTTGTGCTACAGCCATTGAGCGAGATTGCGCCGGAACTGGTGTTGCCGGGGCAGGTGAAGACGGTGGCCGAGTTGCTGGCCGCGTTGCCTGCGGGCGAAACGGTCACCCGAATTTGAGTTTGTCGCCGAAGAACTTCTTGTGTTCCGCAATGGCGTAGCGGTCGGTCATGCCGGCGATATAATCACAAATGGCGCGGTGAATTCCGAGTTTGCGGATTTGTTTCCGCGCCTGGTCGCCGATTTCTTTGGGATGCTTCAAATAGTGGCCGAAAAGATCCCTCAATAACTGCTTCGCACGGACATGCGGTTCGTTGACGACTTCATTGAAGTACAAATTCTTGTAGAGGTATTTGCGCAATTCGATGTTCAGCTTGCGCCGTTCGGGGCTGTATTGGATGAGCGGCTTGGCGAACCGGCGCACATCATCGACGGACCGCACCCTGGCCGAGGTGATCAACCGTTCGCTGGTTGCCAGCACATCGGAGATCTGCATGTCAATGATGGTGCGGATGATGAAATAGCGCCGGCCTTCTTCGGGCAGATTGCCATGCTTTTTCTTCACCGATTGCGCCGCCTGTGCCCAGATGCGGACGTATTTGTGAAGTTCCTTCTCGGAAAGCAGGCCGGAGTCGATCCCATCATCAAGATCATGACTGTAATACGTGATTTCATCGGCAAGATTGGCTATTTGGGCTTCAAGCGACGGGTTCTTGGCAATGAAACCTTTCTTGACACCCGGCCGGTCGAACGCCGTCTGATGTTTTGCCAATCCTTCCAGGACCTCCCAAGAAAGATTCAGGCCGGAGAAGTTCGGATACTTCTGTTCCAGTTCCTCGACGATGCGCAGGCTGTGATGATTGTGTTCAAAGCCGCCGTGTCCGACCATCAGCTGGTTTAGGACGGTTTCACCCTTATGGCCAAAAGGTGAATGCCCGAGGTCGTGGGCGAGGGCGATGGTTTCCGCCAAATCTGTATTGAGCCGGAGCGCACTTGCGATGTTCCGCGAAATGGCCGCCACTTCCATCGTGTGTGTCAGGCGGGTGCGGAGATGATCGCCGGTGCCGTTAAGAAAAACCTGGGTCTTGTATTCGAGACGGCGGAAGGCGCGCGAATGGATCACCCGGTCGCGGTCACGTTGGAATTGCGTGCGCCAGAGCGGCGGTTCCTCCCGGTGGGCGCGGCCGCGTGTATCGCCGCTGAACTGGGCGAACGGTGCGAGCGTCTGGCGTTCAATCTGTTCCAGTTCCTGTCGGTAACGCGGCATGGCTAAATTCGTCCTTAATTGCCGGAATGATGAAGCAACACGGGTTTCTCTCCAAGCCGTAATTTGTGCCGCACGTCAATTGTTCTTCAGCAACAATTCCTGCACGGAAATGCCGCGCAATTCAAACAGCCGGCGCAGGGTGTCCTCGATCAGGTTGTTCGGGCAGCTCGCCCCGGCGGTGATGCCCACGGTGATGGTGCCGCCCGGCAGCCAGTCACGCGCCTCCACTTCCTGTTTCTTGTGCTGGTCGTAGTGCACGATCAGCTTGTCCGATTCCATCTTCTTGGCGTTCTTGATGAAATAGGTCGGCAACACCTGCTCGCCCATCTCGGCGAGGTGCGATGTGTTCGAAGAATTGTAACCGCCGACGACGATGAGCAGGTTCATCGGTTCCTTCAACATCTTTTGCAGGGCATCCTGCCGGTCTTGCGTCGCGCCGCAGATGGTGTCAAAGAAACGGAAATGCTTGTCGATGGGTTCCGCCCCGTACTTCTTCTCCATCGCCGCCTTGAAACGGCGCTGCACTTCCTCCGTCTCGCCCCGCAACATCGTGGTCTGGTTCGCCACGCCGACCGCCTGCAAGTGCAGATCGGGATCAAAACCTTCGGAGTGCGCGCCTTTGAATTTTTCCAGGAAGACGTGTTTGTCGCCGCCCTTCAGGATGTAATCACAAACGTAATCTGTCTCGGCCAGGTTATACACCACCAGATAATGGCCGCTGCCATAGGCGCGCGCCTGCGAGGTGGTTGCCTTCGTCTCTTCGTGCTTGGCTTTGCCGTGGATGATGCTGGTAACGCTCTCCTTGGAGTACTGGCGGACACGCTTCCATACGCTCATCACGTCGCCGCAGGTCGTATCCACGATGTTTTCGCGCCCGACTTTTTTCTCGATTTTTTGCCTGGTGCTGACCTCCGTGCCAAAAGCGGGAATGATGACCGCATCACCAAAATTCAACTTCGCCAGCTCATCATCCGTTGGCTTGGGGGAGAT